>CADBRM010000048.1 GCA_902797085.1 uncultured Methanobacteriaceae archaeon
AAGGATAATGATAGGTTATCTAAGGATAATGATAGGTTATCTAAGGATAATGATAAGTTATCTCAAGATAAGAATATGTTGGTTCGGGATAAGGATAAATTTGTTAAGGACAATGATAATTTAGTTAAAGAAAAGGAAAAATTACTTCAGCAAAATAATTATTTGAACAATGAAACGAATAAATTAACAGATAATGTAAAAGGGTTAAATAACGAAATTAATCAACTTAAAAATGAATTAGAATCATTAAAAAGTGAAAATCAAAAATTAAGACAATTTAGAGGGGATGTTTTGTCTTCTTCAAGTTGGAAAATAACTGAACCATTCAGAAAACTGATTTTAACTTTCAAAGATAAATAATAAATTCATCTCCCTTATTTTTTTTTAATTTTAACTTTCCAGGTAATTTTTATGAATTTACTTAATAGAATTTTTGAGTATATACTTAATCATAGTAACAGTTATCTTTTTTATAAAAATCATTATGAATCATCTATTTTCCAGCATAATAATGATTTGATTGAAATAAAGAAGTTAAATAATGAAATTCAGGAATTAAAAGAAGAAAATATCAGATATAAAAATCAAATTAATCAGATAAACAATAATCGTAATGAAATAATAAGTGAATTAAAACAGTTTTTTGAAAAAAATATTCGCGTATTGTCTGATGAAAATATTCGGCTGATGGAAAAAATAACTCAGACTAACAGTAAAAATGACAAGATATTGGAAAAAGTTATTCACAGCAACAGTAAAAATGATAAATTATTGGAAAAATTAAACCAGAATAATGTTAAAAATGATGAAGTTCTAGAAAATGTGATTCACACCAATGATGAAAATCTTAATTTTATCCAAAATAATTTTAATGGTCAACTACAATCTATTGATTTTAATTTACATGTTCTCTTAAATAATTATAATTCGTTAAAGAATGACGTGAATAAATACTTATCATATACCTCACAGAACTATAAAGACATAATTAATCAATTTTATAAAAACAACAATGAACTTCAGTTAAAAATAGATGATATTACTACAAACAATTCTGTAATGGAAAATCAGTTGACAACAATAACTGATGAAATGAATCAGAATAAAAACATCATACTGGATAATCAAAACAGTTCTAAGGAACTAATTAATGAAAAGATTGAAAAAGAATTATCTACATTAGGGACACAACTTGAATCAAATAACAGTTTAATTCAAAAAAATTATAAAGAATTCGTAGATATTAATGATGCAGGTATGGACTTGATAAGAAAAGGTCAGGAACAAATTACTTCACTTATCAGCAATGGCGACAAGAATGTATTATCACAGTTATCCCTCCTGTCGGATTCGAATAATATGATTATGGGCAGTATGGATAAGTTTAACGATAAGCATAATCAGAAAAACAACGAAATTATGGAAAAACTATTAACAATACAGAATGATGAAAGGGACATATCCTTATTAAATAGTATTGCAGAGAATAATGAGAACAGATATGATACATTAATGAGTTTCCTTAACAGGAATCTTGACTTAAATAAAATAGAAATATTTAATAGAATTTCTGATGATTTGAACAATGGAAATTATATTAATATGGATTCCTATAAGAAAATTAAGCAAATGGGACTTTTTGATGAAATGTATTATAAAAAGCAATACGATTATAATTTGGATATTGATCCATTACTTCATTACATATACAAGGGTTATGAAGAAAACAAAAATCCATGTGAAAAATTTGAAACGCTATATTATAAGGAATCTGATGACAACGTGTTAAAATCACCATTAAATCCTTTAGTATATTTTGTATCAAAGGGATTCTATGAAGGAAATATAAGATTTAGTCCTAAAGAGTTAAGGGTAAATCATATCAACAAATTAGAGTTGGATGATAAAATACAATCATTTGACAACAAAGGTACTGCAACCAACAAACGGCAGCCAAGATTAATAGTTTCATTAACTTCAATACCTGAAAGAATGTATGATATACATTATTGTTTATATTCACTATTAAAACAGGAAGTTAAACCGGATGAAATAATATTATACTTGGGTGAAGATAAGTTTCCAGAAAAAGAACTGGATTTACCTAAAGAAGTGTTACGTCTTAAGAAACACGGATTGACTATTAAATTCTGCAAAGATATTAAATCCTACACGAAGGTTATACCTGCACTAAAGGATTATCCTGATGATATCATTGTAACAGCAGATGATGATATTTTCTATCCTGAGAATTGGTTAAAAGTTTTGTATGAGGAACATCAGAAGTATCCTGAATTAATCGTTGGACATAGATTAAGAAGGATGCTTTATAATAATGGTGAATTTGAAAATTATGTAAACTGGAAAATCATAGAGGATGAAATGGAAGCTTCATTTTTAAATTTCATTACAGGTGTGGGAGGAGTACTGTATCCACCACATAGTCTCTATAGTGATGTCACTGATGAAAGTATATTCAGGGAATTATGTGAAGATGCTGATGATATTTGGTTATGGGCAATGGCAGTTTTAAACAATACTAAAATAAAAATAGCTAAGAATCATAATCCGACATTACTGACCTATGTAAATCCGGCAAGAGAACGAAATTTAATTAATGAGAAAACATTGTGGTCCCAGAATATTGGTGCAAATCAAAACAATGTACAGCTGGAAAAAATTATTGACAAGTATCCTCAAATAATTGCAATAATCGATGAAGAGTTAGATAAGAATAAAAATAAATAATGATTAGTCTAATTCTCCAATAATTTTCTCTATTTTTTCAAATTCATTATTGTTATACATCATTAAATTATCATAACATTTTTCATTGTGCATCTTATTTAAACTAATTTTCTTTTCAATAAGACATATGGATTCGTTGATGTTTATTATTTCAGATAGTATCTGAGTCATATTTTCGTTTTGTGCATTAATTTCTTGAATCTTTTCATTTTTGGAATTGTTGTCATTTGTCAGTTCCCTAATTTCAAATTCTAAATTCTTATTTTTATTCCGTAATTCATCAATAATCCTTTGTTTTTCTAAGTTTTGATTGTTAAGGAGTGTGTATTGTTCCTTATAATACTTGAAGCTATGGCTTTTATTCAATAAGAAATTTTTAATTTTTTTTAATAACATGTTTAACACCAGTTCATTAGATTCTTTTTGCAAAATCCTCATAATCTTCCGTATTCATCATTAAATGATAGTTTCTTTTGTTCAGTTGATTCAAATATTTCTCAAAGTCTTCTTTTAACATATATTTCGTTTCATATTCACTGATTTTATTTTTCATGTTCCGATAATATTCCTCTTTATATTCCCTATCAATCATGTAATATTTTTTGATAATGATGCTGATGATGTAATTCAGGACATTATCTTTACAGCTCTCGTATAAACCACTATTTTTGAAGTAATTTAGCACTATTTCAGAGATAGTTATTATGTTCAACAAGTTACTGTCAGTACAATTTGTGATGGAATATTCTCGTCTGCTTCTGTTGTATAAGTATTCATTGAGAAACAATATCGAATTTGATTCGTACATTATTTCAAAAAAGAAAGGATTATCTTCGTATATCACTTCTTCAGGGAAATATATTGAGTTTTTTTTAATAAATGAACTTTTTAGAAACTTATTGCAAGGACTGTTTGGAATATTGAAAATTACATCATTTCCAATTTCTTTATAAGTTAAGGATTTATCATAATTTATATTGAGATTGTCCATGGAATAATATTCTGATTTATAGAACTCATCTTTTCTGTAATCATAATTAATTAATTTAAATATTATGACTTCTGAATCATATTTGGTTGCAGCATCATACAACTTTTCTAAGGAATTTTCATCCAACCAATCATCGGAATCTAGGAATTGAATGTATTCCCCGTTTGAGTAATTTATTCCAATATTTCTACATGCACCCGGTCCAAGATTTTCTGTATTGTTGATTATTTTTACCCTATCATCTTTTTTAGCAAAATAATTTAGAATTGCCGGTGAAGAGTCAGTGGAGTTGTCATTTATGCAAATTATTTCAAAATCAGTGAATGTCTGATTAAGAACACTGTTGATGCAATTATGCAAATATTTTTCGACATTATATATGGGAATAATAACTGAAATTTTAACTTTTTTATCGAAAACAATGCTGTTGTGTGAAATCTTTTTTGGCTTGTTTATGTTTTGTATGTTTTCAGAGTTTTTTTCTAGGTATAATTCATCATTAAGTTTGGTAATTTTTTTCTGATAATTCTTGATAACATCATAATAATTAAATGTTTCATTTTCTGTAATGTTGCAGTAGGTGTTTAAGAATTTAATTAAGTTTTTTGACAGTATTGGAGTAATTATCTTCAATAATTCTGAATTACCGGTTTTATGTTTATTGATTCTGTTGAAAAGTTCCTTATAGTATTTAACCAGGTTTACTCGTTCATTAGTACTTAAATCGGTTTTTTCAAATAATGAAGTCCAATAGGAGAGGTGACTGTTTAAACAAATCACATATTCAGTATCATATTTCTTTAAAACTTCATACATTTTATCATATACTTCTAAGAACTCATGTAAACGTTCAAAGGTAAAAGTACCTGTAACAGACTTGTTTGAACTATCATCCTCTCGTTTATTATAAATTACTAATTCTTTGTTGGCAAAGGATATTCCTTTGGCCTTTGTAAGAACAGAATAGATAAATAATGCATCCTGTCCGGGCAGATTTTCATTAAATCGTATATTGTTTTTTAAAAGAAATTCTTTTTTATATATTTTTGTCCATATGGATGGTGGAAGTATTAATAATGACGGTTTTTCGTTTATGTCATTAATGGTTATTGAATCAGTGATTTCAACATAATCCCATGGAATCAGATTATCTTTTCGTTGAATGGAAAAATTTCCTGAAGCCAGATCAATATCTTCTGTAGTAATTTTCTTGTATAAAATTTCACAGGCATTTTCTGTTAAATAATCATCAGAATCTAGGAACATGATGTATTCTGCACTGGCCTTTTCTATTCCAATATTTCTAGGTTTTCCTGCAAATCCGCTATTTTCATCCAAATAATGTCCCTTTACATTTTCATATTTATTCTCATACTCTCTGATTTTAATTTTACTTTGATCTGAAGAACAGTCATCAATGAAGATTACTTCTAAATTTTCAAAACCAATTGTCTGATTGTATATTGATTTAAATGTATTGTCAATATACTTCTCAACATTATAAACTGGTATGATAATTGAAATCTTGTACATGTTCTTCCCCGTTGATAATTATCCTAAAAATTCGCATATCTTATCAGAAAGAATGTAAGTAGCATATTCCGAGAAATGATTATCATCATATTTGATATAATCCAGTTCATCTTCATCAAATAACTCATTAAAATATATTATGACACGATTTTTTCTGTTGTGAATGTTTTTTCTATAATGGTAGTTTTCTAGTTTTCTTATCGATGTGTCATCAATTAAAAATATTATTTTCCTGTCAGTCTTTGATTCAGAAATAATACTAATAAATTCTTCTAATGTATGAATATGGTTAATTAAATATTGATTTAAAGATATGAGTATCACTATATCGTTATTATTTATTAAACTAATTTTTTCAGCTAATTGTTTGTTTATTTCAATTTGTTTTGTTTTATAAAATATTATGGCATCTTTATTTAGTTCTCGACTAATTATGTTGGGATACGAATTTCCACTACGAGATACTGATGCTCCTTGGGTAATTGAATTTCCAAAAAATAATATTGGATTTTCATTATTCATATTTTTACTTTTCTTAATAGTATTATTTCTTTCTATACCAATAAATATTTTTTGAATATGCATAAAGTTCGGTAGAAATACGCATAAATCATCATTGGGGGTGTTCGAGATGACCTCTGAAAATATGTTATTATTCCCAAAGGGTGCAAATACGGTTTTATGATAATATTTATTGTTTTTTATTTTATAAACGTCAAATCCTCTGGAATTCCAGTCAGCCAATTTAAGATTCGTCGTATTTGCTTTTAATTCAACTTTAAAAACTATTTTTTTAGAAGTAGTTGAAAATTGCATTCTATTTCCATAAATGTTATAATTAAGGGATTTTTCGTCAATTATGGAATTATTATCTATATAATCATAGTTTTCGAAAAATAAGTCTTTATTCTGAAAAACATCAATGAACATATATTCTTTTTCATTTACGCTCCTGATGTTTTCATCAATAGAGTTTAAATATTCCATTGTAACCTCTCCATATCTTCTTTGATGATTTTATAAATCAAAATATTTGCATAGTCATTGATGAAGTTATTACTGGATGTGCACCGATCAAAAAATTCAGAATCATGAAGAAAGCTCATGTCTTTTAAAATTAGTTTGTCACCATTCAATAAAGGGTCTAATGTGTAAAATAGTTCGTATTGTTTTTCTTTGTAATATCTTGGAATAGTATACCAGCATATTACTTTATTGCAATGTTTTAGCATGTGCCTTACTGTTTTAAGAAGAAAATTATCAACAATAAAATCATCTTGCTTGTAATAATCCAGTTCCAGGATGCCATATTCATATTTGCAATCAATCTTGTCTTCAACAAAATAATTGTCTATCTTGTCTAAAAAGTTTCTATCAAGAAAAGATAGGTGATAGGGGGTTAAATTCATTTTTCTAGCAATAATATTGGAAAACATTGTGCCGGCTGCATTGATACCCATTCCATAAGTATGGACACCACCAGCAACCAGTATTTTTTCTTGGAAATCATTAATTTGAATATCAAAACCCTGTGGGATTTCAATATTTAATTTTGTTAAGTCACCTACAATTGGTGGATGAATAATTATTTCAACATGCTCTTCAGAAGATATTTCTTTGGATAAATCAATTGAAATAGTTTCCTGATTGGCTTTAGCATTATAATTATTCCAATGATCTTTGATTTTATAGAGAACTTGTATTTCTTCTCTGGCATTCAAGCTTATCTGAGGATAGTTTCTTGAATATTCTGTTGTGATGTTGTATTTTATATCAAATTTGGTACAATCTGTTTTGAATTTATAGGCGTATTTTTTTAAGAAACTTTCTTCTGCAGTTGATAAAAGATCAATTATCATATTATTCAAACCTATCCTTTAAAGTAATTATTATTATTTTTAATTATTTCTTGATTTATAGGTTTTGAATATTTTTATGAAATCTCGTAATTAATGATTCTTAATCCAATCATATACTCGTTTACAATTGTTTTTATCAGTATATTTGAAGAAATTATTTACTCTGTCAACATATTTATCTTCCATTTTACAGTCATTAAGAATATATTCCTCTATTTTATTTATTAAGTCATCATGAGATTTAATTTTATCACCAAAGCCCATGCTTTCATAATCGAAGTAACTGTCTTCATGATGATAATCATCTGCATAATGGTAGTAAATGATAGGTTTTTTCAAATATGCAAAATCAAAGAATACAGATGAATAATCCGTTATCAACAATGATCCTGTTTCAAATAATTCAGGATATGTTTCATCATAGGATATCTTAATATTGTCATCAAATTCAAATAAATCTAAATATCTAATGTCAGTATTTGGAATTGTATATTCCAACCTTGGATGAGGTTTGAACAGTATTTCATAGTCATGTTCCTTAGCTAATTTAATTAATCGTTCATCTTTAACAAGATTATTAAGATTTTCATAATATTCTGAGCTTGTGAATAATTTTTCACTACCTTCAAGATAGTTACGCCATGTTGGAACTATCAGGATACGTTTCTTATTATTATCATTCTTTAGATTATCATATCTTGGGAAACCAAGTACCTGGACAATATCCGGATCGTATGCGTATCGGCCATCGGTAAATGATTCCCGTTCCTCTTCGGAAACTGTAACAATTAAGGACAAATTCTTATCATATTTTCTCAGATAGTAGGCTATGTCATCTTTTGTTACGCCATGTTGTAGGAAGTAAATATCTGAAGTTATTAAACCGTTGTATAAAGTTCTTGTGTCTTTATTTTTATCGTCATCATAAAATGGATTTAACAGGCTTTCATCCGGATGTGAAGCAATAATCTTATGGGCCAATAAATATAACAGTTTATGTTTGAATGTTTTGTAACCAACAACAGTACCTATTTTGGATAGTCTATTATAGTCACGTGAATCTTTTTCTAATATGAAATATTTCTTTATACCGTCACCTTGCTGATTAGCATATTTAAATAAATGTTCTGAATTATCATCAGCCTTGTTAGTTCTGTCCATGAATAAATATATCTGTTTTCTTAAGAATCGGGTATTAATGAAATATAAAACAGAAGCTAATCGTCTAAGATTGATGGCTTCTTTAAATCCATTTGGTTTGGATTTTTTTAGATGCTCTCTGAAAGATTGTTCTTTTTGTCTCATTTTTTTGAATCTGTAGCCTTCAAGTTCAAAAGCATTGTTTTTAAATGTTAGTAAATGTGAATCTTTCACTTTATAATTGCTTTGGTTTGAGAGACGTGCATGTTTATGGAAATTGATTTTCAAGTAACGGTAAACAATATTTTCCACGGCATCTTTAGGGTAATACCTTGTAAGAATTTTTACTCTACATTTTTCGTTCACTTCAAGAGGAACTTTCAAGTCAAAATTATTTTTATACTGCCAGGTATACTCTAAAAATTTCATGTCTTTACGTGTAGGATATTCAACTCTTTGTTGAACGTATTCTCCGATAACATCCCCTTTCCAGTTTTCTTTAACGGCCACAATTTCTATATTGTCATAACTAAAGTTACTGTTTAAGAAACCAGAAATATTCAGGAAGTCATTCTTTATTTCAACAATGTCAATCCACAGTGTATGTGATTGTAAACTGTCTATTTGCTTATCTGAAACTTTAATAACGGCATTGTTGTTTTTTATTTCTACTTCTTTATTGCCGGTTATCATATATCTGAAGAAGTCCTTGAACTGTGGATTAGTAATAAAATTGTTGTTAAGAACAACTTTTTCATCCAATTTTCTGACAACATCTTTTAATTTAGTCCAAAATTCTTTCTTTTCTTCCTCATCGAGTAAAGACAGTTCCGGTTCTTTCATTAACCATTGTATATCATATGCAATTAAATATTGAATAAACGGTTCTACCTTTCCAGTTTTTGAACAAGAATAATCCTCCAATTTCTTGAAATATTTGTCCAATTTGTCTGTAAAGAACTCTTTTTTAAGTCTGGATCTGTCAATAGTGGAACTTTCATCGTATCGTTTACGGTAATAATACATTGCAGAGTGTACCACACCATATTTCATTTTTTCTAACAATATTTCATTAATCATTATTGAATCTTCGGAAGTGATTATATCCGTAGCAAATTGGAATTTAGTGAAAAGATCTTTCTTAAAAAATGCACTTGATGCAGATAATTGTGGGTTATTAGCATCTTTTTCCAAATCAATTATTGCATCTTTCTTGAACTTGTCGTTTAATAAGTGATAATTTTCATTTCTTCCAAAGAATTTTATTGGTATTGCTACTAAATCAATTTCGGATTCATGTTTGTTAAAGAATTCAAGCACGTTTTCTAATGTATTTTCTGATAGATAATCATCACTATCTAGGAAGTTAACATATTTACCTTTGACATATTTGAGTCCGTTGTTACGTGCAGTTGCTTGTCCTGAGTTTAATTGAGAGATAACTTTTATGTTTTCAGGATACTTTCTCTGATAATACAGACAGATTTCTTTAGAATTGTCTTCACTACCGTCATCGACCAAGATTAATTGTACATTTTCTTTAAAATCGAGTGTTTGGTTAATGATTGAATCAAATGTTTCATACAAGTACTCGCCCGTATTATAAATTGCAATAACAATTGAGAAATTAAATCCTTTGCCTGCTTTGAAATACTCGTCATTCAATGTAATTAAAGTATTTTCTTTAATAACCTGTTTATCTTCAGGTATTGTGGTATTATATTTTATTTTTGGATTGAATGAAATTTTATCGTTATTATCTTCATAATTTACTTTAAAGTAATAGGAATTATCCTGTGTATTATCTAAATCAATGTTAAAAATATATTTGGACGAATATTTCCAATTTATTCCCAAATAATCTTTGACAAATTTGTTTTCATCGATTGGAGTTATTATTCTATTTTCATTGTTTTCCTCAATTTGAACTAGTTCGATATTTATATAATCCGTATTCAAATAAGAATCTAAACAGGTTTTAATAATTATTTTTTCTTTGTCAATATCCATATCTTCAATAAATATCTCTGAACTATTGTTGATGTTTTCTTTATTTACATAAAGATTACCTTCCTCGGAGGTTTTAATTTCCTTATTCTCATTGCCTCTTAAATATTGCAAAAATGTCTTAAGATCATTATCTAAATAGTTATGATTTACTATGTTGTTTATGTCAATCTTTAAAAGTATCTTTGATAGTCTTGACAATATGGAATCATCAATATTAATCTCTGAAGATTTGTTGACAAATTCTTTAATATAATATAGGAGTACGTTGTCATGGTATGAGCTGTTTTTTTCACTACTTTCATAGGACTGTAAAATTTCAATATTGCTTAAAAAGTCTTCACATTCATAGACAGTCCTGAAAGAGTAATCTTTGTCTTTAAAGGAATTGTAGGAACATGTATTTAATAAAGCCAGTTTATTTTCTTTAATAAGAAGTTTATTCACCAACAACATGTCTTCAAGAGAACTGTCGGGGTCAAACTTCTTATTGCACTCTTTTATTATGGATGATTTAATTAATGTGGATTGTAACAATGTTTGAATGGATTGGCTTTTTTCTTCTAAATCAATAATTGCATATCCTTTATCATTACAATCATTGAATTTGTCATTTAATTCATATGCATCAGAACTATCGTTTATGATAAATGGAATTGAAACAAGGTTTACTTCATCATTTTCTTTAATTAAGTTATATGCTTCTTCTAGTGCATTGTCTGACAAGAAATCTCCGCATTCTAAAAAAGTAACATATTGGGCACTGGAATTGCTTAATCCGAATGATATATAGTTTTCTTCTTTTGGTTTGGAATAAACGAAAATGTTTTCAGGATATTTTTTATGGAATTTTTCCGTGATTTCAAATAAATCTTCATCGGTATCCTCGTTAATCAAGATTAATTGTATATGTTCTGAAAAATTTAAGCTTTGATTAACAATTGAATAAATGGATTTGGATATGTTTTCATCAGAATCTAATTGCATTATTAAAGAAAATGTAAATTCTTTAATTTCTATGCTGTTTTTATTGAATACAATTAATTTATTATCAGATATTCTTCTTTTTTCAGAGTTTTTGTAAATGATTTCAGGGTTAAACGTAGTATTTTTTTCATTATCTAAAATAAACTCTATTAAATGAGTATTATCAAACGGAGTTTCTATTTTAAATTCATGCTTAAACATCCAATTTGTAAGGAAATCATTGTCTTCTACTTTTTGAATGGAAGATGTAGTGATGTCCACAATCTTATCAGAATTATCATTATCGGATATAAATTTTATTTTTAAATCTTCCCTTTCAAAAGGAGATTCTAATAATCCGATTATTGACAAGCAATTGTCATTAATTGTTATATCATGGATGTAAACCTTGTAATTTGTAAAAATTTCCGTGATGAACGTACTGTCTATATTAGAAATTTCATCTAAAGAAAGGAAGTTGTCATGGTTTTTTAAATAGATTAAATATTCTTTAACATTGTTTTTCAGATAATTATTCCTTATCAATACATCAAAATCTATTTTATTTAGGACGGAATCTAATTTTTGTTCAAGTTCCTCTTTTTTTATATGGGATAAATCGTTATTGAAATATTTTTGTAGCACGTTGGTCAAAGCATATTGGATAAATTTTGGTATGTTCTTTTCATTTTCACCCAATTCAATTAAATCATTTAATAAATTCAAAGGAAAACTGGTGGAATGATTCTGTATATTTTTATCATCAACAAAAACTTTGACATTTTTTATGAAAAGATATTCTTCATTTTTTACATATAAATCATTTATTAATAGGCTGTCTTCTCCAAATACTATGGAATTATTAAAAAGGTATTCTTTCAGGGATTCCTGTTTGAAGAAATAGGATTGAATCGGTAATTGGGAATTAAATGCTTCCTTTTTAAGGTTTATTATTTTATTAATTTCATCATTTTCTTTTAAGATGAAATTTTGTTCACTAAAAGAGCTTGAAATGGCTAAAAGATTAATATTGTTATTATATATTTCAAAAAGAGGATATACTTCTTCAAGTGTGTTTTCACTAAAATAGTCTCCACTTTCTATAAAGTTAATATATTTTCCTAAAGCCTTTTTTATCGCAATTTTTCTGTTTTCAGTTTTATCAGTAGTTTCTACTTGTAGATACTTTATGTTTTCAGGATATTGTTCTTTGTATTCTTTTATTAAAGTTATTGTATCTTCGTTCTTATAGGATAATATTATTATTTCTATGTTGTCTTTAAAGTCTAATGTTTGGTTTATAATGGAATTCATACTGTTAATAAGCAAATCTTCATTATCAAACAGATTAATTACAATTGAAAAAGTAAATTCTTTTTTGTTAGCATTTTTATCAATATCCATATCTTTCAATCCTTTAGCTTTTATTATAACTATTTTTCTATTTTAAATCATATTTATTTTTATCTATTTTCAAATATTTTTTATAATATTCATTATTTATGAAGTTAAAAATAATATTAAACTTCTAAACGGGGATTGAATGAATTAAACTGTGGAAAATAATCATTAATAAAAATATTTTAATAGTTTTATATATAAAATAAGTATTATCTGAATTATTTAAAACTCGTATGCTCGATTAGTGGAATGAAGAAAGGGTGAAATAGATGGATATTGTTGAAAAAGATGAAAAAAATAATCAAATAATTGGTTTTAAACCCCAACTAATTAATAGTAATATTCGATTTAGAGGAACTAATAATCGTTTAATATGTGAAGAAAATGTAATATTGCGTAATTCTAGTTTAGACTTCAATGGTGATAATTCAATAATTTTCTTATCATCTAATAGAAATAATTATCTTATTAATGTTTCAATTTATAACAATTCAGTTTGTTTCCTTGATGAACATAATTATATGAATGGTGTCCTGAATCTGATACTGTCCGAGGAAAAACATATACTTATAGGTAAAGAATGTCTTTTCTCTTTTGGTATCTGGATGAGAATTGCGGATCCTCATTTAATATATGATGTGGATACAAAAAGGAGAATAAATCCTACAAAGAGCATTTTTTTAGGAGATCATATTTGGATAGGACAGGATGTATTCGTATTGAAAGGTACAAAAATAGGGTCAGGCAGTATTATTGGAGCAAAGGCAGCAGTATCCAACAAAACAATTAGTTCAAATAGTAGTTGGGCAGGAAATCCTGCAAAAGAAGTTAGACGAGGAGTATCATTTAACAGAACATCTGTGCATAATTTTACTAAAGAAGAAACGGAGAATTCAATGAAAGACACTTCGGAAGAATGGATTTATAAAAATGAGGGAGGAATCCTTAAATTTGATGATATTGATTATGTATTATCAAATGAGGATAATGTGGATAATAAAGTATCCTATTTGTTTGCACTACGAAATAATACAAACCACAATAGGTTCTATATAGAATAAGGAATAATTTTCACCTAAACACTAATCACCAAACTTTTTTTGGCTTTTAGCCTATTTTTCAATCAGTTCACAAATTTTTTCTGCAACTTTATACATTCCGTAGTCAGTGTAGTGAGAAGCGTCTATGGCTATTAAATCATATTCATCTTCTTCAAATAAATCCTTTTGATGTAAAAGTTCAACATTTTCTCCACGTTCAATTGCATTTGTGTAGGTTTCTTTTACAATTTCATCAAAATCATAATAATCAAACCAATGATTATATGATTCCGAAGTCATGAGAACTATTTTAGTATTAGGGTGAAATGCTCTGATTTGTTTGTAGAACTTTTCATGAGTTGACTTGAACATTTTGGTGTTATGTGCATTTCTGGTGTAATCTATTACTATTGCATGGCAATTAAGTTTTCCGATAAGATTTGCCATGGATTCATTTCCCAGACAACAGGATGAACATGAAAAGTTTATAACATCCCTATTTAACATTTTACTTACATAGTTTACAAAACTGTTTCCACTTCTGGAAGCGGATGCACCTTGCGTAACAGAATTTCCATAAAATATTATTGGAGACCTGTTTTCCAATGGATAATCCACACTTTCTATTTTTGAGTCTTTCTCAAGACCTATATACAGCTCTTCAATTTTGTTATAGTTTGGTAAAAAAATGCATAATTCTGAATTTGGTTCTTCACGTATTTCTTCAGCAAAAATATCACATCCGCTTGTTGGAGCAAATATGGTTCTATGATAATATTTATTGTCAATGATTTTATAAACGTCAAAACCGCTGGAACCCCAGTTAACCATTTTGAGGTATGCATATTTTCTTTGTAGCTTTACTTTGAATATAATCCGTGAAGAATTGGTTTTAAAACGTAGACGAACACCACAGGCCGAACTGTTGAGATGTTTCATTTCACTTACTGCACCTTCACCATATTCCACCATTTCTTCTTGCGTTTCTTGGGGAAACTTACAGAGATTTAACTTTTCGTTAGAAAAATTTAATGTTCCATAAAACAGGTGAGGATATTCAAATAAATTCAAATATTCAATATTATCCTCATTGATATTATTTAATGAATCGGTTATATCAGTTAAATATTCCATTTAGAAGTCCCCCATCATATCAAAAAATAAACATTTTTCCAGGATAATTTCTTCAAGTTCTTTGTAAATCATCATGTTTCCAGAATCGTTTATAAAGTTTCCACTGTATGTACAGATATCATTATATTTTTTGTCAAATAAAAAGGAAAAGTCTTCTATAAACACTTTATTTGAAGATATTTCATCTAATAATCTATGTATTGCTTCTTTTTTGGATGACTTGTATTTTGGAAGACAATACCAACAGATTACAGTTTTACAGTATTTTTGCATATTTTCAATTGTTTTTCGCAGATATTTCTTAGTTATTTCATCATTTTGATTTACATAATCAGCTTCCAAGATACCAACATCATACTTTCTAAGTTTTGGTTCCTTTTCAAAGTATTCGTTTATTTTTTCAAGGTAATTCGCATTATTGTATGTTAATTGGTCTACTGATGCTTCTAATTTACGTCCCAGCATGCTTGAAAAGGTTAATGATGCTGTTGTACATCCAATTCCATAACTGATAAGTCCTCCGGCTACTAGAATATTTAATTCGGAGTCATTCGTTATAATTGAACCTGTGTTTCCTTCAGGTATTTCTATTTTTAGCACTGATAATTTACTGAGGACAGGACCATAAATTAATACTTCATATTCCTCATTTTCTTTAACCAAATGATGCATATATATTTGTCTGTTGTATCTTTCTGTAAATGCATCAACATTTAACCAACATATATCTTCCTCTTTTTTATATAAGACCATTATTCCCTCTTGAAGGGAGAGTCCTACATGTGGATAGTTACCATGGATGGTGTCGGTTATCTTGAAGTTTATCCTGAAATTTTGTGCATTGGTCCTAAATTTGAATACTTGTGGGTTTGACAATGACCTGTTTTGGTTTTGTGATAATAAATCTAATATCATAAATTGACTCCGAAAGTTGGCTTTTTGTTACAAAAGTTCTATCAGTATTTATTTCTGTTTTTTATTATTGTTATATTCATTGATAATTTTTTCTTCAATTTCGGGGAATCTTTTAAGTAAGGATTCGAATTGACCATCATTATGTGTTTCATTGTATGACCACAGGGTGTCTTTGTTAAATAATATGTCTCTTGCTGGATTTACGTAAATAATTTCATACAGGTTATCATTCACTACCCTTGTCTTTGTATTGTTTAGCACAGCCATGGCCCAAAACCATATGTCATCTCCTGTTGGACATACAGAATCATATATTTCTGTCTGATCAATGGTCTTGGATAATGAATTCGGTGGGAAAAGCACTCCTCCTCCTGTGGTAAAGAAATTTAAGTAACTGGCATCTTCCTGACTCTTAATTACATTCCAGTCCAGGTATTTTTTAACACGGCCGTTTTCAAATGATATTTTACGTGAACGGTGTGTAACTATGTCATCAGGATATTTAATATGGTGTTTATATAATTTTTCAAGCCAATTGTGTGGATAATATAAATCATCATCTGCCGTAACAATTATTGCTTCAGGGTATTCATTTAAACATGGGATAAGTTTCTTATATGATTTTGTTATCTCACACCATTTTATGGTTAAACCATTTTTTTTCATCTTAATTAATTCTTCAGGCAAATCATCTTCTAAATTAGGAAATTCACTTTTTGCCAACCATAGGATAACATTATCCGGCTTTAAATTCTGGTTAAGAAGAGAATATAATGAGAATTTAACTTCATGAATTCTTTTAGGATATGACGTTAAGGAAACTATTATTGGAACATCACGTTGACCATTATTAATCCCCCATGAATCAAATTCTTTAATCTTTTTAGTAAAATCAAATTTGTTTATTGATAATGGTTGCCACATATCCTCATTTACAGATATTATTCCTTCATCGATTCCTCTATTGACAAGGTATACTAAAGGATTTTCTGTGGTAATGTTTTCATTAAAATTTCGATAATAGGAAGTATCGAATATTTCACACGGATTAAGATTTTTTGTATGACCTATGTAAATATAATGTAATAATGGATCTATCTCCGGTTTGAAATCGCATTCATTCAGATAGAATTCTTCGTTAAATAATTCGTATTCAAGGATTTTATTGTATGCTTTGAAGTTATCATAGTTTTCATCTTCAATATCCTTTTGAATTTTGTTTAAAATTTCAACATTTTCTTTATTAAGTGTTTTATTCTCTTGAAACAGAGCATTATAAAATCCTTTCAATGAACCTTTTATTCCATTATTTTTGTTGAAACTTTTCATGTTGATATATTATGCTTCAATACAAATAAATTTTATTAAATAGAAGGCTTTGTAGAAATCCCTTTATATTATTTTCAATAGTATTACCTTTAATATAATGTTTAAATACTTTTAAATGGATAATTATTAATTACATCAGAATATTGTATTTTATTGTTTTTTGTTAGTGAAATGTGTTTTTTGATGTGTTAATGTTTAGTTATGTATAAGAGTTATGTTGTTGGGATTTATCCTATGTTTTTCAGGAAAATATTTTTATTAGGCAGGAATCTATGAAACACTTATTGTTTAATAGGAGTAAACAGTATTTGGTGTTGGATGGAATTTAGGTAGCATTGAAATAAAATTCTTCCCTCTGTAATGAAGGACATATTTGAGTAATACTCATACTTCACTCTAACAAAGGATTTCTACAGGGCCAAATAGAACAATTTAATAATTCGATGATTATTACATTGTTAAAAAAATCTTCTTCAAAATAAATAGTATATAGTATTATAATTAAATAGTAAATTAGCTATAATCTAATGATAATTAGTTTATTATTTTTAAATTATTTGGGGAAATAAGATGGTTAAACTTTCAATAATTATGCCGGTATATGATGCTTCAGAATTTCTTGAAGAATCATTGAAGAGTATTTTTAATCAAACGTTTGAGGATTACGAGGTAGTCTGTGTAAATGATGGATCTAATGACAATTCATTGTCTATACTAAAAAATATTCATAAAGAGCATAACAATGTAAAGATTATTAACCAAGAAAATATGGGTTCCGGAATTGCTCGAAATAATGCTATGAGTGAAGCTGAGGGTGAATACTTGGCATTTCTTGATGCAGACGATAGGTTTTTAGATAATGATGCTTTAATGAAAATGACAGATACTGCATTCAGAAATGACAGCAACATGGTGGCTGCAAATCTAAAAAGGATTAAGCCGGATGGTAGTATTGAAATAAATTATGATTATTGTCACACTCCTTTTGCTCATTTTAACAGGGAAATGATAATAAAACCTGAAGAATATGGAATACCTTTCGCATTTTATAAAAACATTTATAAACGGGAATTCATTGAAAAAAATAACATCAATTTTCCAGATTTACAAAGAGGTCAGGATCCAGTATTCCTTGCAAAGGTATTAACAGAAGTTAATGAAATATACACTGTGCCTATTGATTTATATGGATATAATTATTCCGTATCGGGTGGTGTAAATATTAAAGTAAATACCTACTCTAAGAAGAAGGATTATATTCAACATTTTATTGAAACATTTGAAATCTTAGAAAGAGATGGTTTTGAAGATATGTTGAATAACTATAAGAAGGAATTCATAGATTATCTTAATTTCAGACAAAATATTGATGATATGGATATTCAAAAAATTGTAAAAGATTCTTTTGAGGGTGATAAATACTTTAAAGAATCAGATTATGGTTATCTGATTATGGATTCAATAATCAATTCTGTTATTAACACGGATATTGAATATAATGTGGTAAAGCACTGTTTGTTTGAGGAAAGCATGCTTGAAAATACAGTTATTGAAGTTGACAGATTGAAAACTTTCGTAAATAATTATAATAAAACAGAAGACAATGAATTACTCAAATCTTCATTCAATGTACTTAAACAGATAGAAAATTATACATTTCAAGAAAAAAGGGAAATTAACGGTAAAGTGGACAGATTGAAGATGAATATAAAACGTTCCATTCATTCTAATGAGGAAATATTGTCTTCCAATAGTTGGAGAGTAACAAGTTATCTTCGTTCTCTAAAACATAAAATGTAGTGTTGGTGGGTATGATGACAAAAGTAACGTTAATAATATCAACGGATAATGAAAATTCTATTGAAGAATCATTCAGGGGAATACTCAATCAATCTGGGGATAATCTGGAGATAATATGTGTATTGGATGATGCTATTCAATTACAGGATGAGTATAAGAATGTTGTAATAAAAAAATATACTGATAATCAAATTGAAGTGATGAATGATGCAATAATTAATGCAACTGGGGAATACATATTATTTGCTGATATTGGTAGTGAAATTGATTTTAAAAAAATAGAAATCTTTTATAATAAAATTTTAATGGATAAATCGGATGTTCTAATTTTTAATAATTTGGAAGACAATAAAACAATGAATATTCTTTCACGATTATGTGAAAATAAAGTTTTCACTTATGAAAAAATTTATGAATATATTTTTGATATTGATAAAACGCCATTTAATAAGTTATTTAATAGAAATTTTTTAATAGGTAATGATTTATTTTTTAAAAATACCTATTATTTGGATGAATTGTTCTATTTTAATACATTATTCAAAGCAAAAAGATTGTCTTTTATGAACGAGTCAGTATATTTTTCATATAACAATAATCTATCAGTAACAGATAAACAGCTTTTCAATGAGTACATTTCAAATCAGGAGGATATGTTAAGTCTTTTTAAGCAAATGGGTGACGAAGAAAAGTTGATTCGGGCATTTGATAATTATATTATAAATTTGATTAACAAATATTCTGATTTAAAAATTGCAAATAAAAATGAAATATATCCTATTTTAAGACACAAATTTATACGTATTTTAAAAATAGATGAAAATAAATTCTTAATAGACAACTTGGATATGCAGAGTCGCAAATTATTCGAACAGGTAATTATATGCGAAAGTGCAGAGGAATATGACTTATTTCATAAAGTTAATGAAGATAAAAAATATTTAAATTTTATGGGTAGGTATAAAAAAATTCTCACTACTGAAGAGAAGAAGATTAAACGATTTAATAATAGTCTTACATCATCAAACAGTTGGAGATTAACTAGAATATTTAGACTTTAATGATGTGATAAGTATGGTAAAAGTATCTGTTGTAATACCGGTATATAATGTCGAAAAATACTTAAAGGATTGTTTGAATTCAGTAACTAAACAAACGTTAACTGATATTGAAATTATCTGCGTTAATGATGGATCAACGGATAATTCCTTAGAAATTATAAATGAATATGCAAATGAGGATAATCGAATAAAAGTTTTTTCACAAGAAAATGCAGGGCATGCTGTTGCAACAAATATTGGAATGTCACATGCAACAGGAGAATACTTGTTCCTGATGGATTCTGATGATATAATAGAGTATAATGCACTTGAATTAACATATGACAAAGCTATAGAAAATGATGTTGATTTCGTAATATTCAAGGCAATTAACTATGATAATTCAACAAAAAGTTACTATGAAACCGAATCATACAGTATGAATGAAGTTTATAAAAGGGTTGGTAAGGAAGTATTCAATTATGATGATGTTAAAGACTTAATTTTCACGATGTCTGTTACGCCATGGAGTAAACTTTATAACAGACAATTCATAGTTGATAACAACATTCTATTTCCTGAAGGATTAATATTTGATGATAATATTTTCTTCTGGGAAGTATTATTCAATGCAGAAAAAATATGTTTCCTGAACGAATTTTTGTTTATAAGGAGATTTTATTCTACTTCTTCTACAAATAATGGTGATCTAAGGTTCTTGGATTCTATAGAAATTAATAAATTAATTTGGGATACATTCAATAAACATGGTCACTTTGATGAACATAAAGAAGTATTGTTTAATAGCAGGGTATCCTCATTATACACAAGGTTTACTAAAATTAAAGAAGAATACAAGGATGATTTCTTTGTTGAAATGAAAAAATCATTGATGACCATACTCGAGGATGAAATTTATTTTAATGATTTCATGTCAAAATTAAATTCCAAAAATAAAAATTTATTTATTCAAATATTAAGCACTGAAAATAGTAAAGACTTTGAATTACTAAGAGAAACTTATAGTTCTATACTAAAAAATTCAAAATAGATGGTGGTATTTCAAATGAATGAGGATAACATAAAAATTTCTGTAATTATACCAACATTAAATGTTAAGAAGTATATCAAACAATGTATTGAAAGTGTTATTAATCAAACATTCTCGAATATTGAAATATTATGCGTTGATGGTGGCAGTGATGATGGAACACTGGAAATACTTAAGGAATATTCACAAATCCATGGAAATCTGCACGTGTTCTTATCAAATAAAAAAAGTTATGGGAGTCAAGTTAATCAGGGTATTGTCAATGCAAAAGGAGATTATATTGCAATAGTTGAAAGTGATGATTATATAAGTCCTGAAATGATGGAAACATTATATGATTTAACAGAGTTGGGTTATGTTGATATTGTGAAGGGAACATTTTATCATTTTTATGAATCAGAAACAGATAAGCCGATACTAAAAGTTGACAATGCCAAAGGACAATTAAAAAATGATAAGAAATTTATTATAGGGGAGGAACCCCTATTTTTAGAGGGACATCCATCAATATGGGCTGCAATATATAAGAAAAGTTTTCTGATAAAAAATAAAATAACATTCAGGGAAGAACCAGGTGGAGCCTGGGTTGACAATCCATTCTTTTTAGAAACAGCACTTAAAGCTAACAGTATAAGATATATTAATAAGCCTTTATATTTTTACAGGGAAGATAATGAAAATTCATCTTCAAATAATCTTCAGGATTTAAGCATACCGGCTGGTAGAATATTGGACATGTTTGATATTTTGGAAAAGGAAAAATGTGATAATGATGAAATTAAAAACATGATTTATAAACGTTTATTTAGGTATGTCGAGATAACTATTGAAAACAATAACAATTCTACTGAAGGATTGGATTATAAAACATCTAAATCTCTCTATGAGGCACTAAAAAAAGTCGATTTTGAATACGTGCAGTATAATGTTAATAATAAAGATAAGAAGTTATACTATAAATTCCGTTCACCCTTAATATTAAAAGGTTTTGAAGAAGATTAATGTTTTTTTTCTAAACTTTCTTTAATCATTTTATTCTATTTTTTTATTCAAAAATTCATTAAAATTATATTCTATTTTTTACATATATTATATTATTATAAAGAATTAATCAAAGAGTGTAGATATTTAAATCTATTTGCTGATTTATTCAAATTAATGTTAATTATAATCTAATATTTTAGGAGATATTTTTTAAATGAGTAGTAATGAAATTCCAAAAGATTATGATCATACAAAAGAAGTAGAATTACAAGATTTATGGCAAAGAGAAAACACTTATCGTTTTATTGGTGATGGAACTAAACCTACATATATTATTGATACTCCACCACCATATCCAACAGGTAAACTCCATATGGGTCACGTTTTAAATTGGGTTTACATGGATATTATTGCCAGATACAAACGTATGAACAATTTTGATGTATTATTCCCACAGGGATGGGATTGTCACGGTCTCCCAACAGAAGTAAAGGTTGAGGAAATTCATGAAATCAAAAAGAATGATGTTCCAAGAGAAACATTTAGGGATTACTGTATTGATTTAACCCACGATAACATTGAAAAAATGAGAATTCAAATGCGTAGTATGGGTTACTCACAAGATTGGGATCATGAATACATCACAATGCTGCCTGAAAATAAAAAACGAACTCAATTATCTTTCCTTAAGTTATATGATGAAGATATGATTTATCAGGATATTCACCCAATTAACTGGTGTCCTCGTTGTGAAACGGCAATAGCATTTGCAGAAGTGGAATATAAAGATAACACAACCAAATTAAACTATGTCAACTTCCCGGCAACAGATGGTTTAGGAAATGCAACAATTGCAACAACAAGACCTGAGTTATTATGTGCATGTGTAGCAGTTGTAGTTCATCCTGAAGATGAAAGATACATGTCCTTACATGGAAAAACGGTTACTCTTCCAATATATGAAAGAGAAGTTAAGATTATCACTGATGAATCAGTAGACCCTGAATACGGTACCGGTGTTGTAATGATTTGTACATTTGGGGATAAAACAGACGTTGAATGGGTAACACGATATGATTTGGATGTTATTGATGCAATAAGTGAAAATGGTCTTATGCTCCCTGTTTCCGGTAAATATGAAGGAATGGCAATTAAGGAATGTAGACAGGCAATCATTGAAGACTTAAAAGATGAAGGATTCCTTATCAAACAGGAAGAAGTAGATCAGAATGTGGGATTATGTTGGAGATGTAAAACTCCTATAGAAATCATGACCAAAAAACAATGGTTTGTTGCAGTAAGTAAAATGCAGGAAGATATTGTTGAACAAGCAAAAAGCATGAGGTGGATTCCGGGACACATGTACCAGAGACTAGAAAATTGGGCTAATAGTATGGACTGGGATTGGTGTATTTCAAGACAAAGAATATTTGCAACACCTATTCCTGTATGGTACTGTGATGACTGTCATGAAGTAGTACTACCAAGTGAGGAACAATTGCCTGTGGATCCTACCATTGACCAACCGGACCATGCATGTACATGTGGATGTACTTCATTTACAGCAGAAGAAGATGTTCTGGATACTTGGATGGATAGTTCAATAACTCCGTTAACAGTTGCAGATTGGCCAAATCCTGGATGGGAGAAGGTTTATCCATCAACACTCAGACCACAGGGTCATGATATTATCAGAACATGGGCTTTCTATACAATCATGCGTTGTTATGCATTGACAGGTGAAAAACCGTTCGATGAATTGGTAATCAATGGTATGGTATTTGGTGAAGACGGACATAAAATGAGTAAATCATTGGGTAATGTTATTGCTCCTGAGGAAGTATTAACAGAATATGGTGCAGATGCTCTTAGATTATGGAGTGCTAACAGTGTACCTGGATCCGATGTACCGTTCGCATGGAAAGATATTGTACACGCATATAAATTCCTGAGAAAATTCTGGAATGCATTCAGATTTATCAGTATGCACTTGGATGATAATGTACCTGATGAATTGTCAGAAAACAACATCATTGACAGATGGATATTATCTAAACTCAACAGATTAAACAATACGGTAACACAGGCATTTGAAGAATATAACTTTGCAAATGCTGAACAAGCAATATATAACTTTGTATGGCATGACTTCTGTGATGAATACATTGAAGCAGTAAAATACAGATTATATGAAGATACAACATCAACACAGGATGCAAAATACACTCTTAAGAAAGTTATTGAAACAGTATTGGCTTTAATGGCACCAATCACACCATTCTTTGCAGATCAAGTAAGTTCATATTTGGGAAACACTTCCTATGATTTGCATAATGGGGGATGGCCTAGTGTAAATGATGAATTAATCAGTGATGATATTGAATTGACTGGAAGTTATGCTATTGATGTAATCGATGAACTCAGACGTTACAAATCATCACATGGAATTCCATTGAATCAACCAATCAATAGTGTAAACATATACACTGAAGATGTTGAAAAGGTAAATTCATGTATTGAGGATATTAAAAATACAAACAAGGTTGATAATATTACAGTTCAAAACGGTAAACCTGATTTACATGAAAAGGTTATTCAAATAGAACCGATAATGAGTAAACTCGGTCCGGTATTTAAACAAAATGCAAAGAAAATTATTGACTTTATAGCAAACACTAATCCGGAAGTAATAATGGAAGAATTAAATACTACCGGTGAGGTAAAAGTGGATGATGTGGCATTCACAGCAGAACACATTACAACAGAATCTGAATTAGTGAGTAAAACTGGTGAAGTTGTAGATATTATTAAAACAGAAAACTATGAAATATTATTAGAAGTTCTACAATAAAGGACTTCCTACTACTCATTTTTAAATATTTTTAAGGAGACTTTTTATTATGGATTTAAAAGTAGAAAAAGTTGACCAAATTTCAGGTACAATAAAAGCTCCTGCATCAAAAAGTTATTCACATAGAGCCTTTATTGCAGCAGCATTGGCAGAGGGGGAATCCATCCTAAGAGACCCATTATATTCGGAGGATACTCTTGCAACATTAGAAGCATGTGAACAATTAGGTGCTCTGTTCCAAAGATATCCTGATAAATGCATAGTACAAGGTACGGCAGGATATATAAGAACACCAGATAATGTTATTGACGTAAAAAACTCTGGAACAAGTGTAAGGATACTCAGTAGTGTTGCAGCTATCGCACCAAGAGCTAATTACACGATATTCACGGGTGATGAATCATTAAGAAAAAGACCAATGCAGCATCTGATTGATGCATTAGAAAATCTTGGTGTGAATATTCACTCATCACAAAGTAATGGAACACCACCAATAATAGTAAAAGGTGGATTTGATGGAGGAGAAACGGATATTAAGGGAGATGTAAGTAGTCAATTCATTTCTTCAATAATAATGGCAGCGCCATACTCTAAAAATCCGGTAACACTAAATGTTCGTGGAACATTTGTTTCCAAACCATACGTTAACATGACATTATCCGTTATAAGCAAGTTCGGAATAGATTTTGAATATGATACAAGCAATCAACCGGAATACTCCTCTTATTATATTGAACCACAACGTTATGAATGTGCAGATTACACTATAGAGGGAGATTATTCCTCTGCATCATACATCTTGGCTGTTGCAAGTATGATACCTTCTGATATCACAATACAAAACCTCTACAAAGACTCAATGCAGGGGGATAAACTAATAGTTGATATTATTCGCAAAATGGGGGTACAAGTAACAGTTAATGATACTGAAATTCATATTAAAAGCGATGGAAAATTGAAAGCATTTGATGTGGACTTGTCAGATGCACCTGATTTATTACCTACAGTAGCAGTTCTTATGGCACAGGCAGAAGGAACATCTAAGATAACTGGTGTGGAACATGCCAGATTTAAGGAAACAGATCGTGTACATAACTGTGCAATAGAACTGGAAAATGTTGGGGTGGAAGTGGAAGAACTACAGGATGGAATAATTATTAAAGGTAATCCTACTGGCGGAAATGTAGATTCTCACATGGATCATCGTATGGTAATGGCATTTTATGTTCTTGGACTTAAAATAGGTAACATTAGCATTAAAGATGCATCCTGTTATGACATCTCTTTCCCTAACTTTTTGGAAGTAATGAATAAAATCACTAACTGAGGTAATTGTATGGATGAAAGCATGAAAGGTAATTATTCAACAGAAGAAATAATATTCATTGTTGATGAACTTGAAAGAATATTCGAACGTAGAACCTTTGAAGATCAAACGCCATATGAGGTATTGGTTAGAACAATCCTATCACAAAGAACCAGGGATGAAAATACTGATAAAGCGACCGAGAATCTTTTTAGTGTATATCATACAATGGAAGAAGTTGCAGATGCTCCCGTAGAAGAAATTGCAAAACTTGTTAAACAGGCAGGATTTTATAATGTCAAGGCAGGCAGAATTAAGGAAGTCTCTAACATATTACTGGAAGAATATGAGGGAGTAGTACCGGATGATTTGAATGAACTGATGAAATTACCTGGTGTTGGACGTAAAACAGCAAACTGCGTATTGGTATTTGGTTTTCAGGAGGATGCAATACCTGTAGACGTACATGTCCATAGGATATCTAATCGATTGGGGCTGGTTCATACAAAAGAACCTGAAGAAACAGAGGAAGTTCTTCGAGAAATAGTTCCACAGGAATATTGGTTACCCATAAATGATTTAATGGTACAATTTGGTCAAAATATTTGTAAGCCCATAAATCCACAACACATGCAATGTCCGTTCACAGACCTTTGTGAATTATATAATTCAGAATTAGACTAATCTCCTTATTTTTATTTTTTTTAACTTCTTTAAACTATTTTTATCAACAAAAAGTAAGACATGAAATAATAAATAATAATAAAATATGAAAATTTATAAAAAAATAGAGTTTTAAAAAGGTAGAGAAATTATATGGAGGTTAGGATATTATCTTTTAAGATTTTTAACCTCTTCAATGAATAAGTTTAATACTTCTTCTTGTAATCCTTCAACAAATTTCAATGAACCTGCTACTTCGTGTCCTCCACCATCAGCACCTGCTTGTGGAATTTCTTCCTGGATTTTGGTAATGACATTGTTTAAGTTAAACTCATAGTCATTTTTAATTACTTCGGTAGCTCTAAGAACTGCAAAGTCTGGTCCATTAGCTAGTGTCATAATAGGTTCATCTTCACTCTTTTCTTGTACAAGTTTATCATGCACATATCCTGTAGTTTTTCCAGGGGCTGGGTAAGTGAATTTGTGAGCATATTTTTCTACATCTAATCTGTTAAGTTGGATACCATTATCAAAATAAACTGTTTCTACATTAGGCATTGCTGCTTTTAGTTGTGTTTCTACACGTTTATCAGATTCGCTCATTAATACATCAAGTAATTCTTCCTGACGTTCCTTGTCTTCAAGACCTAATATTGTATTCATTACTCCTCTACCATTCATGAATCTTAAGAAGTAAGCTTCAAAGTCAACACAGGTTGCTACTTTGTCAAGATCTTCACGTGAGTAACCTTCTTCAGCGGCAATTTCAAGGTATCTGTCAACTTCCATACATTCTGCATGGTCACCTACTGCTGCAATACCAGGGAAGTGCCTAATTTCAGGTCTAACATCAGGGTTAATCATACCGGCAAGTTCTACTGCCAATGCTCCTGCGGTTAACTGTGAATCTCCACCTACGAGGTATGGGTTTACATGTATATCAACATAATCATCAATTAATGCACGACCATTTTCTACTTCACCAGGATAGTGGTGGTCTACAACTATGGATTCTATTCCATAAACTTTTGAATGTCTGAGTGCTGCAACATCTTCTTCTGTAGAACCGTTATCAAGTAAAACCAGTAATGGAAGTTTTTGTCCATGACGTTCGGCGTCTTCTAATGCATAGGACAAGTCTTTTACAACATCTTCTAATTCATAGAATGGTGCTTTACTTGGTGAACGTTTAAAGAAGTGCCATTCAGCATCTGCATCGTTACTTTCTTCCCTAAGTAATGGAAGTACTGCTTGTTCGACTGCTACTCCTGCACATATACCATCAGCATCAGCGTGGTGGCGTACAAGAATTGATCTGCCATCGAGAATTGCTTTTCTAATTGCTTTAGCTGCAAGAGCAAGTTTTGGTTTAAGTAATTGTAGAATTTCACTTTCTTCAACCATAACAGAAGTGTCTTCCGGTTCTGCTTTTTTATCCATTGCGTCTGAAACAATCTTTTTGAAGGTTTCTTCCTCTTCACCGTCTAGTTTTTCAATCAGTTCGGATTCAATTTGAATCTTTCCGCCATGTAATGAAACTTCACCTAATATTTCCACTACATCTTCAACTTCTAATTCAGGATACATTCTGACTCCCGGTTCATTGAATGCTGCAGCCCAAGTGATGTCTGTTTCATCACGAACAGTGAAGATTGTTGGTCCGCTTGTTTGTTGAATCTGTATAATTTCCCCTTGGATAGCAACGTTACGACCCAGATTATCTTCTGATAAATCAGCAATCTTTGTTCTTTTAACGTTTCTTTTTACTTTAATGATTTCATAGTCATTACCGTATTTGGTTTTTGAATATGTTAAATCAACGTCCATTTTACCTTTATGCGGTTTTATTTCGGCGATTTTAACAACTATTTTGTCACCAACTTTTTCTTTAGGATTTCTTGATCTTAATAGTCCGTAAACACTTTTACTAAGACTTACAAAGAAACCATATTTTTCCACTCTGGTAATGACTCCTTCATAATCACTGCCTATTTCCAGGTCTTCAATTTGACATGAAGGATTTAATACATACACGATAGGTTTATTATTGCCTTGGTGTGATGTATTTTTATTTTTAGCCATAATATAATCTCCTATATCCTAAAAAATTATATAAATTTATCAGGATATTGTTGTTCTAATAGACTACGTTTGTCTGAATAGTCTTTTGCTTCTTTCATAAGCTGATTTGACCTATCAAAATATGATAAGGCCGTTCTTGGATTACTGTTTACACATGTTAATCCGTTGTACAGTTCTACAGTAGCATTAATTTTTAACTCAAGTTCATCGATAGTATAAGTGAAATAATCAATTTGTAATGACTGATTATTTTTTATAGCCTTGTTTAATGCTGTTTGTGTATGTGTCTTAGTTTTTACATATTCTACATAGGACTCATTGCAATGATAGGATGATTGAGAAAAATTTTTTGTGTTTAAATAATCTACTGCAATATTGTATTCGTTGTTTGCTTTTTGTAAATGGTTATTAATATATGGAACTTCAGTATCTGCATTATTAATATCATTGTAATATATTAATCCTACAATTATGATTAAAATTAGAATTAAAATTCCTATAATTAATTTTTTATTCATAAAAAGCATCCCATTATTTTTATTTAAACAATATATATTTATGTTGTTTTTAGTTTAAATACTTGAGAAAAATCAAAAATGTCTTTTGAATAAAAAAAATGTTTAGAAATATGTAAAATTATTAATTAAATTTAGTTATAAAAAAAGGATTACAAGAAGTATAAAAATTATACTCTTGTAATGTCAGTTATGGTTGTTCTGTAACCTTCATATACAGTAGTTGCACCAGTTACTAAAGTAACATCATTAAGATTTATTTCTTTTGCTAAACTAATTCTTATGGAGATGATACCGTTGGTTACAGTATAAGTAATTGCGTTACCTAAACTGTTTTTAACAGAAACACCATTTAATTTAACATTAACTTTGTTGGTACCTTCAACATTGTTTCCTTTAGAATCTTTTATGTTACCTTTAATTGTAATGGTTTTAGCACTACTATCATAAACAATACTTGATGTTTGTATTGTTACAGGTGCTCTTTCAACATTGAATTTTGCATCAGTTGTTGTTTTTACACTAGTGTAGTCAGGGCTAGAGAATACAGCGCTAACTGTGTAGTCTCTGACGGTACCGTTTTTGTAAACAGCTGCCATTCCCTTAGGTACTGTATAAGTGTAGGTTGCAACACCATTATTCACTGTATTTTTGATAGTGTTATTGTTACTATCTTTAATGGTTACACCATTTACTTTAAAGATCACTACAGCTTTTGCATTGTTTGCTGGTGCTTTTGAAGTTTTAGTATCGGTAACTTTAGCAGTGAATGTGATTGTTCCTTCTTGTTGTTGTTTTGATGGTGAAACACTAACAGTAATAGTAGCGGTTCTTAATGAAATACTTATTTTACCATCAGTTGTGGTTTTATTTTCACTGTAAGTATTAGTACCACTGTAAGAAGCACTTAAAGTTTTTGCACCGCTAAGACTGGATGTAACGTCAATAACAGTTGTTGCTACTCCATTTTTAACTGAAACTTTAATAGGGGAACCGTTTGCTGTTACAGTTTTACCATTTATTTTGAAACATACGTTTCCACCAGTTACAGCTTTACCTTCAATATCTTTAACATTTGCTGTTAAAGTCATTGTTTCTCCGATAACACCATTAGCATCGTTTACAGTTACAACAGTAGCTGTTTTAACTACTGGAATGGTGTCTTTGAATACGTTGTTAGAAATTTTTGCGTAATTTCCATCATTGTATATTGTTGCAGAGTATTTTGAAGTAGAAGCGTTAATGTTGTTTGAAATAGTTACTCCAGTACCATAATTTCTTATGGCATCTCCGGTTGTACCTGCAGTGTTTTGTGTGAATACATTGTTTAATATATTCATGTTGTTTCCACGAGTGAAAATTGCTCCACCAATGCTTGATGCACTGTTTTTAGTGAAGTTGTTGTAAGTGATATCAGATGATGCTAAATCACCAGCAATTGCTCCACCAGATGCATTAGCACTGTTGGAAGTGAAATCGTTTTTGGTGATGGTAATTTTTGTACCAGCATAATTGATAATTGCTCCACCATTGGATTTTGCAGAGTTTCCACTAATAACATTATTTGAAATTGTTGAATCAGAAGATTGGTAGTTTGCTATAGCTCCACCAGCATTTGATGCAACGTTGTTTGAAATAGTGTTATCTGATATGGTTGTTTTTTCAACTTTATTGTTAGCTATTGCTCCACCAAGTTGTCCAGCAACATTGTTTAATATTTTGTTATTTTTAATAGTTGTACCGGTAGTTCCATCGTTGTAAATACCAGCACCACCGTTTGTTGCTTTGTTGTTGGAAATTTCGTTTCCTGTTACGGTCATTGAATTTCCATTGATGTATAATCCAGCACCTGAACGACTTGCAGTATTTTCAATGATTTTGTTATTACTTACCATAGAATTGCTACCTCTGATGTATATAGCTCCACCATCGTTGGTAACAGTATTTTTAGTAAATTCGTTGTTTGTTACATTGAAATTTTTACCTTCATCGTAAACAGCACCACCAGTTCTTGATGCACTGTTTTCGGTGAATTTGTTTCCATCAATTAAAACATCGGAACCTTGTGTGAAGATAGCTCCAGCAGTTCTTCCTGCAGTGTTGCTTGTGAAATTATTATTTTTTACAACTGTGTTAGTTGATGTGGAATATATAACGATTGATCCTCCATCACTGTTTGCTCCTTTAGCAGAGTTCTTTTGGAAGTCATTGTTAGATATTTCAGTTTTTTTATCATTGTTGTTTGTAATAGCTCCTCCACCACCAGTTGAAACACTGTTTTCGGTGAATTTGTTATTACTAATAACAGTTCCAGTTGTTCTGATGTTTAGTATTGCTCCAGCATCCACTGCACTGTTTTGTGTAAATGTGTTTCCATCAATTTTTGCGTTGGTACCTTCAACATAAACTGCACCTGCAGATGCTGTTGCAGTATTTTTAGTAAAGGTATCTTTTGTTACAGTCAAACCGTTTGCAGTATTATATATTGCTCCACCAGTTTGAGCTGAGTTTTGTGTGTATTTGTTGTTTGTTGATGTTAAGCTTGAACCTTGGTTGTATATTGCTCCACCAAATACTTTTGCTTTGTTGGTAGTAAATTCGCTGTTGGTTACTTTTACTGTAGAGTCAACAGCATATATTGCTCCACCAGATGCACTAGCTGCATTGTTGTTAGTGAATTTGGAATTAGAAATATCTACATTACTTTTACGAACATATACTGCTCCACCGTAAGCTGCTTGATTGTCTTTAAATGTACAATCAGATATTACTAAGTTTCCACCATCTACTTTACAAATTGCTCCTCCAACATCACTTCCGGAGGTTACACCATTTGTAAATATGATGTTTTTAAGATTTAAGTTAACATTTGCACCTACGTACATAATTCTTGAACCTTTGTTTCTGTCAATGGTAACTGTTTTACCATCTTGTCCAGAAATAGAATATGTACCTGCTGTTGTTAAACCGAGATAATTAGATAATTTATATGTCCCGGCAGCAAGAATGAGGTTTCCACCTTTATCACTTTGGATTTTACTTATTCCTTTAACAATATCAAAAGGACTGTCTTGAGTACCTTGATTTGAAGAGGAACCAGTAGTAGAGACATAGTAAGTTCCAGCAGATTTTACATCCTTACTTGTTGTTTTGTTTAAATTGTCTCCTTTTATGTCAGTTTGAACAGAATTTGTTTCTGTGTCAACCGTATTTTGAATTTCAGTTGTGTCAATAGTTTGAGCATCTGAAGCAGCACTAACATCATTGTCAGCAGCTGAAACTGCAGATACTGTGAGACAAAGCACTATTAAACTAACAAAAAGAAGTAACATGCTCTTTTTATTTATCATGATAAATGTCTCCAAGAATAATTTGATAATTATCCATATTTCTATTTATGATGTAAATAATAATAAAGTTAACTGTATATAATTTATTTATTTTGTAATCTAAATTGTATTTACCCAAAATTTTAAGATTTGAAACATTATTTTTTATTTTATATCAGTTTTGTCAGTTTTTTATAAACTTATTTTTTAAATGACTTTGGTTAATACAAACATTTATAAATGTTAATCATCATAATTTATAATAGGCTAGGTTGGGAGGTTAGTGGTCTCTTGTAAGCTCAAATCCTCTATATGGAGCGACCGAAGTTTTTGGAGAGGCATATTAA
>CADBRM010000049.1 GCA_902797085.1 uncultured Methanobacteriaceae archaeon
AATTGAATAATTCATTTAATCTTTTTTTTATTTGGTTAATTTTCCTTATTATATGTGATGTTATTGTTTTACTCTTTTTATTTGATATGATTTATTTATCATTACATTTTAATATGATGTTGAATAAATAATTATATACGAGTTATGTACATATTATAAATTTATGGAGGTTAATGATATGGCTGATGCAGTACATAAAGAAATTTTAAAAACTATTTCTGTTTTAATGACAACTGCTTTTGCATTTGTAGCAGGTTCTGCATGGAATGATGCAATTCAAACATTAATTCAAGATTTCGTAGGAGAATCTGGTTCAGCAGTTTCAAGCATGTTAATCTATGCATTATTCGTAACAGTTCTTGCAGTTGTAGTTACTTTAGTAATCGGTAGATTAGTTGGTAAAGCAGGTATTGACTTAGACGAATAAGTTTTTTATCAATTTTTCTTAATATTTTTTTTTAACTATTTTTTTTTATTTAGCATTTTTATTATCGTTTTCATGTTTTTTTAACGTATTGTTGTTTAATTATCTTTATTATATTGTAACGTATAATATGTTAAAATAATATAAGTATTGTATATAACAAAATTTCTATTCTTTTGGTGATTTTATGGAAGAAGAAGTTGTTTTATTGTCTAATTATTTAAGAAATGAGGGTATGTTGGTTAGTATTAGAAGTACTACTCGAGCTCATATTATCCTCAGTAATATGCGGGAAAAAATGAGCTATGATGAATTATATTGCTCTTTAAAAGCCATTTATGTCAAGGATATGGATGATGTAAATAAATTTGAACGTGCCTTTAACAAAGTTTTTAATAAAATAGACCTTAAACCGCAGGAAGATATGACTGATAAAAATTTTGAAAGATTATTGAATGATGGTGAGGGGGAAGTTCAACAGATACATCAGCCTCAGCAAAATCTTGATGAACTTCAAGAGTTATATGATGAGATGATTCATGATAAAGCAAACAGTAAAGCTAAAGAGGGGCATATGTTAAAGGACAGTATGCTTTTATTAGATAGTTTTGATCCTAAAGTATTTGAGTTATGTAAACGATTAAGTAAAAAGATTGCAAATAAACGTTCAAAAAGGCGTAAAAAAAGCAATTCTAAACATTTGGACATGTCACGAACTATCAGAACAAATATTAAGAATGGGGGGCATTGCATAAAATTAATTTATAATAAACCTCCAATGAAAAAAACAAAGCACATATTTCTCTGTGATGTTAGTGGTTCTTGTGAATGGATTACCTCATGGTTTTTCTTATTATTGTATGGTTGTAAGAGTACTTTCAACAAGGTAAAGATATACGATTTTGATAATAAGATTACGGATGTAACTGATATATTGGATAGAGAATCCTTCGAAAACATTGGTCAAGTAAATGTTGCACAAAGGATAGCCGGAATATCATGTTATGGTCAATCGGATATGGCCAAGTCTTTTGAAGAATTTTTGGACATGGCCGAAATAACTCATCGTACGGATATAATAATTTTAACTGATTGCCGTGATTGGAAAGGAGAACGAGTTGATGGCATGTTAAAAAGTGCTTCATTAATGAAAACAATGATCAATAAGGCACATCGGGTTATTATTCTAAATCCGGAAAAAAAGATTCGTTGGAACAACGCAACGAGCTGTGTTAAAGATTATGAGGATGTAGGGGCAAATGTGTTCGAAACATCTTCATTAACCCAATTTGAAAAAGTAATTAGTGAACTATAAAAAAATAAAGATTAATTCAAGGAATTAATCTTCAACTTCTTCTAAACATTTATATTATATTTCCAAATCACAAAATTCATTTCTTGCATGTACCATTGCCTTAACATTTTTTAAGGGCGTGTTTGGAGCAATCATACAACTAGGACTTAATATATCAATGCCTTGGCTTAAAGCGTTTAATGATTCCTTCATAACTTCTTTTGGACTTTTTGAAAATAATGTTTGGTTGGTTGAAATGTTACCACATAATCTTGTCGGTGTGTTCAGTTCTGCTTGTAGTTGTTTTGCTTCATTAATATTTATATCTTCACTGATGCTGATTCCTTCAAATCCACATGAGAACATATTTTCAAGATTTGTGGTAGTATCACCACAAACATGTAATACACCAGGAATATCCATAGTTCTTGATAAATCTTCTAAGAAAGGCATTAATAACTGTTTGAAGATACTTGGATCTAATAATGAAGGTGTTGAGTTCGGTTCGTATATGGCAATGACATCTACTTCCAGTTCCTCGTATAATTGTATTTCTTCAATTAAACAGTTTGTTAACTGTTCAAGAGCTTCTTCAACTTCAATATATCTGTCATTTGTATGTTTAATTATTCCTTCAGTGCCTGTTGGAAAGATTTGGCCTAGTAATGTCAGAGGACCAGTTATTGAACCAATAATGGGAATATTTTTATCATCATATTCATCATGTAAAATATGTATTGCTTCTTCCATTATCGGAAATCTTCCTGAGTGAATAAAATCATCGTTCATTTCAACATCTGATAATTCATTAAATGGTGTTTCAATAACTCTTGAAGGTCCATTTTTATTTTTTAATTCTACCTCACATCCCATTGCTTCTGCTTCGAAACATAAATCGAAAGGTAATGGTATTCCTTCTAATCCTGCATATTCATATCCTAATGAAGCTATTGTTGCCATATCTTTTGAATTTTTTTGTCCTGATTCAAAGGATATGTTCAATTTTTCAATTATTTTTGTAATAGGGACGGCTGAGAATGCAGTACAGGGAATCCATTCAATTTCGTTAATTGTTAATGCATTTATTAAGTTTTCTTTAATATTAATTTTAATCACTAACTCTATGTTTGTTTATTAAAATAATAATATTTTTTCATAAAAAAAATGAGGTGAGGAAATAATGTATCTATTCGATACCGAAGTATTCGTTTCTTGCTTGTACCATTGCTTTAATGTTTTCGGATGGTGATAATGGTGCAATCATACATGCAGGTAATAATACTCCAACATTTTTATCTAATGCTACTTTTACTTCTTCTTTTACAGCTTCCGGAGATTTCATGAATAATGTGTCTGTTACTGAAATGTTACCACAAACTACTGTGTCTGAACCTAATTGTTGACGTACAGCTTGAGCTTCGTTTACATCCACATCATCTGCAATACTTACTCCCTGGTATCCTGTACTTAACATGTTTTCCATTTGTGGTAATGAATTTCCACATACGTGTAATACCATAGGTATGTCTGATGCAGCTGTTATTTCTTCGTGTAATGGGTTTAATAATTGTTTGAATAATGGTGGTGCTAGTAATTCCGGTGCTCCGTTAGGTTCGTACAATACGATTGCATCCATTTCTAATTCATTGTATAATTCAACTTGTTCTATTAATGCTGTTGTCATTTCATCTAATGCATCTTCTACTGTGTTTACTTTAGTGTTTACATCTTTGAGTACACCTTCAATACCTAAACATTGTCCAAGTACGGTAATAGGACCACTCATTGCACCTACAATAGGTACATCATCATATTTGTCCTGTAATATTTTTGTTGCTTCAATCATTGCAGGGAATCTTGCATTGTGTATGAAATCAGGGTCTGCTTCAAAAGTTTCTATATCGAAAGGACTGTGTGTTGTTTGTGATGAGTTGTCATGATCTGTAAGTGCAACTTCACATCCTAATGCTTCTGCTTCGAAACATAAATCGAAAGGTAATACCATACTTTCTAATCCGACATGTTCATATGCACTTGCTGCAATTGTTGCCATATCTTCTGCATCAGTGTGTCCTTTAGGCCAGGATACTCCTTCTTTTTCCATTAATTCAATCATACAGGTTGCAGGAAAAGATCCTACAGGGGTTATTTCGTTGTCTTCTGTTGTTAATGCTGCTATTAAATTTTCTTTTAAATTTATATCCATATCAATCACGTAAATTATTTTTTTTATAGAATTCAAAAGAATTCTTACTAATAATATTAAACCTATTTTTTTTAAAGCTTGGAAAATTGTAACTTAACCCAGTGCTTATCTTTACGTATAGTAACAAATCTTTTTAAATTCTATTTAATAATATGAATAACCTTCAATATATAGTTTTTTAGCAATTTAAAGACAATTTTAAGCTTTAAAATCAAAATAACACAAGCTAATCAATTTTTTATCATAAATTTTTTTTTCGATTGTGGATTATGTTTTTTGATTATTGATTTGGTTTTTTTATTGTGAATTATTTTTTTGGAGATTGGTTTCTATTTTTTGTTTGGAATTATTTTTAATATAATTGATTACCTTTTTAGTTGATGAATTATGGATTATTATTAAAAATTTAATTTTTTACTTCCTATATTATTATTTTTTAATAAATTCAGAGATATTACGATAAAATAAAAAAAAGATGATAAATACAATAATAATAAAAAAAGATAATAATATAAAAAATTATATAATTATAAAAAAATGTTGTAATTTTAATAAAAAAAAGAGAAAATTATTCGATATCATTTAAAGTAACATACTTGTCTCTACTTAATGATTCGATTTCATCAAATAATTTGTTACCCCATTCTATAAATTGGGGGGCATGTGATATTATTCCAGCATTTGTGTCATATGTTTGATCATTATTATATAAAACAAACATTGCTTCTTCTTCAGAAACAGCTAATGATAGTTTTATATTTTCGATTGATTTGACTTTTACTGTCCTGTTTTTTAAGGGATTTTTTTCTTTACCTTTTTTATCTTCAATCAGGTATTCTTTAATATTGTTTGGAATTAATATCTTTAATTCTGTTGGATATTCCGCATCTTTTTGATTAGTTTTTCTAAATTCTGGATGTACATGTGTAAATATTATTTTCACTTTGCCGTTTGAGGTCATGTTCTTCGTGAAATTATTTACTACTTTGTATGGGTTTAGGGGAGTGTTATGTATTATTTCATATTCTTCGCTTAATGGTAGTTCTTCAAGTACTTTTAATTGATTATTTTTAACGTAATGGTTGTTTAGATAGTCTTCAAAGGAATTTATTGAGTTTATTGTTTGGTTAAGGTATAATAAGTTAATCATTTTCTTTTTAACAGAATTTTTGAGATGGTACTTGTCTCCTAGTTTGTTTATCAATCCCTTTTTTTCTAATTGTTTAACATTACTGGATATGGAACCATAATTAATGCCTTTATCACTTAGTTCTCGGGCATTTAAATCAGATTTACAAAGATTAATCAGTATCTTTAGTTTAATCTCTGATCTTACCATAAACATTATTTCATTTTGGATAATATCGTATTCTGTTGCATCTTTTAAAACCATTAAACTCACCTTACTATCCTCTATGATAATAGTTATATTAGAAACTAATAATAATTGTATCAACTCTTTTGATTAAGTTTAGTTGATTTTTAATAATTCTTTATTTAAAAAGATCATAATTGGTAATGATTTATATCTGTTGAAAAATATACATATTATTATATGTAACGTTGAATGATATGATGTCTATTATGGTGAGTACATGGTAAAAAATAACGATATTTTATTTAATCAAGATTGTTTTGAGGACATACAATACTTTTTGACGAGTTCTTTTAGGGTGGAAATTTTAATGGAATTGTATGAATCTGATAAAACTGTTAAAAACCTTAAAGAAATACTGAATAAATCTGAAAGTAATATATTGCATTACCTGAAAGATTTTGAAGAAAAAGAACTTGTTGAAAGGGATAAAGAACTGTATACCTTAACTTCTAAGGGTTATTTTATAATAAGGCATATTGTAAAATTAATAAGTAATTGGAGTGCTATTAATTCCAATTTGGATTTTTGGGATGATCATTTATATTCTGACTTGCCATTAGACTTTATATTAAACATGGAATTATGGGATAATGCAGAAGTGGTTGCTAATGATAATTTAGACTATAATAAGCCATCACATGTATACTCAGAGTTAATATCGGAATCAAAATTCATAAAAGTTCTACTGCCCGTACTTTCAACATATCATTTGGATGCACTGTTAACTTCATTGGAAGAAAATGGAGGGACATTGGATTTAATTACATCCAATATATTGTTAAAAAACATTTATGCATCTGAATTTCATGACCGATTTTTCAAACTTAAGGGAAAAGGAAGGATAAGAGTAAGGACAACAAAAAGAGGAAGTCGTTTAAATAAGTTTCTCACTTGTACAGAAAATTTCTCATCATTATATCTGATATATGATAATGGTATATATGATGATTCAGTTATGATATTAAACCAAGATGAGTTTGATGTAAATAAATTGAATAAATTATTTGATAACTATAAGAAAACTCTTCAACCACAATAATTTTTTTTTCTATTTTAGATAAGACTGTTTTTAGAATATTTTATTAAGAAACTGGTGTATTTCTTTCATAAGATTATTTTTGCAAAATAGTAACTTTGTTTTTTGTTTTATTCAATTTAAATAATTATTTTTCTATTAAAATAATATTTAACTTAACTATTCGACATATTTTTAAAAAAATTAAGTTAAAGTGTATGATAATTTTATTAACAATGTTAATTAGATTATATGTAAGAAGAAGTTAGAATAACATTAATACTAATCATTCATTTTCAAAACATTTTTGGCTCTTCAGTATAAAAAAATTAATTTTTAAGGCGAAATAATATGGAAAATCGTACAGGACTTTTTACAAACGGTGTTATTTGGTTTGGTGTTGCAATTTCCGTATCTGAGATAGAAGCGGGTATAGGAATTGGGGCAATGTCCTCACTAAGTTCTTTATGGGTCCCCTTGGTTTTAGGACACGTACTTGGTGGGATATTATTGTTTTTTGTAGGATTAATTGGAGCACGCCTTCGACTTAATGCAATGGAAACTATTACATCAACCTTTGGGACTTATGGTTCCAAATTTTTTGCCGTGTTAAATGTATCACAACTGATAGCGTGGATTGCAGTGTTAAATGCTCAAGGGGCATCGGCATTAGCAGGATTGAATCTTCCAATATCATTTGCACTTACATGCATATTGCTTGCAACTTTAATCGCTATGTGGGTTTATGTTGGTCTTCAGCGTTCCTCAAAAATAGCAACGGTAGTGATGGGTATTCTTTCAGTATTGCTTCTGGTGTTAACTGTTAAGTTGTTTGCTGTTGATGTATCCTCTCTGGTTTCTCTTTCAAATTTATCTGGTATGACGGGAAATACATCGGATCTTAACTTTTGGAATATTTTTGAAATTTCCATTGCCATGCCAATTTCATGGTTTCCAGTAATTTCAGACTACACAAAGGATGTTAAAAAACCAGTTAAAGCTACATTCGTATCAGCGGCAGCATATACTATTGCCAGCCTTTGGATGTATTTTATTGGAATAGAAATTGCAGGCATTGGAGCAAACATAAGCATTGCACAGGCAATACTGATTGCAGGATTGGGAATTCCGGGTATTATTATACTGGTTCTTTCAACTGTAACGACCAACTTTTTGGCCGCTAACTCGGCAGGGGAGTCTGCAAAGGCAATTTATCCTAAATTAAATCCAAAATTAGTTGGTATGATAATCAGTTTCATTAGTGCCGGTCTGGCCATTTCGGGAATTATGGATCATTATATCGGTTTTCTTTATCTTATAGCATCAGTATTTGCTCCTATGGCGGCAGTACTCCTGGTTTCATTCTATTTTGATAAGGATTGCTTTGACAATGATGGGGGAGGATGGTACTGGAACCTATTTGCATGGTTTGTGGGATTTATAGTTTATCAGGTTACAGTAAACATGGATTCCATTATGTTAGGGCCAACATTACTTGCTATTATTGTTTCGGCAGTACTCACATATCTTGGGGTGATAGTGAAAAAAAAATTTCATAATCAGAAAATATTAAGTGAACTATATGATATCTGAAAATTACTAAAAAGATGGCTGAAAAAAAGAATATGAGAAAACTGGTACATATCCATACATAGTAATATAACAGGTATCTCAAAAAGGGGAGTCTTATCCGGAGAGTTCCACAAAAAATAAAATAATTAGTAGAAGACTTTAGAAACAAACATGAATACAGACCATGATACCTTTGATGAAGAAAACATATAAGTAAAATTTCTAAACCTTTCTTTGAAGAATTAGGCAGGAACATCAGAAATGAAATTAAGTGCAGGATGTATTGAAGTAGTATTTGAAGATGTATAATAATTGCATCCTGTACTTTATCCCCTACTTTTCTCTATTTTAATTACTTTATCGTTTTGACATTATTTGATGTATATGTGGTGGTTCATTTTTGGTATTTTAGTGAGATTTGTATTTTTCACGAAATTTTCATAGAAAGGAGTTTGTTACTTTTTGTCTTTCTGGTGGTTAACATTTTTTTGTATTACTTTTTAGCCTAAAATCACTAAAAAGGTATTACTTTTTATCTTGTTTTATTCGTTATACATAGCTATAACGAAGTATTTTTTCAAATTTTTCATTCGATAATAAAAATTGTCAAAATTAGGGGTAATTTAGATTCATTTATCATATATGACATATACACCAACAATTTAATTTTTTGATTTTCAGAGGTACATTGCAAGTGTAACTAATCATTATATCTATTTATCATTCTTGATTTTGTTATAAAATATTATGTGGTGCATATTACATATAAATTATGTAAGTAGAATATATGGAAGCAACAAGCATAAGAATAATGAATAACACATAAACGACTAAAAGTTTTTGCATGCAAAAACCAGTCTTATGATATTTAATTATATATTGATTTTAATTAAAAATAATTTAAAAGTTTTAGAGGGGGTTATGTAAATAATGTTTTTCTTTTTTTAACTTCTTCTTGCTGCGATTATTGCTTTATTAGGACATTTGTCTACACAAATTCCACAATCTACGCATGAAAAGTATTTTACTTTTGGTTTGTCATTATCGTTGTCTATTGCTTTGGTTGGACAACTTTCTATGCATAATCCACCTTCTGGACATGCATTTATTCCATTACATATGTTTTCATCTATAGTTACTGCCATTTTATCACCCTATTTTTGTTTTTCAGATAGTTGTTCTCCACCTACTCCAATATTGTCTGCATTATTTTCACGTAATAATACGGTAATTGATTCAACAGGCATTTCATATGCGTCAGCCACAATTTTTGATACTTTTTCTATTATTGCTTTTTTTGATTCTTTTGTAGTATTTTCTGGTCCATCAATTGTTACAACAGGCATATTTTCACCCCTTATTCTCCTGATACTGGTTTTCCACCTACTCCTATATTATCTGGCGTATTTTCATAAATTAACATAGTAATTGCTTGTATAGGAACTCCTAATTCTTCTGCAACCACTTCTGATGCTTCTTTAATTAATTGTTTTTTCGTTTCTTTGGATAATGTTTTTGAAGCTTCTACAGTTATTACTGGCATTATTATTTCTCCATATTTTTCTTATAATATATTTCTTTGTAATGTTTATTAATTATTTTTCTATGACATCGAATATGATTCCATCTTGTAATGTTACATTGCAGACATATATCTTTGTAATGTTGAAGCGTATAGATAATGCTTTTGTTATCAGAAGGCTGGGTACTATAGTATGTACACGTTCTGAATCTACTTGTAGTGCTGGCTGGTAGTTTTCTTTTGTATTTGCAGATAGTTTGTCTAATACTAAATCGACTTGTTCTATTGTTAACAGGTTACTTTTGTCATCTTTGATTTTTAGGTGTTCAAATAATCTTTTTATTGTGACAAAGGTTTTTCCGATTCCATACAAATACTCTTTTGAATATCCTCCAAGTTCTAATTTGTCGATTCTTTTAAGGGTTTCATCTATGATTGCTTTTTGTTCTTCTTTTGTGGGATAAAGTAAACTTACATATTCATTAAATATTGTTAAAACACCTATGGGAATGCTTTTCTGTTCAAGAATGTTGTTTCTATCTTCAAAGATGGTTATTTCACTACTTCCTCCACCCATATCCACGAAGATTCCCTCATCTGAAGGTAGGTCAATCCATTTTAATGATCGGAAGCTATGTTTTGCTTCTTCTTCACCGGTGAATATGGTGATATCAATATTTAATTTTTCTTTAACAATATCAAGTACTTCTTTTCTGTTATTTATATCACGCAGACTTGCAGTTGCAATGTAATATGATTTATCAACATGTAATTTTTCAGAATAAGTTTTAAATTCGTGTAAATTGGTAATAAGTACTTCTATTCCTTCATCAGTCAGAACATTGTTTTTTCTATATGAAATTAATCCCGTTGTTTTATCATGTATTATTACTGGTTCTATATCTCCGTCAATGTATTCATATATCTTGTATTTTAAGATACTAGAACCTATGTCTATTATTGCGTATAACATTATCTTCACTAGTTATACTTTTGTTTTTTAAAGTAAATAAAATTAGTTTAAATGTTTTATAAAAAGGGGGTTAATAATGGAATAATTAATCTTTATTCCAGTTTATAGCTCCATAAATTACACATACTAATGTAATGGCTACACAACCAAGGTATCCACCAAGTATCCAAGGATCACTAAGTCCTAATATTTCAATCATTGTGCATCACCTGAAACTTTTTTTGCTTCGAACATTTTATCGATTTCTTCTTGTTCTTCTTTTGAATTGTGAGTAAGTAATGTTACTACAATTGTGATTATGAATGAAGCCGGTAATGCGATAACCATTGGATCTACATATGGCCATGGCATAGCTGTAAATAACACTGTCTGACCAGTCAATAATTTACATAATCCTATTCCTGCTGCTTCTTTTTGGTGTGTGAATAATAAGCAGAATAAACTAATTAATGCTCCACTTACTATACCTGCTATAGCACCTTGTTTTGTTGTACGTTTCCAGAACAGTGCACAAATGTAAACAGGCATAAATGCTGCTGCACAAATACCGAAGAATATGGTTGTACCCTGTGCTACTACTCCTCCAGGTAAGATGAAAGCTAAAATAACTGCTATAACGATACCTACTAAAATACCCATACGTGTTACACTCATACTTTCTTTATTGTCTTTCCTTGTAGAAGCATATACGTCGTGACCAATAGCTGATCCTTGTGAATGGAATTGCGTACTTAGAGTACTCATTGCTGCACATAGTAAAGTTAATGTGAATATGTATGTGAACCATTGAGGCATTGCTGAGCTAATGAATGTAGGGATAATTTTATCTACATTTCCTCCTGCGGCCTGAATGGCTATCTGTCCTGTAGTTTGATAGAAGTATGCATTGGATAATGATCCTACAACATATGCTGAGAATGTTGCTACAAATATGAATATTCCACCAATCAATACTCCTCTGTTTAATTCTTTGTTACTGTTAACAGTCATGAATCTTACTGCTAATTGTGGTTGTGCGATAGCTCCTATTCCTACACCCATGATAATGGATGTTACTAGGTTCCACCAGAATACAGTTCCGACTTGTGGGAATGTTGTCCATCCCGTTGCCCCTGTTGCTTTAGCACTTTCCGGGAATAACGGTGCCATGTTTGCTAATAAGGTATGTGCTTCAGTTACTCCTCCAAGTATCCAATAGATACTGATTAATAATATGAGCATTCCGAAGAACATTATAATTCCTTGTACTGCATCTGTGTACATTACACCTTTTAATCCACCGAATATTACATAGAAACCGATAATTACTGCTAAAATAATAATGGCAATTTGGAATTCTACACTTAAAGTCGTTTCTAAAAATCTTGCAGCACCTATGAGTACACTTGCTGCATATACGGGCATTGCACAAAAGATAAGTAATCCACTAAAGTATTGAATGAATTTACTGTTAAATCTTTTTGATAAAAATTCTGGAAATGTTAATGCGTTCAAATATTTACCTATTGCTCTTGTTGGTTTACCAAAGAATACAAATGCTATGAAAATACCTACAGCGATATTTAAAAATACTAACCATAATATACCCATACCATTGGTACCTGCTAAACCTCCAAAACCTACGATAGCGGCTGTACTAATGAAAGTTGCACCGTAACTTAAAGCCATTACAAGAGAACTTGTCTTACGTCCTGCAACCAAGTAATCTTCATTACTACTAGTACGTTTCCAAGCAACATAACCGACCAGAACCATCATTGCAATGTAAACTAAAATAATCACTGCTAATAAATAATTCATTATATCTCCCTATTATATTACTTAATTTAAAATATTATTTTATATTATATAGTTTGTATTTTATTATTTATTAGCTTATTGTAGAAAAAAAGATAATTGTATTAAAAAAAAGAGTAGTGTAAATAGTTATTTTTTCTTTTTACGATAACTGGAGGGTAACACACCCATTTCCTTCTTAAATGCTTGGGCAAATTTACTGCTACTTTTATATCCTATCATGTTGGCAATTTTGGATATGGGATAATCAGTATTTTTTATTAATTCTTGTGCCCGATAAAACTTGTATTCCTTGTACCACGTGTATAAAGGTTTGCCGTACATATCCCTAAAACAGTTTTTTAACGTTGTTAGGTTAATACCATAACTTACAGATAAGGTATCTAATGAAATATAACTGGCAATGTTTCTTGATAAAGAATTCTTAATGGTTCTGACAACTCTGATTTGTGCATCTGTGTATGTTCTCAGATACATTTTTTCATCTCTGATTTCATATTCAAATAATTCCAGTAACAGCTCCAAAGTTTTTAGTTGGAAATACATTCTCTGGGAAATATTACGTTTTGATTTAAATTCGAATAACTCTGTGATAATTTTGGTAATATTTTCCGGTGATTTAAATAGAATGTTGTTTTCCTCAGTTATTTGTTCAAATAGTTCTGAAATCATTATTTTATATTCATTGTGGTAGTTTGCTTCGGATTCATTGAATTGTTTTCTGTTGATGAGTATGTGGAATACTTTTGTTTTTCCTAAATAACTGAAAAAACACGTGTTGGATCCTTTAATATATAAATTGATGTCTTTGTCCTTTAAAAACATATATTTGTCCGGTACAACTTCTAATCGGCATTGTCCTTCTATAATGTAATTTATTATTAAATAATCTTCGGGGTTATCATATTCTAATATGTCATCCCTATCGCTTAATTTGTCTTTAATTTCGGAATCGTCTATTAAAATTGATAAACCCGGTATTAAATTATAACATGTTAATTCTATGTTATACATATTGGGAATGTCTATGAAAACCTTTTTTCCACCAGGTATGTCTTCATAACGTTTGTATGGAGAGTATTCATCTTTTACTTTTATTTCATCTAAAGGATATTTCTCTATTTCTTTCATTAAATTATCTCTCCATCTTAATTATTAAATCATTAATTCTATATTAAGTATGTATTTTTTTAATAATTATATTTTGTTGTTTGTTAATGAAATATTATTTTAATTTTCTTCCAGTGTTGTTCTTCTGTTGCTTAATTTTTTTAACAATAGCTTCATGCATCCTTTTAATGAATTCTGCTCTTTCTTCATATTTTAATACATCAAGATATCCTCGGGACACCAAGTTAAAAGCAAAAGGTGTGGGTATTGTTGTATTGACTGTTCTGATGACAGTTTTCTGTTCTTCTATACTTTTCAATACCTCTTGAGCATGTTTGATATCCATATAATCCTCAATAACTTCTCTACGGGCTTCATCTAGTATGGCAAAATGATTGTCAACCTCTTTAACAAAGTTTAATAATATTTTGCTGGTTACTTGTTGTCTGCCAACACTTTTTTCATGACCCTTATAACGACGAAGAATCATTAATGATCTATTGGCACAGTCTCTAAAACGACTTGCTAATGTTTCAGTTTTATCAATGGCCTGAATTAATATTTCTCTAATATTTTCACTGTTCAGTTCTTCAAAAGCTTCAGCACCGCCTATTTTTGAATCACTGCTTAAATAGAAACCGTTGTCATCAATGCTTATCATTACATCGTGATGATATCGTTGGGCAATGATATATGCAACAGCCCGGCTAAGAGCATCATTTACTCGTCTGCCATATAATGAATGGAAGACAACAAACTTTCTGCCACCAAAACCAGTATAGTACTCGATTAATAATTTATTTTTTGATGGGATTTCACTGTACAGGTATTGTTCAACAAAATAGTAATATATGGAACTGGCCGCATAATCGTCAACATACAGATAATCCTTAATATATTCCAGTATTTCCTCTTCCGATATATTGGTGGACAATTTCCATTCCATTATGGCTCTAAAATTTTGTATGGATATTCCGATATCATAGGATAGGGGTAGTTGTTCTGAAACCCATGAGGGAATTGTAGGGGTACTGCCACTTGGAACAACGGTAACGGTCATACCACGAGCATATTTGAACTGATATACACGTCCACCTAAAACAAAAGTGTCTCCCTTATGTAGACGTTCCATAAAGTCTCCATCAATGCTTCCAATAACTTGACCATTGCATTTTACTTTGGCATGGCTTCTATCTGCAATAGTACCTATATTGGTGGAATAAAGTACACGAGCCATTTTTCCACGTTTACCGAAAGTATTGGTATCCCAATCAAGCCAAATTTTTGCATAAACGTATCTTTGTTCTAACTTAGAATATTCACCGGCAAGATAACGAAGAACCTGTTCATATTCGTCCCAAGTTAGGTCTTTATATGGCATGGCTTGCTTTATGACGTGGTAAATGTGCTTGATGTTCTGTCTGCCCTCAATTGCAATACCATAAATGTGTTGGCTAAGAACATCTAAACAGTTTTGAGGAATGTTAATGCGGTCAATCTTTCCTTCTTTAGCGTTCTTTAATATCAGACTACATTCAACTAAATCGTCCCGGTTAACAACAATCATACGACCCTTAGATTTTTCATGTAACTGATGACCACTACGTCCAATCCTTTGTAAAGCACGTGATACTGATTTGGGGGAACTTATAAGAATAACTAAATCGATATAACCTATATCGATACCTAATTCTAAGGAGGTACTGCTGACAACAACCTTTAAATTACCATCTTTCAGTTGATTTTCTGTTTTAAGACGTACTTCTTTGGATAAAGATGAGTGATGGGCCATAACATTGTTCTGGTTATAATACTTTGGAAAATGTTGTGTTAATTTATAAGAAACACTTTCAGCACCACTACGGGTATTGGTGAATATTAAAGTAGTTTTATGTTCTTGAATTAATTTATGCAACAGGTTGTATAACTCGTTATTAAGGGTTTCTTGATCAGTTTCAATAATGTTTTCAACAGGACATAAAACCTTCATGTCCAATTGTTTCAAGTAATTCACATTAACAATTTCACATTCACGTGGTTGTCCCCATGAATAACCGCTTAGAAAATTGGCGATTCTCTTTGGAGGACTGACTGTAGCACTAAGACCAATACGTGTAAAACCACCAGTCAACTCGTTAAGCCTTTCCAAACTAAGGCTTAAATGGGTTCCCCTTTTATTTTCAGCAAGAGAATGTATTTCATCAACAATGACATAACGAACACTTTTAAGCTTCTCTCTAAACTTTGGAGCAACAAGAAGAATAGATAATGTTTCAGGTGTTGTTATAAGGATATGTGGTGGATGTTTTAACATTTTGGAACGTTGATATTGGGTTGTATCTCCAGTTCTAACTGCATGTCTAATTCCCACATCATGGCCTGCCATTTCATTAATGCCGTTGATGGGATCTTCCAAATTCTTAAATATGTCGTTATCCAGTGCTTTCAGTGGGGAAATGTAAATGCAGTATACCTTTTCCTCAAGCATTCCCCTTTCACTAAGGCTAGTAAGACCTGAAAGAATAGCTAAAAACGCAGTCAATGTTTTACCTGAACCTGTAGGTGAAAGAATCAAAATGTTCTTACCTGCATTCACATGGGGGATAGCTTGTCTTTGAGCCTCAGTAAATGTTTCAAACCTCTTTTTAAACCATTTGCTTACATGGGGATGGAGTAAAGCATGGATATAATCATCACTGTATTCAGTCAATTACATCAACCCATTATAATCATAGTATTCCTCTTCAACGCTAAGGATGTCCTTAACCAAACCAAAAGAGTAAACCTCTTCATCCTCGACTGCAATAACATCAAAATCAGAAACATCCTTTATAAAAGGGGAGATAGTTTTTTCATGCAACACGTCAGAACCGGAACTGATTGGAGTAAAAGAAGGTGTGACAATTAGATTATATTCATTCCACATACCAACAAGGAAAGATTTAACCTTTTCTACACGTTCACCATTTCTAATGCCAATACAAGGATGTTCATGACCTATCACAATAGTATTGATGTTGTTTGGGATGCTATCCGGAATTCTGTGGCCATGAGTTATAAGAAAATTATTTAAGATAATTTCATCTTCCATAATAATGTCCCTTTTATTTAAAATATACTGTGTAAAATTATCATGATTTCCCTTAGTAACTCGAATATCTACAAAAATATCTGATAGAAAATCTATAAAATCTAAAACTTCCTTCCATTCCTGTTTACTGATGTCTTGAAAGTTGTGTTTTATGTCTCCATTCAAAATAATGTTGGTTGCATTGGCCTTTTCCTGAATGTTACTCAGTGAATCGATTAATTTTTCATACTGGAATTGTGGAATCATCAAACCTTGATTATTAAGACTGGTTTCATAACCAAAATGTAAATCAGAAATTATTAAAGTATCATCAATTTTTAAAGCTTTGCTAATTATTTCTGCATCAAAAATTTTTGTAGAGGATTTCATAATATTATCTTTGTTAAAACAAATCATAAATTATTTTTCCCTAAAAACATTAAGTAATTCACTTTTTCATAGACTTTTCAGTGGTATTAAAATAAGTAAGTATGTTTTTTGAGAAAATCAATAAAAAAACAGTTTGTTCCGATTTTCTATTTATTTAATTATGTTACTTATTGTTATTTATTTAACTGAGTACTGTTGGATTTCCATGTTTCCATGATTTTTTATCACATATTCGTTTATAAAAAATAATATTAATTACCTTTTTATAGATATAATACTAAGAAAGAATTATAATAATTTTTTGGGAGAACGTTTTTAATGAGTGATTTAGATACAATTAAACAAAACATGGCTAGTGAAGACTATGAAATACGATTGGATGCTTGTAAGGAAATAGTTGAATTTCCTGATGAAGGAATTCCTATGCTTATTGACACTTTTTCCGATGAGAATCCACATGTAAGGTTTCAAGCTGCAAAATCATTAGCAGAAATTGGAACAGATTCAATCAAACCATTAATTTCAGCATTAAAATCTGATGATACTAAGGTTCAAAAATATGTGATTTTAGCTCTTAAGGATATTGGTGATGATACTGTTGCAACAGAACTTATTGAAGCATTAAAATCTGATGATTTTGCTATAAGAAAATTTGCTGCTAAAGCATTGGGGGAAATGGAAGTTAAAAGTGCTGTAGATCCTATTATTGAATTATTAACTGATGATGATTGGGGTGTAAGAACTTCTGCAACTAAAGCTTTGGGTGATATTAAAGATAAAAAAGCAATTGATCCGATTAAAAAAGCAAGAAGAGCTGCAACCGGTGACAAGGACTTTAAAAAAGTGGCAAACAAGGCTCTTAAAAAAATTGATCCTAAACCAAAAAAGAAAAAAGCTAAAAAATAAATTTTCTTTCTCATATTCTTTTTTTATAGATGGTTTCGTACACATCTTCTCTTTTATTTTTTAATATCGGTATTTGTTCACGAACGGTGCTGATTGAATCCGGTTTTAATTTAGAATATATTATTTCCTCTTTTTCGTTTGCTTGGGTTAATATTTTTCCCCAAGGGTCAACTATCATGGAATGTCCCCATGCAACATAATAAGGGTTATCAATTTGACTGGGTGAAGTAGCTACAACAAATGTCTGATTATCGATTGCACGTGCACGAATCAGTGTTTCCCAATGGAGGGGACCTGTGGTTCTATTAAATGCTCCTGGCAGTAGGATAATGTCGGAATTGTTTTTGTTCATCAAGGTCCATAATTCAGTAAATCTGATGTCATAACATATTGCTATTGAAATAGTTGCAAGCGGCGTTTTTACAGTTGTAACTTTGTTTCCTGGGGATAATGTGTCTGATTCAGTAAATTTCATGGTTTCGGTATCAATATCGAACATGTGCATTTTTCTATGTTTTGCTATGATTTCCCCTTTATCATTAATCAGGTAAGCGGTATTGTAAATTTTTTCATTTTCCAGTTCTGCGATAGAACCAGCTTCTAAATAAATATTTTCTTCTCTAGCTATTTCACACATTCTATTTAATGTAATGCTGTCTTTTTCTTCTTCAGCATTTTCAATAAATTTGCTGTTATCATATGGCGTATTAAACATTTCAGGTAGTGTGATTAATTGTGCATCGTTATTTGATGCCTCTTTAATAAGTTCCATCGCATGTTCGATATTTTTTTCCTTGTTGTCAATAACATTCATTTGACAACTTGCTATCTTAATTTCTTCCATAATGTTCCCTCTCATCTCAGGTAAATAATAATTTATATTTACTATAGTATACAAATTACGAATAAGGAACATAGGTGAGAACATGTTGGAAGTAGAAATTGATAGAAATAATTGTGCTGGCTGTGGTGCATGTACTAAAGCATCAATGATTTTATTTTTGGATGAAGATAAACTAGTTAACATGCAGGGAGCATATGTGGAAGATGGAATTGTTGAAGGATTTGTTAAAACAATATATGAAATAGAAACATCCGCAAGTATTTGTCCAAATGATTGTTTTACAGTATTTGATGAATCCGGTGAAGAAATAGAAATAGAGCGTCATGCAAAATTGGAGGATTGAAAAAAATGTTGGATTTGTTTCCGGAAGATAATATTAAAAAATGGAGATTGTTTATCTCTTTTCCAAAGGCATGTGATGATTATAACACGTTTATAACACGATTGGAATCGGCTACTGAAGCGTTCAAATGGGAAGATATAACTGATATTTCAGAAAACGGGTTTGCTGAGGCGATTGCAGACTGTGATGCCCTGATAGTTCTATCCGGCCTATGGGATGAAAATAAGGATTTAATTAATGAACATATCAGATATGCTCAAACATTTGATAAAGCAATAATCATCATCAGACCTTATGGTGCAGAGGAAATTCCTGAGCAATTGCAGGATGTAGCAACCAAAGTTGTTGGTTGGAATACTGCATGCATAGTTGATGCTATTTTATTAAGTATTAATGGGGATGATTATGAGTTTTTAATGTAACCCATAATCTTATTTTTTGATAAAATACTATTTAAAAAAAGAATCTAATGTTGATACATCTTCTTTAATCAGAGTTAATGGAGCTTCCATAGGTATAAATTCCATTTGTAATGATTCTAATTCTTCCATTGCATTGATTGTAATGTCTGGGGCAACAATTATGCCTCTAACAAATTCAGCATTATCACTGAAACAGTCAACATATCTTTTCAATTGTTTCACGGCATTCATGCCTGCTTTTCTACTTTTAAATTCAAGTATCATTAATCTTTCATCAGCATCAGTTCCCATCAAATCAATGAATCCATTTTCAGTTTGATATTCACGGCGGGTGGGTCTGAAACCTTTTTCGATTATTTCAGGTTTTTCCCAAGCAAGATCGACCATGTGTTTTTCGTATCCTCTAATTTCTAAATCTTTGGTGTCTAGACAATTATAGTAAGTAACATCGTAGATTTCGTCTAAAAATACTTTTATTTCTTCGGTAGGTTTCATTTTTTTACTAGTTAATATTACTCCATCTTCATCTAAAGATACTTTATTTTTACATCCTGGTGCTTGCCAGTTAACGGGATCTAAATTTAATTCTTGATGAATTGCAAAGGTACCATCCTTTTTGATTAGTATCAGTCTATCTCCACTTTCTAAGATACTTCGGGCACGTCCTTCATATTCAACATGACATTTTGCCAGTATTATTATCATGGATTTTTTATCAAAACCTTCTTGAATAACATCATATGCTTCTTTATTTGTTGGATTTTCTATGCTTTTGAATTTAATTAGAATCACTTCTTAACTTGTTAATATTATTATTTTGTAATTAAAGTATTTAATTAATTTTGGATATATTATATAATAATAATATTTTTTTTAGATTAAATAATAATTTAATTTAAAGTTATAGGTGGTTTAATGAATTTATTAAGCATTTTGAAAAAATTTAGTATAATTATTGTAGCAGTTTTGGCTTACTTTTTATCAAGAATGGGTGTTGGTTATCTGGTAATATTGGCGGCCATTGGTTTGTTTATGCCTTTTTTAACTAACAGTAAAAAAGGAGCAGTATTTACCGGAATTTTATATGCAACAATAGGTTACTTAATCAGTTACCCTTCGGGTTTGTTCTTAATTAATTACATGCCTTCAATAGAAATACCAATATCTGTTAGTCAAACTACTGTAGCAACGGATTTGTTTATCGGATGGTTAATTCCAGTATTGATAGCAATTATTATATGTGGATTATTCTCCATAATAGGATATGCTATTTCAAAAAGATTATATGGTAAAAATAATTCTTCAAAATCAGATTATCATACTTTTGAGGAAGATATCTATGTTGAAAAAGATGAATTTGATGAAGATGTGGATTTAATAAATTTGTCACCTATACAAAGAATGAAAAATAAATATAAAGAAAATGATGATGATTGGTGATATGATGAAAAACGTAATTGTTGTGGGTGCCGGTAGTGGAGGATTAAGTGTAGCAAGAGAATTGTCCCAAAAACCTGATTTAAATATCACTATTCTGGAGAAGGGTCCTTTATCAAGTCCTCGTGAAGCATATAAGTATTATGATGTATGGGATAAAAATGAGATGGAATTGATAAAAACGGATGTTGTAGGAGGTTCTTCGTTGGTTATTGCAGGTAATTTTGTACCTGCTCTGGTTGACGAATTGAAAGAATTGGGTGTTGATATCAGACCTCAACTGGAACAACTAAAAGAAGATATAGGTATAGATGTCATGCCTGAAACACATTCTGGACGTATAAATGATTTACTAAGGGATGCAGCTGCAGAACTGGGATTGGATATGCAGGCCATGCCTAAGGGGATAAACCCTTCTAAATGTAAGCAATGCGGTAAATGTGCATGGGGATGTCCTCATGGAGCAAAATGGAGTAGTTTGTCTGATTTGGAAGTAGCTCAAGAAAATGGTGTGGAATTAATAACCAATGAAGCGGTAACAGGATTGATTGTGGAAGATAATAAAATAAAAGGTGTTAAAACTAGTCTGGGTAATCAGTATTCTGCCGATGTAGTGATATTGGCTGCAGGAGGTATGGTGACACCTAAATTATTGAGAACTGTCGGAATTAGGGCGGGTGAAACATTCGCTGTGGATCCATTCATAACTGTTGGTGGGTATTATAAGGGAGCAAAACAGGATAATGAAATTCAAATGAATAAATATATTAAATTGCCTCACATAGTTATTTCATCACATACAAGTCAATATTTGCTACCTAAAATACAAGAAACACATCCTGATGCAACTGTGGATGATATAATTAGTTTCATGGTAAAAGTGCCTGATAATTTAAAGGGACACGTATATCTAAATGAGGTGGTGAAGGGAATTGACTTTGAAGACGCATCTTTACTTGCAAGAGGTGCTGCAATAGCTGGTAGCATATTGGTAAAAGCAGGTGCTGATATCGAAAGTATATCTTCAACACATGTAAGGGGTGCACATTTAATTGCATCTGCCCGAATAGGAGATATTGTTGATAGTAATTTAGAAACAGAAATAGAAAATTTATATGTTGCTGATGGCAGTGTACTTCCTAAAGCACCAGGTTTACCACCAATATATACAATCTTGGCGTTATCTAGAAGATTGGGTCAATATTTAAGAGATAATCTTTAAATTATCTCCATAACTATTTTTTAATGTGTGCTGTGATGATGGTGAAACTGGATGAGTTGATTGTAACTTCTTCATCACCCAAAGTTAAGTAGTAATTTTTACCACTTTTTATTACACGGCTGTTTTCATCTTTAAGGATATTAATACAATAATCTACAACATCTTCACAGTTTAATTCAAGATTCCTTTTAATTCTTTGAATACCCAGTTCAGTGGTATGGATTTGTTCAATATTTTTCATTAATTCTTTTTTATTATTCATATTTTCACGTAAAAATATTTGAATGGATTATTCATCTATTCTTTCTATGGTTTCAGATATTTCTTCTAAAATATCCTTTTGTTTAATGTCTTCAACAATTTTTTTAACCAATTCCAAATCGGCGTGAGTTTCAGGATATCTTGGAACAGCACTACATCCTCCATCAGGGATAATGGAAACTTCATATGTTCCAATTTCTTTGGCAATTTGTTCAATCTCTATTTTGTCAAAACATATTAATGGGCTAAATATTGGCATCCTGCAATGATATCTGGTTGCTTCAATATTGTTTAACGTTTGTGAAGCTACCTGTCCAATACTACTTCCATCAACTATTGCATTTGCACCCTCTTTTTTAGCAAGTATTGCTGCTGATTGATACATTCCACTTTTGCATAGTACGCATGTCATTCGTGGTGGGGCTTCATTTTGTGCGTGCTCTAAATATCTGCCAAATTTTATTGAATATACTTTGACTTCTTCACCTAAGGAATATCTTCTTAAATTATCTGCATTTTGAATTACTTTTTCTACAGATCCCTCGGTAAATGGATAGTTATCGCAGTGTAGTAAGGTTATGGAACATCCTCTTTTAAGCATTTGAAAAGCTGCTACGGGTGAATCTATTCCTCCTGAGATTAAACAGATAACTCTTCCCTGACTACCTACAGGTAAGCCTCCTAATCCTTTAATTTTTTCAAAGTATATGTATGTTTTTTCGTTACGAACTTCTATAAATAATGTGAAATCAGGATTGGATAAGTTCACTTTGGCATTTGTTGAGTTTATTACGACTGATCCGGCATATGCTGCCATTTCTTGACTACTGAAGTCATGAATACCTACTCTTCTGCATCTGGCAGCAAAGCTATCGGTTTTTGGGTTAAATTTACCTGATTCTATGAGGTAAGGTATGTGTTCATTAATCAGTTCGGCAATTTTTTCTCGATCTGTTTCGGTTTCATATACTGGACTATAGGATACTATTCCAAAGGTCCTACTTAAAACATCTCTGACTTTTTCATCTTGTTCATTAGAAATTAAGGTTATTCTTCCCTGATCATTTTCGAAATCACAGTCTAATTCTGATTGGATGTTGGACATTAATTTATTTTCAAATTTTCTTCTAATTTTTGGGCTTTTAACACCTATCTCTCCATATCTTATAAAATACTTCATTTAACTTCCTCTTATAATCTTGTAATCATATTTGCTAAGTTTTCTAGGTTTTTAATTTCGTATACTTGTGCTCCGGCACTTTGATAATCATGAACACAACTTGTGGGTGTACTCCATCTTACCATAGGTTCCGGATTAAAAATTAAAACTTTGGAACTTTTTGTAGCTATTTCTCTTAGGATGGATGCGCTTTCAAGTATTCCCTCTTCTCTTTTTCCTCTCCAATCTCGACAATCACTTAGTATTATCACAGTAGTTCTGTGATTTAGGTGGGCTGTGTTTAGAAATTCTTTGAAAGGTTTGGCCATGTCTGATTGTCCATGAATCATGCCCCTTTTGATTTTTTGTAGCATAACTGCTTCATAGGAAAGTTCATATGATTCGGTATTTAATGCTGCTGTTGTTTCTATTAATTTGTTGTCAAATTCGTAGCAGGATATTTTATCGAAGGATTTTTGACAACCGTAGATTATTGAAAAGAACCAGTTACTAATCCAGTCACATGATCCACTTACATCGCTTAGAAAGATATGTTTTGTTTTATTTGTTTTAGGTTTTGAATATTCTAAATTTATTAATTTCCCACCGTTTTTTAGATTTGTTCTTATGGTTCTTGGCATATTGATATTATTGGAATGTAATCTTCTTTGTCTTCTTGACCTTGAATTAGCTATTTTTTTGCCTAATTTTCTGCATAAATCTACAATACGCTGATCAAAAGAATTTAAGTGACCAATGTCTGTTCGTAATAAATCTTTTTCATGGATTTTCTTTGGTTGTAATAATTCTTGATTGAAATCGGGGGATATCATTTGTTCTATTGCTAATTCACTGTCTTGTGAATTTGGTAATCCCATGATATCTTCACGTTCTATGACGGGGTCATCATTGGAGTCATCATATGGTTCATGTGTTTGGTGTTGTGTTGTCTCATCGGAATTGTCGAATATGTACTCGAATACTTCATCGAATTTTTTTGTATCATGTTGATCTTTAATATAAACACTTTGTAATGCGTTTTTCATGTCTTCTATTTTTGTAGAGTCTTTCATTAAATCCCATACATTACATGCAGTTTCGGTACTTCGTACACTTACGGGTATACCTTCCTCTCTCAGCTGATTAGATAATGCGACAATTCTTTTATTAACCATATTATACTCTCCTGTGAATATCTATTTATATTATATATGATGTTAATAATATTTTTATCCTACTTTAACAATGTTATATTTCCTTTATTGTTTGTTCTAAAATTAAGTAAAAAATTATAAATGATGATTTAAAAATATAGTATCATATTTACTTGATTAAGCACATTAAATTAATATTTTTTTAAAGGTTTTTATATGAAACGAGTAGTATTATCTGGAACAGGTAGTGGGGTAGGAAAAACAACCATCTCTACTGGAATAATGAAAGCATTATCAAAAAAACACAAAATTCAATCTTTTAAAGTAGGACCTGATTATATAGATCCATCTTATCATAAATGTGCTACGGGATTTGATGCACGTAATTTAGACTCTTTTTTCATGTCTGAAGGACAAATTAGACAATCCTTCAAACAGGGTATGAATAAAATCAATGCAGATTATGGTGTTATAGAGGGAGTTAGAGGGTTATATGAAGGAATTAGTCCAGTTACTGATGTTGGAACAACTTCTTCAATAGCAAAAGCTCTTCATGCACCTGTTATTTTAATTATCAATAGTAGAAGCTTGGTAAGAAGTGCAGCTGCAATGACTTTAGGTTTTAAAGCATTAGATAAGGATATAAACATTCAAGGAGTTATCTTAAACAATGTCAAAAGTCAAAAACATTATTTAAAAACTAAGGAAGCAGTAGAAACTTTGGCAAATACTCCTGTTATCGGAGGAATTGTACGGGACAAATCTATAACTATGGAACAAAGACATTTGGGTCTCATTCCGGCAGTAGAAGAAGAACGTATTAAAGGTTTAATTGAAAAATGGGGCGAATTAATAGAGGATAATATTGACTTGGACATGTTAATTGAAATAATGGATAATTCAAATCATATTGAGGGTGCTTGTGAACATATATGGTCTGAAACAAAAAGCACTGAAAAAACAAGAATAGGAATTCCATTTGACGAAGCATTTAACTTTTATTATAAGGAAAATTTTGAAGCATTGGAATACAATAATGCAGAACTGGTATTTTTTAGTCCAATTCATGATGATGAAATACCTGATGTGGATGCGTTATATATTGGGGGAGGATACCCTGAAATATTTAAGAAAGAGTTATCTTCTAACGCTTCAATGTTAAATTCAATCAAATATTTTTCTGAAAATAATAAGCCTATATATGCCGAATGCGGGGGTTTGATGTATTTAACAAAATCTATTGACGATTTGCCAATGGTTGATGTTTTCCCTTACGAATCCATGTTAACTAAGAAAGTACAGGGATTAAGCTATACTATCGCTGAGGTAATACAGGACAATCCTATCCTTAAGAAAGGTTCAACATATCATGGTCATGAATTCCATTATTCTAAAGTGGAATACACAGGTTCCGATAAAAACGATTTCGCTTTTAAAATGAAGAGGGGTGTTGGAATAACAGGTGAATATGATGGATTAATGAAAAACAATACGGTTGCAAGTTATATTCATACTCATACTGCATGTTTACCTGATTTTGCGTATAACTTTACTCAGTCAGCTATTGAAAATAAATAAGATATTGATGTGAAAATATGGTAGTTAAAATAGGAATATTAAAAATAGGGAACATCGGTACTTCAGCTATAATTGATTTAATATTGGATGAACGTGCTGATCGTGAAGATATTGATGTAAGGACATTGAGTTCTGGAGCTAAGATGGGTAAAAAACAAATAGAAGATATATTGCCAAAAATATACGAGTTTGATCCCGATTTGTTAATTTTTATAAGTCCCAATCCTAATGCCAAACAGCCTAGGATAGCAAGGGAATTTTTTACTAAAACAGATATCCCCACTATAATCATTGGTGACCAGCCCGGTGAAAAAGCTATAAATAAAATGAAAGAACAGAATTTGGGTTATATTCTAATACGTGCTGATGCGATGATCGGTGCTAGAAGGGAATTCCTGGATCCAACAGAAATGGCTTTATTCAATGCGGATGTATTAAAAGTTTTATCAATAACAGGAACTTTAAGGTTGGTAAATCATGCTATTGATGTATTGATACAACAAATAGTGGATGAAGAGGTCTTGGAATTGCCTGAATTGGTTGTTACTGCAGAGCTTGCAGTATTCAATGCAGGATTTAAGAATCCGTATGCAATGGGTAAAGCGATTGCGGCATATAATATGGCTGCATTGGTTTCAGAAATGAATATTGATGCTTGTTTTAAAATAGATGAACCTGATATTTATATACCTATGGTTACGGCATCTCACGAATTAATGTCTGCAGCAGCTAAATTGGCAGATGAGGCAAGAGAAATAGAAAAATCCAATGATAGTGTATTGAGAACGCCTCACGCTAAAGACGGTTCTGTTTGGGTAAGACAATCATTGATTGACACTTACAAATAGTATTTCTTTTTTTTTTTTTAAAAAAAATGAGTAATGGGGTGTTATTTTTATCATAATTTACCCTTAGTACTTAAAATTTGGTCATGAGTAATTTTTGTTGCTTTGTTTAATGAACGACCCAGTGCTTTAAATATTGCTTCACATATGTGATGATCATTTTCACCTTCTGCTTTGATGTTTAAATTAATTAAACCGGTATTTGCAAATGATTCCATGAAATGTTTTACATTTTCAGAGTTAATATCGCCTATTTTTTGATATTTGAAGTTGGTATTGAAAACGGTATAGTTTCGACCACTGATGTCTACTGCAACTTGTGCTAATGACTCGTCCATAGGAACAACACTGAAGCCCATTCTATCAATGCCCTTCTTATCTCCAAGTGCTTCTTTGAAACATTCCCCAAGAAGTAAGGCAGTATCTTCTACAGTATGATGATCATCAACTTCAATATCGCCTACTGCTTTAACTTTCAAATCAAAAAATCCATGACGACTAAATGAGTCGAGCATATGGTCAAAAAATTTGAGACCTGTGTCTATGGAACTGTTTCCGTTTCCGTCAATATTTAATTCAATTTCTATGTCTGTTTCCTTAGTTTTTCTTGTTAATTTAACTATTCTATTTTCAACCATTTAAACACCCTTTGTTAATAAGTTTACTCTTCTATTTTATATGTTAAGTCTTTCTTTTCAATATAGTTAACTATTTTGTTGGTATGTTTTTTAAGAATTGGTATTCTGTTTAAATATCCTTTGAAGAAATTAATGTCTCTTCCTGTCAATACTTTTAGATGGATTAATGCTATGATGTATATGAATGTGCCGATTATTAATCCAATAATGGAACCAATGATGGTTTTTGGAATTATCAGACAAACTATCATTAAAATTACATTACTTATGATAATACGCATAATATTTGTCCAAGGAATTGATATGTTGGTTTTCTGGATTACAAAATACATTATTATTATCATCAATATGCATGTTGTGAGGGTTGTTCCAATTGCAGCACCAATAATTCCATTAACATATACAAATGAAGCATTTAACACTATGTTTAATAATGTTCCTAATAGTAGTATGTACATGGGTAATCTTGGATTTCCCGTTCCCTGTAAAATGCTGCTACTAATCATGTAAATACTATAAAATGACATTCCTATAACTAATATGCTAAGTACTCCAGAACCTGAAATGTATGCACTACCAAATAGCAATTCTATTATCGGGGTACTGAATACGCTGATCAGTACACAAAGGGGTAGTACTGTAAGAATACTGTATCTTAAACAGTCAACAACATATTCCTGTAATAATTTCTGATTTTTCAAAGCATAAGCTTCTGCTGTTGCAGGTAGCAGTACTGTTGATACAGAAAGGGATATTACTAGGGGAATTCTGGAAATGGGATCCGCAGCATTATAATAACCTACATCAGTGGATAACATTAATATTCCAATAACCAATGTTCCGACATCATATATTGCCATTTCGGATAATGCAGTTATTGCTACGGGAACTGCAAACTTAATCAACATCCATAACAGTTTTAATTCTTCTTTTAGGGATAAATTAAGTGAATCTTCTGATTTAAATAATGGGCTTATGTATTTTTTATATAGAAATACTGCAGTAATCGCAGAAACTATGAATCCGAAGGCACTACCCAATACGGCACCCATGGCATAAAGTCCACAATACACGAATACGCATGCAAATACTATGGTTGCAATTTGTTCGGCTAATCTGTTATATACTGTATACTCGTTTTTATATACTCCCTGGAAAGCTCCTCTCATGGCACCTACTACAACACTAAATGGCGTAATCAAGCTAACTGCCCTTAAAGGCCATACCACTAATGGTTTATGGAATATGTTATTTGCAATGAAATCTGATGAAAATAACAGGATTATACTTAACAGTATTGCCATCAGTACCATGAATTTGGTGGCAGTTAATATAACCTGTCTTGTCAGAGCTTTTTCGTCTTGAGCATTATATTCGGCCACATATTTGGATATCGCGGGAGGCAATCCACCTGCAGACAATATTTGGAAAATACCCTGAAATGGTAAAGTTAAACCATATAAACCATAACCTTCCGGACCTAACATTCTACTCATTAATAGTCTGTTAATATAACCTCCAACTCTGAACAGAAGGTTACCGATTAATAATATTAAACTATTTTTAAGAACTTTATTTGACATGGTATTCACAAATTCATTTATTTTAAATAAAATGTTTATATTACTTTAAATAAATATATCTATATAGTTTATTATTTATTTAATGCTAATTAACTAGTTTATGGTAGATTGTTATGAATTTAAAAAAGTATGATATTTTTTCACCGATTATTTTTGTTCTATTGGTTATTCTATATCTAATTTTTTCACAAATAGCTTTTTATTACCATTTAAAAGAGTTAGTTGGTGTTAATTTTAACACGATTTGTATAATATTTTTGGGTTTAATATTTTATGTACTCGGAATTTATATTTCCAAGCATTTACTGAAAAATAGTGAGTTAACTCTTGATACTATTAAAATAGATAAGATATTTTCTGAAAAGATAGTTCTTTCCTTTGTCATTTTAGGTATACTTTTACAAATAATCAATTTGTTTTATTTGGGAGGAATACCATTACTTAGTGGTTATTTAAAAGCACATGCAGCTACAAGGATATGGTTATTGTCTTATTTGATATTTTTACCTTCAATCAATATATTAATTGCCAGATATGATAATAAGAAATATTGGCTGCTGTTTTTACTGGGATTATTATTGTTTGTATGCACCGGATATCGAACGACGGTTATGGCAATTGTCATAAGTATTTTAATAACGGTGTATTATACAAGAGAGTTACCTAGTAAATATCTTATATTGGCAACACTGGGAATATTTGTACTGTTGTTAATTGTGGGGTATGTTGCTGTCAAATCAATCGAATGGCAAACTTGGACTTTAAGTCCTTTAGAATTATTATTTTATAGGGCAGGATACACGTTACAAGTATTGGATCGTGCGGTAGTATTACAAGGAAGCACTCATGGGCAATTATTGTATAATACTCTTATGGGCTTTTTCCATTCAACTGATCCAAGGGTTATTGTTGGTTCTACAACATTGGGGTATGCTCATTCAACAACTTCTATGATATTTGGTCCGGCATTACTTGATTTTGGATTATATGCAATGGTTATCCAAATGATTATTTTGGGTATTGTGATGAATTTCATGTATACTTTACAGAAATCTCTTGGTAATATCTTTATTGCATTATATGCTATGTTGCTAGCGCATGTGCTTATATGGATTGAAACAGGACCAACAGATTTGGTAGTGTTACTTTTCTTTGTGATATCAATTATACTTGTTATATATGCGGTAAAAATTAAAAAGGTGGGTGTGTAGTGAATATAGCAGTAGTCGCAGAAACAGCACCGGCAAAATCATTAATACCAGTAATTGAAAAATTGGATGACAATATAATTTCTTTGACACATAGTGAGGGAGCAATGAAATTATTAAGTCCATATAGTTCAGATATTCTGTCTATAGGTGAAGGTAGGAGAAATACCACAGTCAAAAGAAGTGATTTAACTATAGGTAGGTTGGTTTTAAAGGATACTTACCGTACTTATAATGCACTTAAACATAGGGATGTTGATTTGGTATTGACTTGTGGTAACGCTGGTGATGTACGTAAGGGTATATCTGCAGCAAAACAATTGGGTATCCCTAAAATTCACATGGAACAGGATATTTATAATCCTATTGAAATGATTGCCTATGCTGATTTGATTACAGTTCCTAATAGTTCTGCTCAAAAAGCTTTGAAAAAGATGTATGGAATTTATAATACGGTTAATATTAAAGGATATCCTCAAGCAGAATATGTTAGTAGAGTTCCCATTATGGAACCTGAAACAATATATAAACATTATAAAATGGATGATTTTTACATTTTGTTTTTGGGTGGAGATACCAGAACTTCAGACATTCCGAAAATTATTCAAGAAGTTCAAATGTTGGATAAGACAATTCTCATTATACCATATAGGTTTGAAGCTAAATCAATTAGTAAATTCATTACCCGGAAAAATGTTTATGTTATTGATGGTTATGTTGATTTAATTAGCTTGATGAATGCCTCTCAAGGGGTAATATATTGTGCGGGAATGGGTGTAACCATAGAAGTTGGTGCATTAAGTGTTCCTGCAGTTAAACTATTGGGTTTCCATACCGAACATGCAAGTAATGATTTGGCTCAGTCATTAGGAATTGATGTAATTTCAGCTTATGATATTCAATATGCTGTTTCTCATATGAGAAGACCTCATGGTTCTAGATTAATTAAAAATGGATGTAAAGCTAGCTTTAAGGTTGCTGAACTAACAAGGGACATGTCTATGTTTGATCAGACAACGGGCGGCATGAAAAGTTTGAAATTAATATGGAATCAGAGGAAAAAATATCGATAACTCGATATTACTATTTTTTTTTAAAATTTTCAAAAGATTACTTTTGATGTTTGATAATCGTTTTTAGATACGGCCATCAAGTCAGATGATTTAATTGTTTATTTTTGATATGTTGTCTGTTTTTTATTGAATCTTTTTTTAATACATCCCTTTTTACATTTTACATATTTTCTAAAAAGATTCTAAAAAAATAAGGGTGGTGGTGAAATATTGGTGATTATAATGCAATAGGTCCGTTACTTGGGTCAGAACCATATAATATGTCACAAATTTCATATAATTGGTCAATACCTCTAACTTCATGAGCTTGTAATGGTACTTCTGCAATTATTTGGTCACCAAATACTTCTTCAATGGTTTTTAAACGTTTTTCCTGTATTTCACGTCTAGCTTTACAGAATTCACAATGGTTGTTGTCAGGTTGTATTTTATTTACAATAACACCATCGGTACTCATATTGCACTTATGTAAAGCATCCATGGCACGGCTGGATTCATATATGGACATCTCTTCTGGAATAAGTACGGTTTTAAAGGAAGTTCTTGAAGGATCTGTCAGAACTTCTCTAGCTTTAAGTATTTGTTCTTTGGTTCTGTTAAGTTCTTCCATTTCTTGTGCATTTTCTTCATCGGAACCCATAAATGGTACGATATTTTTAAGTTTATTTGCCATTTGTCCAAGTTGTGTTCTTGTTTTTATTAATTTTCCCATCCAGGAGTCCATCATTTCAGGGAAAGATAATAATCTTAGAGTATGTCCTGTAGGAGCGGTATCAAAGATTACAACATCGTATTCATCGCTAGTCATATATTCCATAAATTTTTCGAAGGCTGCTACTTCATCTATACCCGGTGAAGAACTCATTATATCTAACTGATCCCCAAACATACTCAAAGCATCATTATATTTTTGTTGTTGTTGCATTTTTTCCTGATATTCTTCCATTGCTCTATCCGGATCAATTTCAATAGCTTCTAAATTTTGGGTGATAGGCGTAGGGACATGCTTAATTAACCTGTCAAAGGAGTCACCTAATGAATGTGCAGGGTCTGTTGAAATAATCAATGTTTTTTTATTCATTCTTGCACACCATAATGCTGTTGCAGCAGAGATGGTTGTTTTTCCTACTCCTCCTTTACCTCCTATGAAAATAAAGGTAGTACTTTTCTTGTGGAATTTAACTAAATCTGTAAATGCCATTTTTTATCTCCTAAAATTATATAATTCGGTTATAGTTAATTTTCTTTTATAATAATATTTTTTGATATAACATTTTATTTATCAATTTAATTTAATAAACTTTTGTTATTTTAATTCTTAGCTAGTATTTTCATTAATTATAATACTTATAAAAAAAAGAATTATCATTAACAAAGTTATGGAAGAAAGATATTATGATAGAATTACCTAAATTTGATGCAGAGCTTTTTATAAAAAAAGCATGTAAGTTTATAAAAGAAACAGTTAATAATGCTCATTGTGAGGGGGTCGTCCTTGGATTAAGTGGTGGAATTGACTCGGCAGTAGTGGCATATCTCTCAGTAAAGGCGTTAGGTTCATCAAATGTTAGGGGATATATTCTTCCATCTAAAACAACTTCTGATGATGATTTAAGAGATGCTCAATTAGTAAAAGACTCACTGGCTATAGGTGGTGATTGCATATCCATTGAAGATTTTCACGTGAATTTTTTACAATTATGTAACAGGAAAACACTTCCTGCCGATAATTCGGTTTTAGCTTCTGCAAATGTTAAACCAAGAATAAGAATGAGTATATTATATTATTATGCCACAATATTTAATTCATTGGTAATCGGTACTGGAAACAGAACGGAGTTAAGTGTTGGTTATTTTACTAAATATGGTGATGGTGGAGTGGATTTATTGCCTATAGGGGATTTATATAAAGAAGAAGTGGTTGAAGTAGCAAAATGTTTGGGAGTTCCTGAATCAATAATAGAAAAACCACCCACAGCAGGATTATTGCCTGAACAAACCGATGAAAAAGAGTTAGGTATGACTTATCCTATTTTGGATAGATTATTGTATTTGTATTTAGATAAATCTGATGGAATAGAAGAAATATCTGAAAAATTACAGTTAGATGTTGCCGAAGTTGAAAGAATAGCTAGATTATATGATAATTCGGAGCATAAGAGGAATACAGCTCCTATACTCAAAAAATAAAGTTATTTGATTAATTCATCTCCTTTTTTTTAATATTCTTTTTTAAATAATTAAATTAAAATATTGTAAGTTATATAAATATTAATATTATAAACAATTGTAATTATTTTCATTTAATAATATAATAATCGATACGGAGTTTAACCTATGGTTTCTGAATTAGAAAAGAAATGGCAAAAGAAATGGCAAGAAGAAAAATTATTTGAATCAAACCCTGATGATAGAGAAAAAATGTACGTTACCGTAGCATTCCCATATCCAAGTGGTGCAATGCACGTAGGACACGGAAGAACATACACAGTACCTGATGTATATGCAAGATTTAAGAGAATGCAGGGATTCAATGTATTGTTCCCAATGGCTTGGCACGTAACGGGAGCACCTGTTGTAGGGATTGCAAAAAGAATAGAAAGACATGATCCATGGACCTTGGATATTTATCAGAATGTACATCAAGTGCCTGAAGATGAATTGGAAAAATTCGTTGACCCTGAATATATTGTAAAATATTTCAGTTCTGAATATCATGATGACATGACACATATGGGGTATTCTATTGATTGGAGAAGAGAATTCAGAACTATTGACCCACATTACAAACAATTTGTAAGATGGCAAATCAGACAATTAAAAGATAAAGATTTAATTAGGAAAGGTTCACATCCTGTAAAATATTGTCCATCCGATGCAAATCCTGTAGGGGATCATGATTTATTAGAAGGGGAAGGAGTCGGAATCAATGAATTAACACTCATTAAATTCCCATGTGGTGATGATTTCTTAGTAGCAGCAACATTCAGACCAGAAACATTGTATGGAGCAACAAACTTTTGGTTAAATCCTGATGAAGAATATATCAAAGTCAAATATAATGATGAGACCTGGATAATAAGTAAAGAATCATATGGAAATATAATTCATCAAAAAGAGTCAATGGAAATTATTGAAGATGTTGATCCTAAGGAATACATTGGAAAAACAGTTACAAACCCTATAACAAATGATTTATTACCAATATTCCCGGCATCATTTGTTGATCCGGATTATGCTACTGGAGTTGTTTTCTCAGTACCTGCACATGCACCTGCAGATTATATCGCTCTTGAAGATATTAAAAACAACAAAGAGTTGATTGAAAAATACAACCTGCAGGAACAGATTGATAACATTAAGATGATTAGTTTAGTAAATCTTAAAGGATATTCTGAATTCCCTGCAAAAGATTTCATCAAGCAATTTAATGTTCAAAATCAGGATGATCCAAAATTAAAAGATGCAACAAATGAAGCTTACAAATCTGAACATGCAAAAGGAATAATGAACGCAAACACAGGTGA
>CADBRM010000050.1 GCA_902797085.1 uncultured Methanobacteriaceae archaeon
AGTTGCATGGCAATATCTTGCAGGTATTTTAGCTGTACGATACATACCTAACAACAAATGAGCTTGATCAACACAATTACCATATCCTCCAGTTAGAGTTCCAACTGCACCATACTTGGTATTGAAGTAGCTACTATAATCCGTTTTCTTACTTACATAATTAAATATAGCTACTGCCTGATTATAAGTACCGGTTACACCACTAACAGCAGATTTAACTGCATTGACTATAACAGTATTGTTTATGTCAGCATTTTCAGCATAAGCTAAATAAATTTCATAACCTGAAGGTACTGAATTACCAGAATCATATGTAGTAGTACCTGAACCAGAAGATCCACCCGAAGTAGAACCAGAGGAACTGCCTACTCTTAACACAGATGAATATGCAGGTAATACATCATTGACTTCTAAGAAATTTAATATTCTGGTATAACAATATACTGCATCTTCAAAGCTCATAGTTACACCAGAACTTGATTTAATTACTCCTGGTGCTTTTCCCGTTGAAATATAAGAATCAACTATTATCTTTGCTAATGAAAGATAATCTTCCTTGTATATCTTTGCACCATATTCTGATGTTTTAGTATTAGTACTCGGTGTAGCAAAACCTCCATTGTGTAATGAATTGTTATATGTTAATGTTTGCGTTAATAAATATAAGAAATCAGACATTGATACCTCATTTCCATTCATACGAGCAAAGTTAGGTAATTTACCATTATTCAATATAAATTCATATGTAAGGTTTGCCTTAGTGAGTATTTGTGAATATGTATATGTTGATACTAAATCATTTTGAACCCTAAGAGCAGTATTATATCTAACTTCATTTAGAGCATTTGATCCACCATATACTATTGAAATGTTATGAATTCCGGTCCTGAGTGAACTTGAATCATATACATATTGAGCTGTACCATTAACTAATTGTACTGTTGCAACAGTTTTACCATTGACTTTGAAACCTACTTTACCGGTTGCATAAGCATAACCTGTATTGTTGAATGTAGCTTTTAAAGTAACAGTATAACCTTTTTTAACGAAGAATAAAGAATCTGTTATAACAGTTGGTGTTCTTTTTTCAACAATCAAATTTACTTCCGTTTCATTATAATTTGAAACTGTTGATTCACCAATTTTAAGAACCAATGGATAAGTATTGGCTTTGGTTGGAACAATATAATCCACAGACACCACACCTTCTTTAACGGTAGTGGAAGCTATAGTTTTACCATTAATCTTAAAGACAGCTTTAGCACCGTCAACAACAGATCCGTTCTCATAATTTACTGTTGCATATAATGTTGCATTAGCAGCAGAATATACGGTAATATCAGACATATTAATAACAATATCATGTCTAATTATTGTTAAATCAAAATCACTAGAAGCAGTCATGGTTTTAGATGTTTCTCCAACAACAATAGTTATATTGTATGTTTTTGCTTGCCATTTTGGAAGAGCATACTCAAAAGAAACACTACCATTGTTAACTCTAGTTTGTCCAATTGTATTACCATTAATTTTAATAGCTGCTTTAGCACTATTTAATAACTCACCATCATCTTTAGTAACATTTGCATTGATAGTAATAGTTTGATTTGCGTAAGTTGTAATGGGACTTGAAGATATTATCACAGACTGTTTTTGTTTTGTTGTGTTATCACTTGTATTTCCAATGGTTTCACTAGAATTTACTATCCCTAAATCAGTAGAATCGTTTTCATTAGATGATGAATTTACATTTGTTATAGTTTCATATTCATTGCTTACTTGATTTTCTATAGAATTTGATTCTATACTGGTATCACTCTTAGTTTGTGTAGTACCGCCAACATCTTCCAAGGATGATGTTGAAGTACCATTGTTATCAATATCTGCAGCAGACATTGCCGAGATACTGAGGAAAATTGTTACTAAGAGAACCAAAATCAAACGTCTCTTAATCTTACCGCCTCCTCATAATAAACCAAAATATGAATTCATTAATTCGATTGAGTAAGTCATATATTTTTAATATAATTTATAAAATTATATAACTTATATTCTGATTTGTTTTTAGTAATCAATTTTTTTTAAAAAATTAATAAGCTATGAAATTAAGAATCTATATAATTCTTATCATTAACTTATCTACTTAACATTATTTAAATATATAGTAGAAACATTTATATAGAAGTACTTTTTTTCAAATAAAAAAACAATTATTTACTCTCTAAAAATAAAAAACTGAAAAAAAAA
>CADBRM010000051.1 GCA_902797085.1 uncultured Methanobacteriaceae archaeon
ACTTCATTTAACTTATTTGAAGTTTTTGCAGATAACATTCTGAAACCCAACAATTTTGATACCTGTTTAGCTAATTCATTGATTTTAACAGGATTGTTCAATATCAATACCTGATTGATAGCTTCAATAATCTCATCATCAGATACATAATCTATATTAGGTTTGATTCTTTTACGTACGGTTATGTCCTTCTTAAATATGTAATAGAAATTATTTTTTACGTAAATTTCCTGTGAAAATTGTAATAGATCGTTTATCATAGAATCTATGGTTGTCTTAAATTTTTTTGTTGCTTTAACATTATATACATTCTTCAAACGATTATATATTTCTTCTCTGTGAACAGGAGCTTCCGTTTTTATAATGTCTTCTATAACCTGTTTTACTTCAAGATCATTCAATTTATAGAAATCTTCACATTCTATTTTATTTTCATAATAGTCATATTCATTTTCTGTTGAAGACTCTTTAATTTCCACTTTCTTAACCTGTACTTTAGATTTGACCTTTTCTTCCATTGCCAAATCCTTTTGAGAGGTTTCAGGCACATCAGCTTTTTTACTTTCATTAACAGGAACTTCTTTTAATGGTTTCCTTTGGTCAACCGGAGCTTTATCCTTAATGTCCCGATAATCAATAATATTGATATCATCATCATCTTCTTCATCCAATTGTTCGAAGATTTCATCGAAAACATCACCAGTTTTATTATCGGAATCCGTCTGAGTATCCTCATCAAAAGTGCTTACCTCAGTCGTTATGCTAACGATATCATCCTCTACACTAATTTTATCGTAAGCACCATAAGTATTGTCATCAACAAAGGCTTTGGTTAATGGAATAGATTCCTCTTTAACTTTCTCTTCATTGCCGGATGAAACTTCCTCTTCATCAATTTCATTTAAAGTTCTGACATGCTCATTTTCTTTATCCTTAATTACTTGGCGTATCTTTTGTGTGAGATTCTGTCTAGCGTTTTGTCTATTATGATACCAGTCAGTTGACCATATTCTATAATAATTCCATCCCAATCCTTCGAGAATATTCTGTCTTATTCTGTCCCTTTCTCTTGCAGATGCATTATTATTATAACTGGTTCCATCACATTCTATTGCCAATATGTATTCGTCATCATTGTTTGGATCTATTATTGCCAAATCAATCCTGTATCCTGCACATCCAACCCTTTTTTCAACCTTGAATCCTTCATTCACAAGATAGTCATATACTGATTTTTCGAATGCTGATTCTTTCTTATCCTCTTTCATTAATTCCGATGGGAATTTGCCATTTTCCGCATAGTATAGATATGTTTTAAGAACCTGTACTCCCTTAGGTGTTTTCGGAGTCACTTGCATATCCCGTGACAAGAAGTTTGAGAATACCACACATTTTTCTTTTGCACGTGTTGTCAATACATTCAATCTTCTTTCTCCACCATCATTATTTAATGGTCCGAAACTCATTGACAAGTTGTGTGTGTTGTCGAAACCGTAACCTATACTTATCAACATGACATCTCTTTCATCACCCTGTATGTTCTCAATATTCTTCACAAAGAAGGACTTGTCTCCGGTTGTATTGAAGTACGGGTCTAATTCGGGATTTTCTAGTAACTTTGATTCAAGTTCTTCCAGTATTGCCTGTTTTTGTGCTACACTGAATGTACCTATTCCAAGACTTTTATTAAATCCGTAGCGGCTGAAGTGTTTTAATGCATATTCCACCACTTCTTTTGCTTCATCATTATTTCTTCTTGTTTTTCCTTTGTCATAAATATTATTAGGATTGTAGACCAACTTCAATCCCAATTCATCAGAATCCATTATTGGTGAAGGATATATGAATAAATCATTATTGTAAAATTCCAAATTGGAAACTGCTATTAATGATTCATGTCTACTTCTATAATGACATTTAAGCATCCTGTATGGTAAAACCGTTTTACAAAAGTGAAGAATGCTTTCAACATCCTGAACATGCATTTCTTCAGCTTCCTGTGATTCAATATTGGTTTCAACATCAAAGAACGCTGTAGGAGGTAATTGCTTAGTGTCTCCCATAATAATATAATGTTTTCCCCTCAACAATGCCCCAATAGCATCTTCAATTTTTACTTGACTGGCTTCATCAAATATTACATAGTCAAAGTAGGATTCGAATTTTTTAGTGTCCAAGTACTGTGCTATTGATAAAGGACTCATCAAGAAACATGGCTTAATATCTGTTACGATATCAGGACATTCACGAAGAATCTGTCTAATTGATTTATGATTTCGTTTCTTATTCATCTCATGCACTAGTATACCTAATTGTGATGTAGGCATTATACTTTCAGCAAGATCAGGTCTTCTTTCATCAAGTATCTCCTTGACCCTGTAACGATTTAGATTGATAGTTTCAACATCCAGTTGATTGAATAACTGTATGTTCTTTTCATAAATGTTAGAGTTAAAGTTCTTTAACACTTCATTGTCATCAAATATCTCTATTAAAATATTATTTGCAAAGTTATATTCAAATAAAGGTACAATTGCTTCAGGTTTTACCTTATCTTCCTTTATTAATTTTATGATATCCTTTGTAAAATCATTTTTAAACTGTACACAATATGTATTGAATTGACTCCAATTACTTAATGACCTAATATTTTCTGAGATATTTTGAATCAGTTCATTAAATTCATTTATTCTTAATGATGAAATGTTTCCCTTACTTAATTTGTCCTTGAACTTTAAAATTCCATTCAGATAATCATAATCCTCTGTAATCTCATTATATAACAAATCCAAATCATGCACTAGAGCAATTAACTCCCTTTTTGTGGTTTCATCAAGGTCAATGGCTTTGGTGTTATCATTTTTAACAAATTTTGAAATACCTTCATACTCAGAAATTAATTGCCTTGAATCACTATCAATATTTTTCCATGACTTAAATGATCTTTTGGCTAACGAATCATTTTCATCTATGAATTTCTTAAGTTCTTTTTGTTCATATAATGAATTCACATGAGATTCCAAATCATCTAAAGTTCTGAAGTAATCTTTTTTGAAGATTTTGGATACCTTATTGTTTATTTCATTAATTTCATCAAACAGACCCACAAGTTTTTCCAGTTCGTATATGATTTTTTCTACGGATAACTTATCATTTGTAGTGTACGGTGAAATTTTATTCCTAATTGATGTTATTTCATCATTCCATTTAAGTAAATTATCGAAATCCCTTGTTATTGTTTCATCATCAACGTCCTGCAAGTAGTAACTTTTTAATTCATTTTTTGAACGTTTATAGTCTTTGTTCATGAATTTAGTGAAAGAGTCTTTGTTTGATCTAAATAGATAAAATTTTTGCACAATATCCGGATCATTTAAAGCTCTTTTTACTGGGGATTCCTGGACTAATTTAGATGCTTCCTTGATTTTCGATAGCAAAATCTGTACTTCATGATGGAACATTATATCATATGATATTTCCAATGTCTTTACTTGAAGTATCAGTTCATCAAATCGTTCTTTAATGGATTCTATTTCTATTTTTGACACGTCAATGCCGTTATCAAAATTGTTCTGGTACTCCTGTACTGATGTCACTATTCGTTTTAGGATTTCTTTATCGTTTGAATAATCCTGATCTGACAACAATAGCCTTGCTTGTTGTATGTATTTTTTTATTTCGCCAAATTCCGCTGGTTCCTTCAGATGTGTTTTCTGGCTGAATTCCCCTATGTCTTGGATAATCCTATTCATATGTCCGTCTATCTCAAATGACTTAGAGTTAATATTATCTATATCATCCGGAGAGATATAGTTAATATTTGTGTAGTTCCAAGGGTTTTCCTTAATAGGATTTATTAGTTTGTAAATTTCAGCTATCTCATCTATATTTGATATTATTTCACCACGTTTTTGTGATGTAAATCCCTTGAGACCAGGAAGATTAAACTTATAAACTCTCTGTCCAAGTTTTTCCAGAACCTGATACTTCTGTTCATACATGCCTATTAAATCATAAACACTAAGATTTGTATCACCATATTTTGTTCTGATAATTTTTCTGTACTTGTTAAGATTTTCAATAGACTGTTTAAGTTTTTCATAATCCTCTGCATCGGATACGGTAGTTTTATCCTGTAATAATGATTTGTTCAAATCATCAAGAAATGCTCGCTTCCTAGTTTTGTTGCTGTGCAATTCCAAAGTATAACTGCCTAATCCAACAGCATCCATCCTCTTTTTAACAACATCAAGAGCAGCCATTTTTTCACTGACAAAGAGTATTTTCTTTTTATTAGCCAATAACTCTGCTATTAAGTTTACAATTGTCTGTGATTTACCTGTTCCAGGAGGTCCTTCCACGACCAGACTATGACCTTTTTTTGCATCTTCAACTACGGCAATTTGAGAAGAATCAGCATCCACCACATTAAATGCTTCTAAAGGATCCAATGATTCGTCAATATTATCCACATCAAATGAATCGAAAGAATCCACTTCACTCAATCCAAATAATCTACCTATTTCACTTTTTTCTATGTCATTCCAGTTATCAATAGATAAATCCCTAAACATCACAAACTTTTTAAAACTAAAAGTACTGATGTATACTTCCGGTTTGACTTCCCATCCCTTATTATGCCCTATTGCTCTTTTTACATTTTCAAGATACTCAAGGAAATCATTCTTACTTTCAATACCTTCTTTATCAGGCAAATATATTCCTTGATCCTGGAATTTGTGTTTTAATGATAAATTTAATGATATGTCTTCCCTAGTCCATTGAACCTTAAATGGAGATGCAACTGAACGTCTTGATATCTCTATAGGTACCAGTACCAATGGAGCTTTATGCTTAGTATTGTCTTTAATTTGTTTCCATTCAACAAAGCCCAATGCCAGAAACA
>CADBRM010000052.1 GCA_902797085.1 uncultured Methanobacteriaceae archaeon
CAGTAAGAGAAATAAATTTATTCTTCGATGAATCAGAATTCTGTGATTACGAATTACCTGATGAAGATATTATATATGAATAAGAGCCTTAAGAATAAATTTCTTTTATTTGCTCTTTTTGCTATTATTGTAATGTAGATATGAGTAATATTGAAGTTTAATTATTTAATCAATAACTTCAGAAACCCTAACAATATTTATTTTAATTTGCGCAAATATAATAAAAATAATTTTATTTATTGGTTAAAGGGCTAATTTCAATATTATAAATAAGTGTATGTTCTACAACAAGATAATAATGAATACTATGGTTATAAGTTTTTTCAGAGAGCATTCAATGATATTTTCAGTATTTTCAGAATTTTAATATGGAAATAGAACACCAACTTATTTAACCTACTGTTAAATAATACATAACTTATTTAAACTCCCACAATGAATCAGTGGGAATATTATGTTTTTTAGGGGATATAAAAATGGAAACTAGATCACCTATAGTGTCAGTTTTAGGTCATGTTGATCATGGAAAAACGACTCTTCTAGATCATAGTAGGGGAAGTACTATTGCATCCAAGGAAGCTGGAGGGATTACCCAGCATATAGGTGCAACGGAAATACCTATGGATGTCATATCATCAATTTGTGGTGATTTTCTAGAAAGAATGAAAATAGAAGACATGTTGCCGGGATTATTCTTTATTGATACTCCAGGGCATGAAGCTTTTACAACACTACGTAAACGTGGTGGATCTTTAGCTGATTTAGCTATTTTAATCATGGATATAAATGAAGGTTTTAAACCTCAAACATATGAGGCTTTGAATATTTTAAAGTCATCAAAGACACCTTTTGTAGTGGCTGCAAATAAAATAGATAGAATTGCCGGATGGAATTCTACGGAAAATGCATCTTTTTCTGAAGTTATTCAGAATCAACATTCCAAGGTTGCTTTTGATTTAGATCAGAAACTGTATGAAATTGTAGGTACTTTGCATGAGGAAGGTTTTGAATCAGAACGTTTTGATAGGGTCAGTAACTTTGCCAGTCAAATTACTATAGTTCCTATTAGTGCCGTTACTGGTGAAGGATTACCGGAGCTTTTAACCATGCTTTTAGGTTTGGCATACCAATATCTCAAGGAACAACTGACAATTGAAGAAGATGCTCCAGCATCAGGTACAGTTCTTGAGGTTAAGGAAGAGAAAGGTCTTGGTTTAACCATAGACACCATATTGTATGATGGTGTTCTTAATAAGAATGACCATATTATGATGTTAACCAAGGACAATAAGGTAATTTCTACAAAGATTAGAAGTTTATTGAAGCCTAAGGCACTGGAGGAGATTAGGGAATCTAAAACCCTCTTTGAGGATACTGATCAAATTGTTGCAGCGGCAGGGGTAAAGATTGTTGCTCCCCATGTGGATGATGTTGTATCAGGTTCACCTCTTAAGGTAGCAAATGATGACAATCTAAGAATCGAGGAAGATTTATTATCTGAAGTGGATAATATACGTATTCAAACAAATGATATTGGTATAATTGTTAAGGCTGACACTCTTGGTTCATTGGAAGCATTAGTCAATATACTTGACTCAAAGGATATTCCTATCAAATCGGCGGAAATAGGTGATATTTCACGTAGGGATATTATTAATGCATCAATCATGTTTGAAGAAGATCCTAAGTACGGTGTTATCGTAGCATTTAATGTTAACATCTTACCTTCAGCAGAAGAGGAACTTAATAGCCAGGATGTTAAGGTATTCCAGGATAAGGTAATTTATCAGTTAACTGAGGAATACATGGAATGGGTCACAACAGCAAAGGAACGTCAGAAAAAGGAAAGATTGCAGTCCATTGTTCGTCCATCATCCATACGCATAATACCAAAATTAGTGTTCCGTAACAGCAAACCTGCCATTGCCGGTGTTGAAATAATGTCCGGTATGATAACAAGGGGTTCTGCACTTATCAATGACAACGGAAACTATGTTGGAACTGTAGAGAGTATGGAAGATAATGGTGAAAGCCTTCCTAAAGCTTCAAGGGGTTCAAAAGTGGCTATGGCAATAGCTGATGCTACATTTGAAAAGGACTTTGAAGAGGGTGATGTTCTGTATGTTGACATGGATGAACGTAACTTCATGGCAGTCTTGAATGAATTATCAGATAAGTTGTTGGATGATGAACTTCACACATTAGATGAACTTAAGGAAATCAAACAGCAATGTGAAGATCCAAACTGGGGAGTCATTAATACCGATTGGAGTGAACTCGACACTTTGGATGACGATGAATATGAAGACTTTTACTAATCAATATTACAATAAAAGGATGTAGGATAAGTAACTACAATAAACAATACTTAAATAATTAATGGAGGCCTATAATGGCATATAAAGTAGTAGTATCAGATGCAGATGTAACATACCAATTAGAATTAGATGATAAAGACGCAAAAGTTGTAAACGGTCTTAAAATTGGAGACGAATTCAACGGCGGAGTTTTAGGACTCAAAGGTTACAAACTCAAAATCACTGGTGGTAGTGACAAAAACGGTTTCCCAATGAAACCTGACGTAGACGGTACAAGAAGATTCAAAAGTTTAGTAAGTGAAGGTGTAGGATTCAAACCTACCAAAAAAGGATTAAGAAGAAGAAAAACTGTACGTGGAAA
>CADBRM010000053.1 GCA_902797085.1 uncultured Methanobacteriaceae archaeon
AAAAATAAATAGGTGAAATAAATGCCAGCAATAGAAAAAGGAAGAGTATGTGTTAAAATCGCAGGAAGAGAATCTGGGAAAAAATGTGTTATCGTAGATGTTATTGATGAAAACTTTGTAGAAATTGTAGGAAACGAAGTTAAAAATAAAAGATGTAACATTAAACACTTAGAACCAGTGGATGAAACTGTAGAAGTATCAGATGATATAGAAGCAGTTAAAGAAGCTTTAGCAAACTTATAAGTATAAAGCTTTTTTATCACTTACTTATTTTTTAACCCCCTTAAAATTATTTTTTTTTAGTCATGAGTACTGACATGATTGTCTTTTTTTGTTTTTAATACTTTTTGTATCTTATGATTTGTTTATTAAATTATCATTCATTTATATATAAGAGGTATTTTTTTGGGCTTTGTAGAAAATCTCTCCAAATCATAAAATTTGCAATGCTTTTAGAAATATTCATATATTAATCAACGTAGTGTGTTATATTTATAAATAGTTTTAATTAATTGAATCATTAAATATACCTCTTTGTCTTGCTTTATTTATTTACAAAAACAGTCAATAGATTTTTTTTATACCAATCTCTTTTATGATTATTTGTTTTAACGGGGTTTTCAGGGGATTGCCTGTTCAATTACTGTTGCCTGCCAGTGGCAATTGGGCAGTAATTGTCTGAAAACACTTAATTGTTTAATATGTGTAAACAGTATTGGTGTTGGATGGAATTTAGGATGCCATTGAAATAAAATGCTTCCCTCTGTATGAAAGCCATATTGGACTAATACTCATACTTCACTCAAACAAGGGATTTCTACAGGAGCCGAAGGAAATATTTTTGAGTTTTAATTAATATACATATAATTATTTCCTAAAAAATGTTGATGGTGATTTTATGAAAATTGTTGGTATTAACACCAGTCCCCGTCCTAAAAGCAATTCTCGTATTGCTTTGGTCAAGGCTTTGGAGACTGCTGAGGCTAAGGGGGCAGATGTTGAGATTTTTGATTTGAATTTGATGGATATCAGGACTTGTCAGGCTGATGATTATTGTGTTGAACATGATGGTCAATGTGCTTTGGATGACGATATGCAGAAGATTTATAGTGAAATTAAGGATGCTTATGGAATTATTTTGGCTACTCCCATTTATATGGGTAATGTTTCCAGTCTTGCAAAGGTTTTTATTGATCGTATGCATGCTGTTCTTCATGCTATTGATAGTTATGGTATTCGTGGCAAGAAATTTTCTGTGATTGCCAGTCAGGCTGCTGTTGATCCGCCAATGTATGAGTACATTAAACATAACCTAGAAACTACCGTTGATATTTTCCGCGGTATAGGGTTTGATGTTGAAGATGTTGTATTGTTGATTGGGAATGCTCGTGAAGAGGCTATTTTGGATAAAGGGAATCAACTTGACAAGGCTGTGATGGTAGGTAATAAAATAGTAAGATAATATTTAATTTATCATTAATTATTTTAATATTTATTATTGTAATATTATTTTAATTAACGATATTTTTTATTATTTAATCTTATTTTAAAATTATCTTGTTTTTAAAAGATTAAATCTACATATCCCATTTGAAATTTGTAAAAAAAAGTTGAAGGAAAATGAATTTATAATTCATTTCCACAGTTTACACATATTTTTGCGTATTCGGGATTTGAATATCCACATTTACTGCATTTTTTAATTAGGGTGATATCTTCATCCTTATCTTCTGTTTCTAATTCTTGAACATCATCCTTTTCCGGTTCAAAGTCAATTGTCGATTGTGTCTGTTCTAATTTTAAATTATCCGTTTCATTATTTTCAAGACTTTCTTCATAAGTGTCTATCTGTTTGTTGGGATTAACCGGACCTTGTTGGAACGGATTGTAATTTTCTTCATTTATATCTTTGTATGTCAATCCATATGCTCTGGAAGTCATTAAGAAGCTATAGGTGTAAATAATATATACGAATATAATAAAACCAATTATTGGAATCATACTGATAAAGCTACCAATGAATGAGACAATATATGAAATAATTGCACAAATTACTATTACAACCAAAATCTTACCAAAGCCGATTTTTTTGGTTAGTTCGAAGATTTCCCTGATTTTTAATGCCTCAGAAAGACTGTTGGTTTCTGCTAATTTACATATTGCGGTCATGTATATGCATGTCAATAAAAATGATACTATAACCAATAGTAATGTTAATAAGACAAGAACCATTCCTGCATAATCCTGGAATATTGCTGTAATTGCACTCATTATCAATACAAATATTAATATTGGAACTCCTATGTAAATCAATGCAATAACAAAATTCTTTATACCATCAACAAAGTTTGTAATTGGCGAGAGGGTAGGTAGTTCATCTGAAGGTTTAATAGTTTCACGTATTACAGAAATTTCAATACCACTGTTTATTATTCCAATTATCACTACGATAACCATGAACAATAAGAAGGTTGTCAAAAATGATGTGAATACGGGTGATGAAATTATTGCTTCTTCAGTCGCATTTTCTAAACTTTCCAAACCGATTGCTTGAATTCCTAATATTAAGAGTAATATGGCCATAATTAAATTGGGTATTCCAAGGATTAATAGTTTCTTAAAATCAGATACGGGATATTTTAAGGAATCTTTAATAATATCTGATATATCCATTATGTTACCTCCAAAATTTATACTATTATATTGTATCTGATATTATTAAATATTTTCACATTGGCTGCATTATTTACCTTAAGTATTATCATTATTTTAGAATTATTTCATCTAATTAACAATACTATTATAAATAACAATCAACAAACCTATTTTTATGATTGAAGAATATATTTATGAAAATTATTCAATAGATTTTCAGGAGGAATATAGTACACAGAACGATGCATACTATTTTATCTTCAACAACAATCGCGAAATTTATTTAACAAAAGACGGAAAGATTCCTTGTTGTCATGAGGAAGATTTAAAAATGGATTTTGATTTCAAGTTATATATAGGTACATTTAAAAATAAGGAGGTACTAATAACTAATACAGATTGTACAGATAATTTTCATACATTATTCGAATTATATGATCTTAATCATGAAGAATATCAAATGGCAGCTCGTGCAGTGTTAATAAGAGACTGGTACAAATCACATCAGTACTGTGGAAATTGTGGAACAAGGACTACAATTGACAAGAAAGACATGATGCTGATATGTCCTGATTGTGGACAGATGCATTACCCAAGAATAGCACCTGCAATAATTGTTACAGTGGACAACGATGGAAAATTACTAATGGCAAAACACAGCTATCATCATAAACATGGTTACTCGTTAATAGCAGGATTTGTTGAACCTGGTGAATCTATAGAGGATGCTGTTCATAGAGAGGTTGCAGAAGAAATTGGTATAAAAATTAAAAATCTTAAATATGTCAAAAGCCAATCATGGCCTTTCCCAAATTCATTAATGTTGGCATTTAATGCTGACTATGATAGTGGTGAAATACAAGTTGATGGAAATGAAATTCTTGATGCAAAATGGTTCAAACCAGAAGAAATAGAAATTCCTCCATCAGATATAAGTATATCTTCATGGCTAATAGATAATTATATTAAAAAGTATCAAGGTGGTAAATAAATGCGAGAACGAATAAAATTACTTATTGTAGCCCTAGTTGCTGTAGTATTGGTAGGCGGTGCAGCATCAGTAGTATTGGCAGGTACGGATTTTAGTTGGGACAATCTTTCAGATGACTCAACGGTACAACTGGAAAATGCATTAATCGAAACAAATGATACAGCAAACGATTCAACAGAAACTACAGACACAACTACTTCCTCAGATACATCAGGTTCTATGGACGAATCAACAGCAACTGTTCTTAAACAGTCAGCATCAGTAAGTAGTTCCTCAGGAACAACTAGAGCTTCAACATCTTCAACTAAACGCCAATCATCAAGTTCAACTAGTAGTTCAAGTTCTTCAAGTAGTTCCTCAGGAGGTTCAAGCTCTTCTGGTGGTTCAAGTTCCGGTTCTTCCGGAGGTTCTAGTTCCGGTTCAAGTGGTTCTAGTTCAGGAGGTTCTAGTTCAGGAGGTTCTAGTTCCGGTTCAGGTGGTTCCGGTTCTTCAGGTGGAAACTATGCCGGTGGGGAAGGAATACCTGCTGACCTATATGAATAGAAATATTTAAATATTTTTTCTTTTAACTTTTTTTTTAAAATGACTATTTTTAGACAATTATTATTATTTAGGCTTTGTAGAAAACCTAACTAAATTATAAATTTAGTAACCGAGGGTTTTACCGGAATCGCCTGTTCAATTGCTATTGCCTTCCAGTGGCCATTAGACAGGAATCTATGAAAACACTTATTGTTTAATATGTGTGACGGTATTGGGTTGATGGAATTAGGGATGGCATTGAAATAAAATGCTTCTAGTATAAATGACATATCTGGGTATACTCCTACTTTGCTCAAACAATGGATTTCTACAGAGCAGTTATTTAACCCGGTTATTTTGTGAAAGAACAATTAAAAAAAATAAAGAAAGGAATTTTTGGAGGTTAATTATTCTTAGTTTTCAACACCTTTAAGACCTAAGAATGATATTGCGGTACCAATTGCTACAAATATCACTGCCAATATTGTGATGATATGTGAACTTTGTAGCAGGAGAGGGTAATATTGTGGCTCTATGGCAACGTTACCCATGATTATTGCAAATACTGTAGTGAATATTCCAAGACTTACTGTCTGACCTATTAATCTCATTGCAGATAATGATGCGGAAGCTTTTGATGCTTCATCAACAGGTACTGAGGTAGTAATTAACACAGTATTTGGTGATGAGAACAGTCCATAACCAATACCATGTAAAGTCATAGCAAGCAATATCAGTTCAAGTGGTGTGTTGTTATTCAAGGTACATAATAACATAAATGCTACAGCAAGAATTGCTAAACCACAGCCCGTGAGTATTTCACCTTTAAATTTCTTGATGAGGTATCCTGAAATTATAGACATCACTACCATAATGGCGGGTGTTATTATCAGGTATAATCCTGCTGTCTGTGAGTTCATACCCATGATGTACTGTAAATGGTAATTATAGACATAGGTAATCATGAATGTTGCAAAGTAGCTGAATAGACAAGCAAGGTTTGCTGCAGTAAAACGTAGATTTTTAAATAATCTCATTTCAAATATAGGATTTTTGTTTCTTAACTCCCACAATGCAAATGCAATCAATAATATTATGCCTGTTAGAGTAATTATTTGACCAGTTAATTCCAGTATTCTTGTAAAACCATATATGAAGAGAATTATACCAATACTGTATAATGTTGTACCTGTAATATCGAAGGATTCCCTGGTGTCATGTATGAATTCATCAGAAATCTTATATACAAGATAGTAGTTTATTAAGATTATTGGTAGTGTTGCATAGAATAGGCTTTGCCATCCGAAGTTAAATATCAGACTTCCACCGAGTATTGGTGACAATGCTATACCGATATATACGGCCGCTACTGCAATACCTACACCAGGTCCTTTCTTTTCATTTGGCATTCCTTCAACAATTATTGCTATTGATGCAACGTTAAGAATTGCTGAAGCTATACCCAGTATCACTCTAAATAGTAGTAGCATAGTAGCATTTTGTGAAATTCCTGTTCCCAGTGTTCCGATAAAGAATATTATTATTCCTATTTTTAATATTTTTTTTATACCATATTTTTGACATATTTTACCGCAGGGGATTGAAAATACAGCGATTGATAATAGAAAGATAGTATCTACCCAATTTTGTAGTACATTATTCATTCCAAATGCCTTTGCAATGGAAGGTAATGCTACTGGGGCTGCATTTAATAGGAATGCAACAATTACTGTTGCAAGCGATCCTGCTGCGATAATGTATTTTTCTTGTGTAGAATACAAAATCATTCCCCATTCAATTTTAATTAAATTTTATGTAAGAAAATCAATAATTATTGATTTAAAGATATTATTAACACTTTAAAAGTAAATTAAAGCGTTTTATAATTAAAAATTTAAAATAACTAGTTATTATACTATTTCATCTTATTTACTTGATTTTAATAGGGTTTTTTAAAGTATTTTTTATGAAATGATTTTGATGTAAAAAAAGTATGTGAAAAAGAACAAAAAGTGGGGGAGAATAAAATATTATTTTGTACCATATATTCTGTCACCGGCATCTCCAAGACCTGGTAAAATATAAGCGTTGTCGTTTAACTGTCTGTCAACAGTTGCACAGAATATTTGAACTTCAGGATAATTGTCTTCAATATGCTTTATTCCTTCAGGAGATGCAACGATACAAAGAATTTTGATGCATTTGACACCATCTGATTTTAATCTATCAATAGTGGCCGCAATACTGCCACCAGTAGCCAGCATCGGATCAATTATTAAAGCTTCCCTACTACTAAGATTTTCAGGCATTTTGTAATAATATTCTTCTGGTTCATGAGTTGTTTCGTTACGGGCAAGACCAATATGACCGACTTTGGCGTTGGGCATGACATTGATTATTCCATCAAGCATACCCATTCCTGCTCTTAATATTGGTACAACAACGTAATTGTCCTCATTAACCTTACCCGTTTTCATACTTTCCAATGGCGTATCTATTGTTACCTCTTCAAGTTTGGCATCACGAGTTGCTTCATAACAAATGAGGGTAGCAATCTCAGTTATCAGTTCACGAAATTCTTTGGTACATGTATTTACATCCCTTAGAATGGCAAGTTTATGGGTTATCATAGGATGATTTAGAACATTTTCATTCATAATTTAACTCCCATCAATCAATTATCCTCTTTGGATTCTGGAATACATAAGTTAAGTATTACACCAACAATAGCTGCTAGGGCCATACCCGAAATTGAAACTGATAGGTTGCCCTGTATGATACTTAGTGTAGCACCACCAAGACCAAGTACAAGCATAGTTGAAGCAATAACAATATTTTTGTTATTGTTAAAATCCACTTTTTCATTAATTAAAATTTTAATACCGTTTACTGCAATAAATCCATAGAGTAATATGGCTACTCCACCAATAACAGGGTTAGGCATAGCTGCAAGTAATGCGGTAAGATGACCGGAGAATGCAACGAGAATAGCCATTAAAGCAGTAACTACAATTACATATACACTAGCTACTCTTGTTAATCCTACAACGGAGGTGTTTTCACCATAAGTGGTGTTGGCTGGACCACCGAACAGTGCTGCAACAAAAGTTGCCAGTCCATCACCCAGAAGGGTCCAGTTAAGACCAGGATCTTCAATAAGGTCGCGACCGATAATTTCACCTAAAACCTTATGGTCACCTATGTGTTCGACTATGGTTACAATTGCTATCGGTACAATAGTCAGCATAGCAGCTGCATTGAAATCATAGTTCACTATCGGCATATAAAATTCCGGTACTTCGAATATGTTTGCAGCAAGGAATCCTGAAAAATCAACCATACCAAGAAGTGCTGCTACTATATATGAAACAATAATACCTATTAAAAATGGAATTACCTTAAGAACCCCTTTACCACGAATAGCTACTACTGCAGTTGTAAGAAATGCTACAAGAGCAACTATAATATTTTGCCAAGGTATAACTTCCAAATTCAATCCAATTTCTTCTATTGCTGTAGGTGCAAGGCATAAACCTATAACCATAATCATAGGTCCAACAATTACTGGTGGTAACAGTTTGTTGATCCATTCATTACCTGTAACTCTGATAATTAAAGAAATTGCAACATAAACTAATCCAACAACCATTAATGCAGAAAAGATACTAGCCTTACCACCAAGTGCAAATCCGGCAATCATCGGTGCAATAAATGCAAACGAGCTTCCCAGATAAACAGGACTTTTTCCCTTCGTACATAATATATATATTATAGTACCTATTCCAGAAGTGATTAATGCCACTGGAACAGAAAGTACTGGCTCACCAACAGTTGTGTTTACAACAATAGGTACAAGCATAGTTGCACCAAAAATAGCACACAACCTTTGGAGAGATAATAGAATCCATTCAACTATGGGCGGCTTGTCGCGAATCCCATAGATCATATCTTTATCTTCCATAATATCACATTTGATTATGATAAAAGTATTTTTTTTTAATTATAATGATTATCATTATTAATTATTATAGACTATGTTTTTGAAACAATAAAGAATTTTCTATTTTAACTGATATTTAATAATGAAATTTTTAAACACGGCCTTTGAATATTTTTTCTTGAAAAGAATCTTTGCTGTTGGGGTAGTGAAAAAATTTTCAGGGATATGATTGTGAGATTTTTTGTGGAGGGGATGTTTGATATTAACAATTACCATAAATATAATATAATCAACAGGAGATTAATATGAGTTTCAGAACAAGAAGAGTCTTATTTGGTTCACCATTTTATGCTGTATTGGATTTTTTTATTTTAAGATATCTTTTTTCATTATTTGGTGGAGTAAGTGATTTATATACGTTGTTAATTGTGTTAATATTGTGGATAATACAAGTTGTGCCAATGTTTTTTGAACAAAAGAAATCAACAAAACTTGGACGTCTCTTATCAACAATTTTTGGAGTTTGGGAATGGTTTTTAGTTATGTTGATGATTTATCTGATAATAATTTTTATAATTAACTTCTTTATAACCGTTCCAACAGGGATAACGGCAATATTACTATCAACAATTCCAATAATAGGAATTTATGCATATTATAATGCACATAGGCTTGTTGTTAAAGAGAGGATTCTGGAATTTGATGAACTGGATGAAGAATATAACATAGTGCAGCTATCTGATGTACACTTTGGTTCAATAAGACATAAGCAAATAATTAAGGAAGTATCAAATAAATTACAAGAATTATCAGATACTTGTGATTTGGCAATAATCTCCGGAGACTTGGCTGACGGATCATGTGTAGTTGAAGAGGGTGATTTTATGGACCTGAAAAAGGTTAACATGCCCATCATCTTTACTTCAGGTAATCATGACTATTATCCTGGATTGGAAAATGTTCATAAAGCATGTGAAAATGCAGGTATAACGATACTTGAAAATGAAGGCTTGGAATACAGAAACTTGAACGTTTATGGACTAAGTTACAGTTTCAGTGACATTCAGATGCCCACTGAAGAGGAAGTCAGAAGTTTCATTAACGAAGATAAGATTAATATAGTAAACTATCACATACCGAACGGATGGAAACAGCTGTCGAATATGGGATTTGACATACAGTTATCTGGACATACCCATGGGGGACAGTTTTATCCGGTAACATGCCTTGGAAAATATATGTATGAAGGACATAACATGGGATTATTCAATGAAAGAATTGATGGAAGGAATCATTATCTGCATGTGACTACAGGAGTGGGTTCAATGGATATTCCTATGAGATGGGGAACGAATTCTGAAATAGTGGTGCTGAAGTTAAGAAAGTCAGATAATTCCCAATAAACAGTCAATAATGTGTTGATGATTGAATGGATATAACATTTAGAAATTATGTAATTAGATATTTGAGTGATGAAGATTTCAATTACATTCATATAACCGATTTGTTTAAAGAGGGAGGAATGGAAAGATATCAAATCTTCGAAATGATAAGTTTCCTGGAATTAACAGAATTGGATGCTGACTTGAGGAAGGCATTCAGAAATTACTATATTAAACTGTATCTTGACTATCATGGTATAAGGTATTGTGGAAATTTATTGGATGAGAAATATGTGGCTATGGGTTCATTATATCCTGATAAAACCTTTGACGGATATAGCATTGATAATCTGCCCTTAAAAGAATTGGATGAATATCTAAACAGGGAGGATTACAATAAGTTCATTAATGGAGATTTTCCTCAGACGTTTGATGAAGCAATCAAGGAGATTATTGAAGGACTTAACAAGGAAGATGTCGTAACAATCAAGTCACTTTCAAAGCCCAATTTTCTATTTAAAAGCTATTATACGCTTGGAATGAATATAAAGAATGAATATGTTAAATCTAGAAAAAATATAGTGCTGTTGGATTTTATCAAAGATGAATATGGTATAAAGGCACTGTCGGATGAGATTATAGACTTATTTCTGGATAGGATATGGGAGACTATTCATGTGGATTATGACAACAATTATAAAAAAATAAAAATTACTAAGGATAGATAAAGTACTATGATAGAAAAAAGTCTCTATGATGATTATGTGATTGATTTTAAAGAAAATTTTACAACTGAAGATGAATCATACCTTTTAATATTCAATCAAAAACGTGAATTATATTTAAATGAATCTGAAAGAATTCCCTTAGTTTCACTGGATTACTTATCAAATTTTAACGTTAATTTCTGTATATACATAGGTACCTACAAAAATAAAGCATGTTTCACGGTAAATGTACATGACACGGATGATTATTACAAACTACAAGATGTTTATGAAATAAACAAAGACACATATCAAATTGCAACTAGAGCAGTACTCGTAAATGACTGGTATCTTTTAAACCAATACTGTGGAAAATGTGGAAGCAAAACACAAACAAAGGAAGGAAGCATGTCACTAAAGTGTCCAAAGTGTGGCATAAGTTTTCATGGAAAAATACAACCGGCAGTAATAATTGCAATACATAAGGATGGAAAACTCTTGATGGCAAGGCACAGTTATAATACAAGAGTAAAATATGCGTTAATTGCAGGATTTGTTGAAATGGGAGAATCCATAGAAGAAGCGGTTCACAGGGAAGTAAAAGAAGAAGTAGGAATAAATGTAAAAAATTTACAGTACATGGGAAGTCAACCATGGCCATTTCCAAATTCATTAATGTGTGCATACAAAGCAGAATATGATTCGGGGGATATAAAAGTGGATGGCGATGAAATACTAAAAGCTAAATGGTTCTCAAAGGAAGAAATAGAGGAACATCAATCGGACATCAGCATATATTCAGTATTACTGGATGACTTTAAAAGAACATATTAACCACCCAAGACCTTGTTTTTTTTATTTTTAAAATGTATTGATAATTTAGTTATTCTGTTAATAATGTTGGGGATAAATAAGAAAAAATAGAAAGGGATATCATAATTTTGTCATATGTTCGATATAATTCAAAATACATAAGTGTTATGAATTTTTATTATCGTATATTATTCTCAGATAAAGTAGTAATGGTATCAGTAAAATTATCAAAGTTGGATAAGATAACATAAATCTTCCTCTTTAATTTTTGAATATTTAAAAAGGGGGTTAAAAGGTAAAGTAATTAATCTCTAGTAGTTATTACTTTGAATACTCCATATGCAAGGGCAACAGTCATCAGAGCCCCAACTATTAAGCAACCTACTCCTACTAATGGATTTTCATCAAATCCTTCAATAGTATAATCAGGCATTATTGGATTAATTACTTGTTCTGCTTCTAAAGATTCTGGGTTGATATGTTCGGCTGATGCTTCAAGACCATCAGGATCTCCGGATGCTAAGAATGGTGATAGTACACAGACTATTAGTGCAATTACAAAAATTCCAATATAAATATTCTTATTTTCCATATTTATCACCTATTATATGCTAATAAATCAGGTCTGATTGATTCAATTCCTTTAATGATTACAACAGTAATAATTGCTTCAATAAAACCAATCATTGCGTGGTATCCGCCCATAAAGAAAATACCTTCAGCTAATGGGAATGTTCCACTTATTGCCATTTCTAAAGCGGCTACAATTGCTGCTATAAAACATCCTGCCCAAGCTGCTATGAATATACTTGGATATTTTCCTATTTTATCAGTTAATGTTGAAAATCCGTAGTATCCTACGAATCCACCTACTATTGCCATGTTAACAATATTTGCTCCAAGTGCAGTTATACCTCCGTCACCAAAGAACAATGCCTGTAAAATGAGTACTACGGATAATACTATAATTGCTGCATATGGACTGCAGAATACTATTGCCACTAATGCTGCACCTAAGAGGTGTCCACTAGATCCGAATGGTACTGGTAGGTTAAATGATTGTATTGCAAATATTCCTGCTGCTAAAACAGCTAGAAGTGGTATATATTTTTCATCTAAATTTTCTCTACTCCACTTAATTGAGAAATATAATGCTATAATTGCGATTATGTATAATATAATACAAAGTGGTATTGATATTAAACCATCTGGTATGTGCAATTTTATTGCCTCCATTATTATTTTTAAACATAAAAATTAATACTATTGTTTATTTTTTTATGATTAATTAATTAGGAATATGTATGAGAGTATATATAAATATTACGAAAAATTTAAAAAGTATTACTTTTTTACATAAAAAACGACAAAAAGTATTAACTCAAAAAGCTTTAATATTCCTATAAAAATAGCATGTAATACTAATCATTAAAAAAACTCCAATAATGTATTAATTAATACTAATTGAAGAAAAAACTAATGTTAAGTAATAAAAAGGATAACTATAAATATTAAAAAAAGTATAGCATTAACTACATGATAATAATACTAAAAATTAATAAAGTATTACTATTATGTAAATAGTTAGATTATACAAAAATTAATAGAAGGAAAAACTACATAAATTACGGGAATCAAAAAAATTAATTCTATCAAACAGAAAAAGTAATATCCTTAAATAATTATATAAAAATGGGTATTATAATATAAGTAATTAATACACATTCCATAATTGTGTTAAAAAATTTTCATGTCAAAAGTTAAACATTTTAATGTACTCCCTAACATTTTTTTTACTCCTATTCTTTTTTTTTAAAAAAACATAATTCCTCCTTTTCTATTTTTTTTCTTTATTTTCAGTGTGGATTCTATTTTTTTTCTATTTTTTGAAGTAATTTATATGTATATCATTATTCATAATATTATTATTAATAATTGATTAATTTTTTATAATTATGGAGGTATCCTTATGAATAAGAAGATTTTAGGATTGTTGGTTGTTATTGCCGTTGTCCTTGTTGGTGCTTATCAATTTGTTTATGTACCATATCAGAATGAGCAGGCTAATCAGAATTATCTTGCCGGATTGCAGGATTTGAAAGCATTGGATGATGATATTAATCAAACCATGTCTAAAATTAATGATGTGGGTAATAACAATATAACTGGTGGTTTAGAAGCTACTACTACTGCAATGAAAGAGATTATTCCTAAACTTGATGCTGAAATAACTAAACTTAATGAAACCGCTGCTTTTGCTAACGGTAATCAAACCAAAGAGCAGTATATTAACTATGAGATTCAGGTTCATCAGATTGAAAAGGATTTGCTCGAAGAATCTTCACAGCAGTACACTGATTTATCCGATGCAATTAAAAAACAGGACTTGAAAAGAATGTTGAACATTTCTCAAGAAATTCAAAATACCTATAATACTAAAGCGGATCAGTTAAAACCTATTCAGGATAATATTATAAAATTACTTAATGATAATCCTGACTTTAATCAGACGTTGCATAGCCTTAATTTAAGTGAAGAGTACTATGGTCAAATGAATCTTACACATTTGACTGCCTAAAGATTTTTTTCTTGGAAAGGTCTCTTTTTCAGAGTTCTGTTTCCTATTTTTTTTTAATTTTATTCATAAAATCTATTAAGATATTCTTACAAATATATAATTTAACAATATAGGATTTTGATTATTGATGACTGACTATGATTTTAAGCAAGAAGCTGACACGGATTTTGATTATGGTTGTAGACCTTCTGAAAGAAGTTTAGAGGAGCATATTGATAGGGGTATCCTGAATATTGATAAGCCTGCAGGTCCTACTTCTCATGAGATTGATACTTGGGTTAAGGATATTATGCATGTATCTAAAACCGGTCACGGTGGTACTCTTGATCCTAAGGTTACAGGTGTTTTGCCTGTTGCGATGAACACGGCTACAAAAAGCTTACAATTATTGCTTTTATCGCCTAAGGAATATGTATGCCTTATGAAATTACACAGGGCAGTTGATGAGGAAAAAATTATCGACATTCTTGATGAATTTACGGGTAAGATTTATCAGATACCGCCAGTTAAATCTGCTGTTAAACGTGAATTACGTGTAAGAACTATTTATCAGATTAAACTTTTGGAGATTAGGGATAATCAGGATGTACTTTTCAGAATAAAATGTGAATCCGGTACATACATACGTAAGTATTGTCATGATATAGGTGAAGCATTGGGCTGTGGTGCACATATGGCGGAATTAAGACGTACAATGGCAGGATCTTTTGAAGAAGACAATACATTAACAACACTTCAGGATGTAACTGATGCATATTGTTTCTATAAAGAAGATGGTGAAGAGAAGTATCTCAGACAACTGATTCAACCTATGGAATACACTACAAAATATGTTAAAAAGATATATGTTAAGGATTCTGCGGTGGATGCTATTTGTCATGGTGCTAGTCTTGCAAGTAGCGGAATAGTAAAACTTAATAGTCAAATTCATGAGAACAATACCGTTGCTATCATGACATTGAAGGATGAACTTCTTGCCGTTGGGCAAAGTTTATATTCGTCTGAAGACATAATAAATATGGATACTAAAATTGTAGTGAAAATACAAAAAGTATTTATACTACCAAATACATATCCTAAGATGTGGAAGTAATAGCATAGGGAAAAAATAATAAAAAATATTTTT
>CADBRM010000054.1 GCA_902797085.1 uncultured Methanobacteriaceae archaeon
ACAGGACAAATCAGAAATAATACAATACACCAACATTTTCAGAGGACACATAATTGACGTAACACCAAAAACCATAACAATAGAAATCAGTGGAAAACCTGACAACATTAATGCATTGATGGATCTTCTAAGGCCATACGGTATTAAGGAAACGGCAAAAACAGGAATAACCGCACTCAGCAGAGGACAAAAGACATTATAACATATGCCGGATTTACCTTCGGCATCTTGAGGATAAAATAGATATCCCATTTTACTATTTTTTTATTTTGATTATTTTAAAAATTATTTTAAAAAAGAGTTTAAAAAGGGAGTTTATATTATTTCCTTTATTGATTTTCTATGTTTGTATGTTTGGAAGAGATGTTCTAACATTGTTTTTGCCTTAAATTCTTTTTCCCAGAAGAATGTTGCATCATCAAATGTTTCATCCTGATAAAAGAAGGATATTGCAGAGTAAGTATCTGTTAATGTTAAGTATATTTCATGGATATCCTTTTCACTAACCCACAATCTTATGTTACCCTTTTTCTTCAATTCTTTAAAATCATCCCAAAATGTTGAATTTTTTATTGCATCATATATATTTCTTGATGTAACCAGCTGTAATTTTGCATCATTGTTTTTTAACACTTCCATTATATAACTGAAATACTGTTTAGAATATATGGGCAAGACTATTTTGAGATTTGTTGCATCTTTAATTTTTTCCCTATATAATCTTCGTGTCTTATCATAGTCTTCTTCTGTCGCGGTAATCCTTTCACTTTCATCCAATACGAAAGCATATCGAGCATATTCTATAGGGAACTTTTTAAATGAATGATAATTAAAGCACCTGTAATATTTTGTCACTATCCTCCAATTGTCCAATACGTTCATTATATTTCTACTTGCCAAATATCCTGTGGAAGTTAACATATACGTTTTATCCCTTGTCTCCACTAAATTTAAATCCTGTAACTCTTTTAATGTACGCAAAATATTTGTATCCTGTTTGGAGATGTATTTCTTAATATCATCAAGTGTCATGTCAGATTCCAGGAGTAACCTTAGGATTTTAAGTCGTAACTCAGAACTAAGTAAATATCTTACTTCATCATAATAATCCAATGTTATTTCATTAATATTTCTTACCATATTTACTCCCCATCCGATAATCCATCACTTTCGGAAACAATATCTTCCAGAGTTGTGATTTTCTCCTCACATCCGTATTCCTTGAAGAAATTGTAAGCCCAAGCTACTGGTAGCTCTTCATGGGATACCAGCACACAACTCTTATTTAAGTTCCCTTCTCTTCTTTCTAATCCCATCACTACCTTATTATGTGATACTACTAATGATACCTTTATTGGATCACTATTTGCTTGTAAAATATTCAATCTTTTACATTTTAGTGTTTCATCATTCAGATTATCTTTCACACGGGAAATGATATATTCTGATAAGTTCTTTGCAGTAATCACTTCGAAGTCTGATTTATGGGTTAATATGTACTCCAGTACTTCCTCAAAGTTTGGTTGTAACATAGGAGCTATTGCTTTAACAGAACCCTTGCTTAACATGTTTTCTTGAATAGTTTCCACTGCAAGATCAGGGTTGATATTATTTGCCTGCAATAAATCCACATTTTTCATGTATGGAAGTAGACTTAAAATTTCTATATTATCATTTTTTACTTGATGATTATTTAAAAAATTTTCAAAATCATATAAGAAGAGCAAATTATGTTCCAATAATAATAAATTTACAAGCTTAATAGCGGCTTGCCTTCTCATATAATAATAATCCTTTTCTTTCTTAACAATGTTATTGGATTCTAATTTAGCAATATTAGAACTGATAGAAGTATAATTTATACCAGTACTTTTATGCAATAATTTAAGAGTTGAAGGAGAATTGAATAAACTAGTCATTATTTCCAATCTTATGTCCGAATTAACGTATAATTTAATCTCTTCCTCGAATTCTTCAATTATATTAAAATCCTCTTCAATTGAATTAATTTCAAACACCACTTGAATCGATTTTATATATCTTTGAAAAATATTATAGTACATATTATATTCACACCAATATTAATAATTATTGAATAAAACTATTTTATAATGAAAAATATTGTATAATATAAAAAATAAAGTTGTTTTAATAAGTTTCAAATAAAATAAATGAAAATTTATCATTTAAAAAAACTATTCTCATCAGATAAAAATATTATCCTTTAGATATACTGTTCCCATCATGTAATAAAAAAAACCATATCGCCCAATATTGATGAAATTATATTTTTTATTCCTATTTTTAATAATAGAGTATAATTATAAGTAAAAGCATAAATAAACACAATAGTTATAATAGGTGAAATTATGAAATGTGAAGTTAAAAACAATCGATTTATCCATCCGGAACCATGGTTAATTGTTTCTAGTCGTGATAAGAGTGGAAGGGACAATGCATTGACAATTGGATTGGCAGCTAATGTAAGTCTAGAACCTGAAATAATAATGATAGCAATAAAAAAAGAAAGATTTTCACATCAAATAATTGAACAGCAGAAAGAATTTATAGTAAACATTGCACAGAATGACCAAAAAGAGTTAATTGATTATTTCGGAACGTATTCCGGCCGAGTTATAGAAAAACTATCCTGTTATAATACCATTGATGGAGATATTGTCAACGCTCCAATAATTCTGGATTGTCCAGTGAATTATGAATGTAAAGTAGTAAAAACCATGACCATGGGCAGCCATGACCTTTTCTTCGGTGAAGTTGTAAAGGCCCACTGCAACAGCGAATATTTAAATGAAGAAGGAAATATTGATTGGAAAAAAGTCAGTCCGATACATAGCCAATAACGTGTAAATTAGTTATTAACAATATATATAAAAGTAAACTTAACAAAAGAATTTCGAATTTAACTTCATTAACCACCATTATATAAAAAGATTCATAAAGAGAATATTTCATTACTGATTAAATAATGCAAATATTACTCTTTGTCTTTTTAATTGCCAGCAAATAAGCTCTATTACCAATACTCTCTTTTTTATAAAAATACCAATGTTATTATCAGAAATAAGCATTAAAATGAAAAGAAAGCATTTAATGAAAATAATATAATATTACTAAAATAATATTAGCATTAAAAGACATAATAATAAATGATTAAATATTTCTAAACTTGTCAAGATTATCAAAATAACTATAAAAAAAATATGAGGGGAAAAAATGAACGGAAGTGACGCACTATTAAAGAAACTTAAAGAAAATGGTACGGATACTGTTTTTGGGTACCCTGGAGGAGTACTCCTACCATTATACGATTCATTATACGATTCTGACCTAAAACACATACTTGTAAGACATGAACAGGCAGCGGCACATGCAGCAGATGGATATGCAAGAGTATCCGGTAAAACAGGAGTATGTATTGCAACCAGTGGACCCGGAGCAACAAACCTGGTTACTGGTATAGCTACAGCACAAATGGATTCCAGTCCTGTAGTGGCATTGACCGGACAGGTAGGTACGCCAATCATCGGTACCGACGCTTTCCAAGAAGTTGATACTATAAGCATAACCATGCCTATTACAAAGGCAAACTTCCAACCAAGGAAATCCAAAGATTTACCTGAAATAATTGATGCGGCATATAAAATTGCGGGCACTGGAAGAAAAGGGGTTGTAGTTGTAGACCTACCGAAAGATGTACTTGAAGCTGATGTATCAGAAGAGGACATGAACAGAGTACTGAAGCTTGAAGGATACAAGCCTACAACAAAGGCCAACATCAAACAGATAAAGAAAGCCATAAAACTCATAGAAGAAAGTGAAAAACCTATAATACTTGCCGGTGGTGGAGTAATATTATCCGATGCTGCAAGTGAACTGTTCGAATTTGCCAAACTTGCAAACATTGCTGTTGCTACAAGCCTGATGGGTAAGGGTTCCATACCTGAAGACCATGAACTGTCATTAGGCCTGCTCGGTATGCACGGACTTGAGTCAACAAACCATGCAGTAACCGATTGTGACTGTCTTATAGCAGTAGGCTGCAGATTCTCTGACCGTACAACCGGAAAGGTATCAGAGTTTGCACCTAACGCAACAAAGATACATATTGACATAGACCCTGCAGAAATTGGTAAAAACGTTCCTATAGACATACCTATCGTAGGAGATGCAAAAGTAACCCTGCAAACATTAATAAGTGAATATAAAAAGGACAGTGACAACTGGACACCACGTGTAATAGAGCAAAGAAAGGCATATGTTCCTAAAATGAACTTCAATGCAGTTCCAATCAAACCGCAAGAAGTTATAAAAGAGATTATGGAATCCATTACGCCAACCACCATCGTATCCACAGACGTAGGACAAAATCAAATGTGGATGGCACACTACTACAAAACCAAAAATCCAAGAACATTCCTGTCAAGCGGAGGACTTGGAACCATGGGTTACGGATTACCTGCAGCAATAGGGGCACAAGTAGCCAAACCTGATGAAAACGTCCTTGCAATATGCGGTGACGGAGGATTCCAAATGGTATCCCAAGAACTTGCAACCATCCAGGAGTATGATCTTCCTATAGTTACCTGTATACTAAACAACAGATACCTTGGTATGGTATATCAATGGCAAGTATTGTACTATGAGAATAGAGTTTCACAAACAAAACTTGCACCAACACCTGACTTCGTAAAACTAGCCCAGTCATATGGTTTACGTGGCGAAAGAGTAGAAAAACCTGGGGAACTGAAAGAAATCATACAGGATGCCCTAAAGGCAAGAGAAGCAACAGTAATTGATATTGTTATAGATCCCGGAGAATTGTTACCTATGGTACCACCTGGAGAGAAAATAACAAAGATTGTTGGAGAATACAAAGTAGAGGAATGATTAAGATGAATAAGCGTAACAAACACACCATAAGCGTACTTGTAGAAAACAAACCGGGAGTACTGCAAAGAGTATCAGGACTATTCACCAGACGTGACTTCAACATAGACAACATCACAGTAG
>CADBRM010000055.1 GCA_902797085.1 uncultured Methanobacteriaceae archaeon
GAATAAATATATAAAGATTAGTGTGAATATATATAAAACTATAAATATAATGCAATATATACATTATACTGTATAACAGAAAAGTTATACTTAACGTTTTCTTTAAAGAATAATTAAAGGATATATTAATTATTATTCATTATCACTATTATTTTTTAATAATTTTTTTTTGAAATAATATGGATATATTAAAGGGCAGGAGGATATAATTATATCCTCATTTTTTTTTAACTGATTACCTAAATCATATCTTTCTTTCCATCAAAATTATCAAGTTAGGTGTCCCTCTTTTAATTTTATTATCATTTTTCATGCACCTACATCCTGATTTCAACTTAGCATATATTTAAAACTAATTCCCCTTAAAAAAACATTTGAATTGCATTTTTTTCCCAATTCCCTTTTGAATGAATGATTTTTCTGTAATCCTTATTTGTATAGGGATTTTTACATCATGAATCTTTTTGTTGTGTAATTTTACCCTTTTCCAATCAAATATTGAACCTTAAAATCCTTACTAAAATTATTTGTGCGACTGAAGTCTATCAATTAATGATAAATGTAAATCAATTATAATTTATTATATTAAAAATCTGGTTAAATTAAATGATATTTTTTTAAATAACTATTATAATTATTAACGATAATTTTTAAATAATTATCGAAATTAATGTTTTTAATTATTTTATAATATTTACTCCATATCTTATCCTATTTTTCATTAGTTTTAAAATAAAATCATTCTGCATTGCTATGCGATAACAGTTTATTTCATAGTATGGTTTTACACTATTATCATACTTTAACTTTGTAGACCGATACAATAAGAAAGAAAAATTCTAAGTATCATTTTTATCATTCAGTCAGCTTTTCCATAAAATTTACATAATAAACCAGAATATAAATAATTCCTTTACCAATAGTAATATCTATGAAGAATAAACGTTTAGAGAAGTTTCTTATTGACAACAATATTAAGCTAGCTCCTGCCTGTTCAAAGAAAAAACTTGATGAATTACGTGTTAAAAGAAAGTTCAGTTCCCGTATCATATCATTCTATGATACACATGGCATTAGACACTATTACTACAACAACAAGGATTATCGTAAAAAGGTTCTCCGAATACTCATTGATCAAGATTCCAATACGGGTGAACTTCCGTCCATCAGGAGAATAAACAATCTGAAGAATATCATACGTACATACATAACGAAAGCAAGAATACTCAGTGAACGTGTCCATGACAATGAAATAGTCTATGAAATACTGTTTACATCAAACAACACCATCAAATCCTACCAGTACTGGATTGATGAACTGGCCTACCAGATTGGTGACAACAGCACAGTACAACTAAAGGAAATCAGCCTAAACATTTCATCCAACAGCAGGTACAACAAGATTATTCCATCAACCAGATATTATCCTTCAGAAAACGTCAACATAATTCCGATAAATGATTGTCTAGATGAATTGGACGACTTTGAACTAGCCACCATCGGCATTGAATATCAGAAAAATAAGCAAATGCTACCGCCACATGATTTGGCCATCGAGTTGGGATTTGACAGGGAGTTCTTCAGGAAGCATCATGACCATTATGAAAATGAGGACTCCTACTATGCCGAAAACTTCTTGGATCTAGTAATGCATTCCAAAGTAATTAAGTAATAATCTTTTTTTAAAAATAGTATTATAAAGAGTATTTTACTCTTTATTCATTTATATCAGGATGTAATAATCATTTTCTGCATCATTTACCTGTTTGAGTGATACTTTAGTGTTGTTGAAATAGTAATCCCTTATTCCCCTATCCACTACTTCCTCCAGTGAAAATCCGGTTCTGTTTACTATATTATGTTCCGACAGGTATCCTCTGAACTCATCCAGTATGGTGTTCCTATAGGCAACATTGCTTTTGAGCAGTTCCTCAATATTATCTTCAATCCATCCTGTTACATGTTCCTGTTCCAGTTTTTTGTACTTGACAAACTCCAATGAAATGAAATAGGTTCCATCCACATTATCCTCGACTTTCCGAGTATTAACCTCGGTATCCAATATTCCTTCCAAAGATTGTCTAAACATCCTTTCTTCAATGAATTTCCCTTTAAGGCTATTGGGAAGTTGCAGGTATATGTCATCACTCACTACAGTAAGATTTTCCTGATACAGGTATGATATAAGTTTTTCCCGGATGTCCTCAAGATATACCCTGTCATTTGGATTTTCAGTAGGTATGAGATGACATTCCATCCAGCAAGCAATCTTGTTGCCTAGAATCTTTTCCGTATCGTCTTTGAGGATGAACTTACAGATAACAGGAACATCCCTGTTGAACACTATTCCTTCCTGACTTAGAAACTTCTCCAGACTGTTGACAAATACTTGTCCCAACAGACTTTTTGAAATGTGGATATCCCTGTCTTCAAAGTGCTTTAACAGTTTCTCCCTGACAAGCGTTATGCTGGTCTCATCACTATCCCTATCAGTGTATATAAGGTTATCATCCAACCATTTGCAGATGATGTTATCGGATTCCATTATTCCGCCTGTAAGTTCATTTTTCATCATCGAATGAACACTGGAAGATACTTCCTTGTCTATTATTTCAAGATCAGGATACCATGTAATGTTGCCTGTACCTCTAGGAACATCCCTCCTTGTGTCAATGGAATTATATACAAACTGTACGGATTTGCCAATAATCTGTGAAAATGTTCTTTTAGGGCAAACCTTAGTGTATCCGGCATCATGGAGCTGTCTCCATTCCTCATTATCCGTGATTATCCATCCATTCTCTTCAAAGATTGGCTCTATCCTGTTGAAAATATCCCTGGTGTAAGTTTTAGCACCGGCTGCTTCTCTCGTATTTTCCCTAAGCCATGCAATAATACTGTTCTTGATTCTATTTTCGTGTTCAAGGTTAAAGTCAATGAACCTGATATTGGAATAGAACTCTCCACCGTTGATGTTTTCGCTTTTTATGTCCCTGAAGAGCATCACCCTATCGTGGCTATTGTACCAGTAGCTGAGATAACTTTCAAGCCTGTTGAATAAATATGCCCTGTCAACAGATATATCCCTTGAATCCAAGTATTTCTCCAGTTTATTAGTAATAACCTTCATATCAACGACATCATGGGGGTTCCTGGTGATTTTCATGTTTTTGGTAAACCACCCGTACATGAACTCCTTATATTCCACCTTGGGAAAATCCATGCATCCCTCTTCACCATCACAGTCAGCAGACATATCCTCGCTGCCGATAGGCTCTTTTGAGTTGACTGTTCTGACTTGTCTGTAAATGTCTTCCTGAATATCCTTGATGTCTTCCAGTTTCTTCATTACCTCATCTAGCCTTGCATCATACTCCCGAATACTGCCTTTCAAACTATCACCGGATGCAATATTACCTAAGTGAACTATATTATCGTTAAGTTGTTTATACTTCTTGTTAAATGATTTTACCTTCTGATGGATATTATTCATTGTACCGGATAACTGATTGTACCTGTTAGATAAACTGTCCTCCAGTATCTCCTGTCTTTGCTTAATGTATTCGAGATTATCCAGATATTCATCGGGAAGAAAGGTTTGTGATTTTTCAACCTGTTTTTGAACTTCATCCGCTAATTTATCCACTTTTTCCTTTAAATATACAATATCTTCATTAGACATAGTATCCCGTGATTCAACAAATTCCTTTTCTACCTTTTCTTCCGAACAGTCAAGACTCTCTCTTAAATTCAAATATTCCTTCAACTTATGCTTGTCAAAACATTTTTCACCATAATCATTGAAACGGGATTTAGTCTTGTTCAAAGTGTCAATACTGATAACTTTGCTAAAACTACCCATATTTATATTCGATAGGAGTTTATCCACATCCTCTTGCTTGTAGGGATTATTGACATGATTGGTCAGCAGTAAACCATCAAGTTCACAATATCCTTCCTTAATGTGTCGGGATATTGGTTCATATAAGATATCATCCCTAGCAACATTCTTGAAATAACTAGACGGAATCCTTATCAAGTCAACGGAACCGAAACGTTTACAGGCAAGAATGAAAATCAGCAGCTGCTGGTTAATTTCCTTTCTGGACCTAAAATCCCTAGCTCCCATGAACTGTTGGTTAAGTCTAGAATAAATCTTTTCCAAATCTTCTTCGTTAAGGTTATTTGCATGCTTACGTGGATTAACCATTTTGTCCTCCAAATCATTATTGCTTAATTTCTTCAAGTATCTTATCTATCTCTTCATCCAATTGTTTTACTTTTTCTTTGTAGTTTTCTTGTCTAGATAGTAGTTCATCAACATTTTTAGATTTATATTCTAAAGTATAGACATACCTTTTAGGATTTAAGTTATAATCATTTTCTATAATTTCCTCATTAGTAATTACATCACTAAATAAAGGAATTTTATTCCTATTCGTGTAGCAATCCAATATTTTTTTATGATTTAATCTAATCATTCTGTCTTTTTGTTTGATGAACAATATGTCCTCTGTTTTCTTATCATTTTTTAAGACCAATAGGATAATATCCGAATCCCGTAGTGTTTTTTGATATTCTATAATCGAATCAATCAAATTTTCTTCAATTAACTTTTTACGAAACTCCAAGGTATCTTTTTTTACCAAAATATCCTGAGTGGTAACAGTGACGATAATACCCTTTTCATCCAAATGTCTTAATAAATTCTTCAAGTGCCTAAATTCCAGATCTTTTAATTGCTTATCAAATGACTTATTTTGATTTCTTTTCCTTATTTCCACCTTCGAGTAAGGTATTGAAATTATAGTATCGTATTTATCTTTACTGTCATCATCTATCTTCAAATCATTATGTATAGATACTTTTTCAAGGGGTATATCCTTAAGGATTATGTTAGATAATGCTTGAGAATATAAATTAGAATTATACTCATATAATACCACTGTTTTGAAATCATCTAAGAATTTTAACACGTCTGCTGTTCTACAGGTCGGATCATAAACATTAACAATTTCGTGACTGGTTTTAGCTATATCAACCATCAAACTAGTTAACCGGGGGGTAGCTACTAAATCTCTTATTTGATAAAAACGTTTGTCTCTAAAATAAACAGAATAATTTATTAGCCTTCCGATATTTTCACTACTTAAAACTGATGTGATTTTAGATAATATTTCATATGTTAGGTTTTCATCAGAGATGTTGCTGTAAATATACTTAATATATTCATTTCTACTATTTCTCAAAGCGTTTATTGCACTTTTAAAGTCTGTTTCAAAAGTTTTATCATCAGATTGATATTTTTTGATAATGTTTGACAATAATTCATAATCCCTGAATGAGAATCCATATTTCTCTTCAAAGTCCGATATATCATCAATATTTTCCTCTTGCTTATCTGATAAATATTTTAATGTGATGAAAGGTAATAAGTCTATCTCCTTTAAAAAAGACAATTCTCTTCTTAGAGGAATATTAACGGGCATAAGTATCACCTATTACTTTATCATATAATGAATTAATCAATTCCTTATCACAGTCTATTGATTTTCTCTTTACTTCAATTCTCTCATATATCTTTGTTAATAATGTTGCATACTTATCTTGAATATCCCTATCAGGTAATGAAATTGTCAAATCCTTAAGGAGAGTAGTGTTGACCTTCATAATCCTTGTTGTATCGTTCTTTCTTTGAATTTCATAGTTTACTATGGGATTATTCAAATAATTAACCAGAAATGAAGGATTTATTAGATCTTCATTTACCCGTATAATGATATATGAATTGGGTATTATGGCCTCCGTTTCGGTAGTGATTTCTTTTGCGAAACTTTGTTGTTGAACCTTATACAATATATCATGTTCCTGTGAATAAAATTGTTCCTTTATATCTTTAGACACATTTTCTGCCATGATCTTAAAGTCTTTATCAATTTCATCTATTGACTTATTCTGTATAACATGTTGTTTGATAGAATCTTCTTTATCGGCATATCTATTAATTGGTAAACCTGTTAATATTGATGCAACATCATCAAGTTTAACTTTTTGTATTTGCAACTAACTTTGCCTCCTTTTATATGTAAATATTACTTACTTAATATTTATTATCGTATTACTATATAAATGTATTGATGTTAAGAATTATTTTTTATCTAATAAATGAAATTAATAATTAATTACTTAATTATAAATTTTTTTAAATAATAATTATAATAGCTTTTTTAAAGAAATCAAAAGAAATTATACTTTTTTTATCAGATTTATGAAAAAATAAAATATAGTAAGTAATAGTTACTTACAAAAACATTTATATACTACTTCAATCAGAGGTTATATTGCAAGACGAAATGTAAGTAATTGATAACAACAAATAACTTGAGGTAATTTGTATGATGAAACATAAAATACAGTTTATCAAATTTTTGAAAATGATGCAAATGATTAAGGAAAGTCGTAAGCTCAACAGTAAAGAGTATAACTCATACTACAATGAACAGTTTATGAGAAATACGTAAATTACTGGACCATTAAATCAGGGGGTGTTAAGATGTAGATGAATGGTGACTCTTAATATTCATGTTAAATTACTTCTCAACAGTACGGGACATGACTCTCGGAAGATTGCTTCAACACTTGCCAGTATTGGTGGAAAGTCATGTATGAAAATTTTTTTCAATAAAATCTGGAACCGTATATGAAAGGGAGGGATTGAAATGTAAATAAATGATTGAAATTGTTTTAGTTCATAATTTTTACACCTTAATATTTTCTATTAACGGGACATAACACTCCTTCTGAATCTTCCAGTACAGTGGGTGTTATGTTATTAAATATTTTTTATTCAGAGGAGGTAAATAAAATGAAATATATATCAAACGGATTCAGTCCAAAAATGCTAAATCCGAAAACAAATCCGGAATTTAAAATTACAACAAGCAGTTTTGAAGAGATACAAAAAGAAAGGGATGAACTGATAAGTTCCATTGGCCATCAGAATATTGCCGATCACCTTGGTATTGAAAAGAACAGGATTAACATCCAGTTAGAAGCCGATGATATTCTGTATATTGTACAGACATATCATGACAAAGAAAAAAGGATGCATTACGATTATAGAAAGATTATTATTACACAATAGGAGTTGATAGGAATGATTTACGTTACCGATAATTTCTCAATGCAGATGTTTGAAAACAAGAATTATAAAATACAGACAAGGAAAATTAAAAAGAGCAAGTTTATGGAAAGCACCAGGAATGCCGTATCATCCATTAGTTCAAAACATATTGCATGGATGTTACACAAGCGTGTTGGTAAAAAGATATAATCCTTAAGCCGGGGGATATCATTTATATAGTTACCAGCAAGTTCGGACGTAACAAAAGCGATTATAAAAAAGAAAAGGTATACAGATTTGAACAATTTTGTATACTATAATATGAGGGAATTTGATATGCATATAGTTGAAATAGACAATAATAAAGTACCTATAGCACTCACTAAAACCTACGCTGAAGAGCCATATATACTGGGCTGTCAGGGAATAGTTAATGTTAACCTATCCATAGGCAGTAAAGCCAAATTGGAAGATGTAACAAAATACTGTTCCAATGAACTGCTGAATGTCTATAATGCCATGACAAAAAGAATTATTAACAGAAGTGTTGAAAAATACGATAAGATTTGTGCCACCTACTTCATGAGATATGAAAAAGAGCTTAAAGTGGAATCCAAAGAAATAATTCATGCACCATTCGTATTAGAACACTTGGGATGGGCAAATAATAACTACAATATAGTACTAAATGAATATATGCAGTATATGCAAAAGGAAACTATTAAATACACCATCTACCATGAACTGTGCCATTTGCACACGTTAAAATACAACAATTCCTTCGGTCATAATCCGGACTTCTATGATGTATTGTACCAGAAGTACAGCCCCATGGAAATCAAGAAAATCATGGAAAACTAACTTAACCATCCCAACAACTCTTTTTACACCTTTTTAGACAAGAGCTATAGGCCATTGCAGAGCACTTTGGAAAAGATTATGCTACATTCGAGAGACAGTATTCCATGATTATAAAAAAAAAGTAAGGGATTTTTTTATGTTCATACTTTTCTAAAGAATGAAGCGTTGACTAAATTATCATCATAGATCATTACGCTTCCTGTGAATTCTTCATCCTCAAGACGATAGTCAACTCCCAATCCTACAGAGTCATAGGATTCACGTTCGGATTCCTTAATCTTGTTAAAAAGCTCATCCTTGTTCAGGTCTCCCATGACACTTTCCTCATTCTCTTTTCCTATGGCATCAATTATATAGCTTTCAAGCAGTTTGCTATGATATTCCCCATATCTTTTGGAATTGTATATTATTTCAAAACCCACCAATTCTCCATTAATGTATACGATTATGCCATTCTGATTTTCATCTAACCTGAATTTGCTCTTGTATTCATCAATGTCAGAACCTCTTTGTACATAGGAATCGTATAGAGCACTGCTTTTACTGTTTACCTTTAGATTGTCTTCGGTCAATGCGATATTATCCCATACTTCACTTTGTTTTGATCTGAATGAATTGTCATTTCGCAATGACTGGCTTACACTGATTTGCTTGTCCCTTCGTACACGGCTGGTAGCCATGTGGTTGGAGTAGTGAAACTTTGACGACTTGTAGTGCCAGCGTCCCTTTTCGGTACAGCTTACCGGAATGATCTTCTCACTCTTTGCAGGGATGATTATCGTAGTGTTTACTATCCTGTTCTGTTTTGAACCTATGATTTCCTCACCATCCAATAACAACAGGGGAGTAACTGCATTGTTTATTACCTTAACTTCATTGACGCTACCTTCCTCATTCAGTTCTGTAATTTCAACAAGACCCATATCCAAACCGATTTCTAGGCTCATCAAATCCAGGTCCCCGTTTGGAACATTCAATCCAATCACAGTCATGTTCTTGTATGTCTGTTCATTCAATACTTTTATTTCATCCAATATGGAGTTTATTACATCACTCATATACTATGCCCCCCGTTCATATAAAGTTTATATCGCTGTCAACATCATTCTTTTCCTTTTCAAGTTCGTCCTTTGTGAGAACTTCTGCTATCAACGAATCATTCAAGATGAATATTATTCTACCATAGTCGGTATCCAGAATCTTGTCATATAAACGTCCGCCACTATAGGTTCCCTTAGCTACAGTCTTTACACTATTGGCAACGTAACCTGACGGACCTGCATACCTTAGTTCTACACGTATTGCTTCGGAGTCATAATCATTTTCCGGTTCCTTAACTAGCTTGACTATTGAACCTATCTTAAATGGTTTTATACCGTGAAACATATTGACTCCATTGATTGTAAAATAGATTTTTTCCTCTTTCATATGATACACCTGTTAGAGTAATTTAAATTTTTATTGTTTGTATTTCTTTGTAAATAACAATATGGAATAAGTTATATATAAACTTATTTATTAAATATTCCATATAGTAAAAAATGTAGGACATCAGTCTTATCAACTGATTACAAAAAAATAGAAAATATTGATTAATTGTGTAATATTAGAAATAACGGTTTAAATGATTAAATAAAAAATAATAAAATATTAAATATAATATTCCAAAATTCATTTGATTGGCAAATTAATGGAAAAAAGATGGTTAAAAGGTGGGGTTTATTTATTGTTCTACCATTATCAGTTTTCCCGTTGTGGGATCTTTATAAACTTTTCCCATCTCAGTATACCCTTGTCCAGAACTTTGAGATATTTCAGGAGGAGTATCTATCTCCTGACCTTTATCTATTGGTTTTGCATCCTTCATTGCTTCCATAATGGAGTCTTTTTCATCTTGGGACATGTCCGAAAAGATGATGCTCTGCATATTCCAGCTCATAACAACAAAGATTAAAAAACCAACAGCCAACACCAACATTGCATCTACAAGGTTAGCGGTACCTGCCATAGGATCCTCTTCCGTTGAAGACCTTCTCCTTCTCTGTTTTTTTCTTACCATAATAATCACTCATTGTTCCATTCAACAATAATCTCATCTTTTGAATAGTCATAATTCTTCATATAATCCAATACCGTATCAGATAACACATCAATATTTGAAAGATATTGGTCATACCACTGTCTTCTAATTTTTCCAATAAAATATGCTAAAGCTCCACTGCCTATACCTACAATAGTAGTGTTAAAGGCAACCGTTAATGAGCTAGCCAAAGTATTAATATCTCCACTTCCCAATGCAGCAAGACCAGGACCTAAAGGAATCAAGGTTCCCATCAATCCCAATGTTGGTCCAATACGTGTAATTATATCCGTATTCCTAATTTTAGCTTCGATTTTATCTTCTTCATTTTCAACTAATTTACGTGCAAGAGCTTCTCTGGCATCTTCCGTTAATGAACTGGAATCTGCAATATCAATAAGGACTTTCTTTTGAGATATTTGCAGTTCAGATTTTTTAATGATATTTTTTAATTCATCAATGGAATTGGCATAACCAATATCATATATCAATTTTTTTACCTTTTCAACGGAGACATTTTTTCTAGAACTGTACTCTGATATCAAACCGCCCAAAAATATTATCGACAACAGAAATATTATCAACAATATAACCAATACAGGAACGGTTAAACTTTGTGATATAAGGTCCAAAACTCCTGTTAAAAGTTCGCCTCCAGGTACGTTTACCATATTATCACCTATTTATTTTAAAATACCTTCACTTTTTCTGTTTAATATGAATCCTATAATCAACAGGACGATAAGTAAAATAATAAATTCAATTATTTCCTCTATAGAACCTATTTTTATTGCTGCTAAATCGCCACTCCTAATTATTGATATATTAGGCATGATTAATGCCAACAGCAGATAATAGGATCCTAATGTAATCATAAAATTTCCCATAATTGTTTGATAAGCCTTTTTTACAAGTCTAGTATATTTTGAAATGATATATGTTAAAACAATAACAATTATCAAAGCCACTACAATAAACAGAATTAATTTAATTGATTCCATATCCTTTGTAGGATTAATATACAATATCAATGCAATTAATGACAAAATATAACAGGGATACGGTGCTATGAGGGATAAGTAAATAGACAATTTAGTATTCCCATCATGCACTCTCCATTCTCTGATTGTCAATATACCGGCAATCAACATTATTCCGGCCAACAATAAGTAAAATTCCGTGTTGCTGCCCTGAATAACGGAGGATATTATTTCAGAATGAATAACACAGACATATCCCATTAATAATATACTTCCTCCATATACAATACAAATTAAACTTAACAATTTCTTGGATAACTTAGCAAGTCCTGTTGCTAATCCAATATTTATACCAAATATTAGAATAGATAGAAGAATTAAGATTTGAAATAATAC
>CADBRM010000056.1 GCA_902797085.1 uncultured Methanobacteriaceae archaeon
ATTGCTTTAGTATACTGGTTACTTGCTAGACAAGTATTAAGAAACAGAGGAATCTTATCCAGTGATGAAGAATTCGATTTAGAACCTTCTGATTTCGAATTAAAAATATAATTAATAAAACAAGGAAAATAGAAGAATTATCTTCTATTAATTTTTAACTTTTTTTTAGTCTTCAATGACAAATTTTACCAATGAATTGTACTCTGATGCTCTTTTGAATACATCTATTAAGTCAGGGTCTACATTTTGACTATTATGCAGTGTTATCAATGTTTTTGAGTAGAATCCTATGATGTATTGGTAGATATCTTCGTAGTCTCCATTATATACTGGTAAGTCAAATAATTCTTTTAGGTATTCATCTTCATTTTCTTCTAATTCTCTTCCGTCAATTTCAAATCTGGTCATATTTATTTTCTCACAATTTTTTATAACTATTGTTATATTCTTTATGGTATTTAAAAATATATGATAATTGTATTTGACAATCCGGGTGCATTTTAATCTAACGGGTTGTATAAATGTTATTGTCCTCAGGCAAAGTCCTTTCATTTGATGATTGCTGACATATAACCGACAACGGAATCATAGTCTCCACTTGCTTCCCCGCTGGTAGTGTGGTTTAGTACTTTCGGGCTATTGGCATTTTGTAGTTTACAGTATGTTGTTGCAGTTATAACAGGTCCGTATCCGCACATTGTAATGTCATATTCAATAATGTCTTTTACAAGTCGTTTCATGTCCATGGAATTTACCGAATCAATTACTTTATTGTCTAAAAAGTTGGCTGTTTCCTCATCTTCATAATGGGTCAGATCGGTACTTGCAAGGATGACACATTTCCTATTCAATTTACGGACAACAGTATCCAAACTTTTGGCAAGACTTTCACACAGGGAAGGAATCTGTTGTGAAACAACAATGGGAACTATTTTAAAATCGTGGCCTTCACAGATATACTGGATCAACGGCACTTCCACTTCAATACTGTGTTCCCTTACATGTGCATTGTTGTCAATATAAACATTCGAATCGATGTTTAACAGTTCACCGATAAATTCCCTGTCAACATTTACAAGACCAAGGGGAGTTTCCCACTTCTCAAAGTCACACACATCAATCATTGTACCGCGACCGGTATGGTTGGGTCCAAGAACAATAAAAGTATCCGGAAGTTTGCCCTTCATGATTTCCTTGAAGGTATAACAGGCTGTCTTTCCGGAATAAACATAACCTGCATGGGGAACAATACCTGCAACAACATCACCCCGACTATCTTCACCACCGACATGTGAAAACATATCCTCAATTTCCTCTCTTAACAGTATTGGATTAGCCTCATAAAAAAGTCCATCAACACAAGATTTTCTAATCATCATAATCACTTCTATACAGATATATGTGAAACATCACTAATTTAATTTTTTTTTACAGATATCTTTTTTAATTTCTTCACTATATCAATAGTTACCTTTATTATCTATAATTTAAATATATATTATTAACAGATTCTCATAAGAATAACTGATTAAGTTAATCGTTATTTGTTACATATTAGTAACGGTATAAAAAGGTTTTTTTGTACTTGGGGATCATTTTAAGGGGTATTTGCCTTTTGGCGAATAATGTATTTGAATTAGATTAAATAATTTGGATAATGTCAGGTAGTTTATCTTTTTGATACTTCTACACTTTTTATCTAAACTTAATTTATAAAATGAATTAATAATGTAATACTAAGTTTTTAGATTTTTAATATTTTATATTATTTTTTAACTAATTTGTTTACGATTCCTATTGACTTTCGGAGAATAATTATGAAAATTAAGGCTTTTGCACCAGGAAAAGTAATATTATTTGGTGAACATTCGGTTGTTCATAAGAAACCGGCAATTGCAGTTGCAATAAATAGGGGAGTGGAAGTTGAAGTAACTTCCAGGGACGATGACATTGTCCGAATCGATGTGCCCCTAGTTAATTATTCAGAAAGCTCCGAACTGACAGATAAAAAACTATTTTTTGAGTTAGATAGTCAAAACAAAATGATTACTGATTACATTTATGAGGTTATTAACTTATTTGAATTTGACAATGGTTTTAATCTAACAGTAGATATAAAAATGTATCTGGGAGCAGGATTAGGCTCTTCGGCAGCAGTTACGGTTAGTTGTATTAAAGCATTATCCCTGCTGGCCGGAATCAAATTGAATAAAGATCAGATTGCAAGACAGGCAAGGGATATTGAAATTAAGATTCAGGGTGCTGCCAGTCCCATTGATACTTCCATGAGTACCTACGGTGGAATAATTTATATCGATGAAAAATCACAGTTGAACAGAATAGATTTTGATATGGACTTACCATTAATAGTATCTAATTGTGAAATAAGCGGAAACACGGGAAAATTAGTAGAATCTGTTAGACAAAAATACGTAAAATATCCTGAGATTGTAGGAAATATTTTTAACGCAATGCAACTAATTGCAAGAAATGCTAAAGAAGCTCTAGAAACTGGAAACTCTGAATTGATTGGGGAATTAATGAACTTAAACCAGGGCTTGCTTGATTCAATAGGAGTAAATACTGTTGAATTATCAGACATGGTATACTTATCGAGAAAGTATGGAGCAAAAGGTTCCAAGTTAACAGGTAGTGGTGGTGGAGGTTGTATAATCGCATATTGTCCTGAAAACATTGATTATATATACGACCACTTAAGCCAAAAATATGCTACATTCAAATGTGAACAATCTGATGAAGGAGTTAATGCTACAATCATTGAAAAATAGAAGGACACAATTATTATGATGATAATTAAACTTGGCGGAAGTGCATTAACTATTAAAGATGCAACAGAACCGACTATAGATGAAGTTAATTTGGATAGAATTGCAGAAGAACTGTCATATTACAGTGATGATATGGTCATAGTACATGGAGCAGGTTCTTATGGTCACATTCATGCAAAAAAGTATGCTATAGGTGACAAAATTACTAATGCACAGGAAAATCTCTACAAAATTGAGGGATTGAGTCGTACACAAGCTTCAGTACAATTACTAAATTATATTGTCGTAACGAAATTACAGCAAAGGGGTATACCTGCAATTGGTGTAAAGCCGTCTTCATTTATAATTACGGAAAATAAAAGAATAGCAGTATGTGATACTGGAATTATAGAACGTTACATAAATGAAGGATTCGTGCCGGTATTATATGGTGATGCCGTACTGGACTTGAATGATGATATTAAATTTGCAATTCTTTCGGGAGATCAGATAATCACCTACTTTGCCAATGCATTAAAGGCAGACAAGGTGATACTTTCATCTGATGTGGATGGAATATACACAGATAATCCTAAAACCAATCCTGATGCTAAATTGATAGATATAGTAACCAAAGATACACAATTATCCTTAACAGAAAATGAAGATAGAGCTGACGTAACAGGTGGAATGGCTGGAAAGATTAATGAATTGTTGGAATTGGCAGAAAATGGTATAGAATCGTTAATAATAAATGCAGAAACACCAGGAAACCTGAAGAAAGCAGTTTCAGGCAAAGAGGTTAAGGGAACTTTAATTAAATAATGATAACTATTCACAAAATAATCCATAAGGAGGTTATATGAGTGATATCTGACAGAAAACTTGCACACCTAGAAATCTGTAAGAATAATGATGTGGAACACCACAGAACAACAGGATTTGAAGACATAGAGTTGGTGCATAGAACTTTGCCAGAAGTAAACTTTGATGATATAGACACTTCAATAGAATTCCTTGGACGAAAATTGGAAAGTCCATTAATAATATCTGCCATAACCGGTGGACATGAAGCAAGTACTGAGATAAACAAGAATCTTGCAATAGCAACCGAGAACACCCGTATAGCTATGGGTGTTGGTAGTCAGAGAGCAGGTATAACAAATGAGGAACTCACGGAAACATTTACTGTTGTACGTGATTACATAAGAAAAGCAATGGTAATTGGAAATATTGGAGCACCCCAAGTTGAATATGCACCTAAAGCCATAGAAATGTTGGATACGGATGCTTTGGCAATACACCTAAATCCACTACAGGAAATCATACAACCTGAAGGGGACATAAACGCTAAAGGATATGTAGACTCCATAGAAAACATCTGTTCCGGAACGGACGTTCCTATAATAGCAAAGGAAACGGGAGCAGGAATAGATGGTAGAGATGCAAAACTACTGGAAGAAATGGGAGTAGATGCAATCGATATCCAGGGAGTAGGTGGAACAAGTTGGGCAGCAGTTGAAACATACAGGGCAGAAGACACCACACTTGGAAACCTGTTCTGGGACTGGGGAATACCGACAGCAGTTAGTACGGTTGAAGTATTGGAATCAACCAATCTACCGGTAATATCATCCGGTGGAATACGTAACGGACTGGAAGCCGCAAAGGCCATAAGTTTAGGTGCTAGTTGTGTTGGGATGGCATTACCGTTTTTAAAATATGCCTATGAAAGTCCAGAACTAATTGAAGAGAAAATCAACCAATTCACAAGAGAACTAAAAACAGCAATGTTCCTCGTTGGAGCATCAAACATTGAAGAATTAAAACAAAAAAGATTAATCATAACAGGAAAAACTAGGGAAATTTTAACAGAACTAGATATTGACACAACAAAATACGCTAGGAGGATATAATTTGACAATAGAAGTAATAGCAGTCGGTGGATACGAACAGATTGGAAAGAACATGACTGCCGTAAAAGTAAATGATGATGTAGTAATTTTTGATATGGGAATACACTTGGACAGACTTCACATCCACGAGGACACGGATATATCGAGGATGCACAGTCTTGATCTCATAGAACGTGGAGTAATACCTGATGACACATTAATGAGGGAAGTGGATGGAAAAGTAAGGGCAATAGTATGTACACATGGTCACCTGGACCACATAGGTGCAATAGCAAAACTGGCACACAGATATGAAGCACCAATCATTGCAACACCGTACACACTAGCATTAATTGAAAAAACCATCAAAGGGGAACGTAAGTTTAAGGTAAACAACCCTCTCAAATCAGTAAATCCTGGGGAAAAAATACAAATTTCACCAAACTTGACGCTGGAATTCGTAAGAACAACACACAGTATCCCACAAACCATCACAGCTGCATTACACACTCCTGAAGGAGTAGTGATATATGCAAACGACTTTAAGTTTGACAACCACCAAATGGTTTCACCACCACCTGATTACAGAAGATTCCGTGAAATAGGTAAAAAGGGTGTGAAAGTGGCAATAATGGATACCACCAACATCAAGGAGGTAAAAGAAAGCAAAACTCATTCAGAGAAAATAGCAAGAGATTTACTTAAAGATGTTCTTAAAGGACCATTAGAGGAAAGAAAAGGTTTGATTGTTACAACATTTTCCAGTCACATAGAAAGAATACAGGCAATCACAAAAATCGCTGAAAGAAGCAGAAGGAAAGTATTGATTCTTGGACGCAGTATGGAAAGGTACTGTTCAATAGCAGAATCATTGGGAATACTAAACTTGCCTAGAAATGTAAGCATATACGGTAATTCAAAATCCATCAACAAGGCACTGGCAAGAGCAAACGAAAACAGAACCAAATACATGCTGCTTGTAACTGGACATCAGGGAGAACCGGATGCCTTATTGCCAAGAATAGCAAACAACAAGACAAACTTCGAAATCAAACCTGGAGATAATATCATATTCTCAGCTTCAACAATTCCTAACCCAATAAACTTAGCAAACAGGGATTTGCTTGACAGAAGAATCAAGGAAAAAGGAGCAAGAATATATAACAACATTCACGTATCAGGACACGCAGGTCCGGAAGACCTAAGGGACTTTATAAGAATGTTAAATCCACAGCACTTAATCCCATCACACGGAGATTTAAGCCATTTGGCAGCATTCGTAGAATTAGCTGAAGAAGAAGGATATAAATTAGGAAACGATGTACACATACTAAGGAATGGACAGGCACAAGTATTTAATAGGTGATTATAATGGACGTATTAGAAATTTTAAAGGCATACTCAGAAGATGTTGATATAGTAATTGATGAAGCATTAAGTACACTGGAACCGGATGAGTTAAAAGATGCATCATCACATTTAATTAAAGCCGGAGGAAAAAAGTTCAGACCGGCATTAACAGTACTCAGCTGTCAAGCAGTTGGTGGAGAAACTGAAAAAGCATTGAAAGCAGCTGCTTCACTTGAATTAATCCACACATTCAGTCTCATACACGATGACATAATGGATAACGATGACACAAGACGTGGAATGAAAGCTGTACATAAAATATGGGGAGAACCATTGGCAATATTGGCCGGTGACACATTATTTGCAAAGGCATATGAAACAATCATCAAAACGGCAGATGATAATGTTGCATATGAAAGAGCAATCGATGCACTAAGAGTACTCGTGGATTCATGCATAAAAATCTGTGAAGGACAAGCATTAGACATGTCATTCGAGGACACATTCGAAGTAACACAAGACGAATACATGAACATGATCTACAAAAAAACAGGAGCATTGATTACAGGAGCAACAGCAGCCGGTGCAATTATCGGTGGAGCAACTTCAGTACAAATAAAAGCTTTACAGGAATATGGAAGAAATGTGGGTTTGGCATTCCAGATACAAGACGATTACATAGACCTTACTGGTGACGAATCAATTGGAAAACCGGTTGGCAGTGACCTGGTGGAAGGTAAAAAAACAATTATGGTATTGTATGCACTTGAAAAGGCTAGCAAGGAAGACCATGACAGACTGATTGAATTATTGGAAGCAAACGATGAAAGCATAATTCCTGAAGCAATGGATTTACTGAACAAATATGGCGCAATACAGTATGCTAGAACAGTTGCATATGATTGTGTTATAAAAGCAAAAGAAGCATTAGGTTTCATTCCTGATTCAGAAGCAAAAGAAGCTTTAATGAAATTAGCTGACTTTGTATTTACAAGAAAAGCCTAATTAACATATTTAATATATTTTTAACCTTCACTCTTTTTATA
>CADBRM010000057.1 GCA_902797085.1 uncultured Methanobacteriaceae archaeon
ATTCGAACCTCACAGATTACCTGCTGATGAAATGGAATACACAAGTCTTCCAGGTGTACTTGAAAAACTCGAAGACAGATTCGAAGAAATGTAAATATCCCAAGATATTTACCCCCTTAATCCCCTTTAATAAGAACTACTATTTCTATAAAAAAAGCTAAAAATCAAAAAAAAGAGTGTAATCTTCTATTAAACCAATATTAATAGAAAAAATAATTATATGACAAAAAAATAAATAGATTGATTATCCTGTTAATTAATCATCAAAGATTACTGCAGGTTTAATTAAGTCTTTTGGCTTATCCCTCATAATAATCATGGCATCTTCAATATTTTCAAATTTATCATATTTATGAGTGATTAATTTACTTGAATCAAACCGGCCATACTGAACAAGTTTAACTAACTGTTCCATTCTTGCTCTTCCACCGGGACATACTCCTCCACGAATGGTTTTATCAGCCAATCCGGCACCCCATCCTATGGCTGAAATAGGTATTGATTCAACACCATCATAATGAAGTACATTTCCTATTGTTCCACCTACTTTCAGTACTTCCAATGCTTCAGAAAGCGTGTTTGAATTTCCTCCGGCAACCACTACTTTGTCTACTCCCTGATTATCAGTTAAATCCATAATTTGTTCTACAGTATTTCCATTATGATAATCAACAATTTCAGAAGCACCATATTCTTTTGCAACCTTTACTGCTGCAGGTCTGCTTCCCACTGCAAGAATTCTTGATGCTCCCATGAAATGAGCTCCGGCAACTCCCATTAGTCCAACAGGTCCTATACCAAAGACTGCAACTTCATCACCAGGTTTAATGTCTGCCAATTCAGCCCCATAAAAACCGGTAGTCATCATGTCCGAAATCATTACTGCTTGTTCTAAACTAACTTCATCAGGTAAATGAGCCAAGTTTGCATCCGCATCATTCACATTGAAATACTCTGCAAACACACCGTCTTTGAATGTGATAAAACTCATCCCAGTTCCCATACCATAACAATGCTGTCCAAATCCTCTTTGTGAATTAACAGCTTTATAGTCAGGAGTTATTGCCGGAACTATTACACGGTCTCCAGGTTTGAAGTCTTTGACCAATTCTCCAACTTCTTCAACAACACCTGTTGATTCATGACCCACTATACGGTTTGGAGCATCAGACATATATGCATGTCCCCATACTATATGTACATCTGAAGTACATGGTGCTAATGCTATAGGTCTTACTATTGCATCGTATGGTCCACATTTAGGTTTTTCTTTTTCCACCCAACCCATTTCATCTTGGGCAATTCTTGCTAATCCTTTCATATCAGTATCTCTCCTAAGAGTTTTTTTGTTTAAAACAATTTACCCTTAGTTAATATATCATACAAACAGATATATATAATTTATCATGATTAATCATTATAATTAAAAAGTTGAAAAAAAAAATAAATCTATTGGAAATCCAACAGATTTGATAAATGTGTTGAGGATATGCTTCCAATAACCTGATTTTTCTCATTTATTACAGGTAACCCAGATATACGATGTTCTTCCATCTTACGTGCAACATCATCAATGGAATCATCTTCATAACAAGTTAAAACATCCCTTGTCATTATATCTTCTATATTATCTGTATTTTTAGCAATAGCCTTGGATAAATCCCATGCCGTAATAATACCAATTATTTCATTTTTGGAATTAACTATAGGCACATGTGTTTTATTCTTAGTTAACATTAACTCCGCAGCCTTTTTAATGTCCTGATTTTCTTGTAACGTAACTACATTGGTACTCATCACGTCTTTAACCGTTGCTTTAGATAAAAAGTTACTAATGATATAGTTCATCTGTCCGTTTTCAATCAAGAAGGCATCATGACCATATTCTGAATTCAATCTGGAGTAAACTACATCAACATTATTTGCTCTTAATGCTAAAACTATTTCCTCCATGTGTTCATGTGTATATAACCAATCAGAAGTTATAGACATGATCAGCATCCTTGATTTAATTGGTTTTAGACCATCCTCTAATGAATTATTCTTCCTTATATCAAAGTAATCCAAAGCCTTTGTTAAATATAAATAACTGTTGGCATCAAATTTTTTAGTAAAAGTGAATCCTTGATGTTCAAGATAACTTTCCACTTGGAATTCATTACTGAAATCATAACTGAATGAATTTTTATCCTGTAGCCTACGACCGAATTTTTCATACATTGATTCATTACTTAAATAAGTAATATGGCCAATCATTCTAGCTACTGATAATCCCTGTTCAGGTTTTTTTTCTTTATCGTAATATTCCCCATTGTTCCAGTTTGGATCTTCAATAACGGACCTTCTTTCAACAGCATTAAATGCTATTTGTTGTGGTGTGGAAAATGCTCCGGATGCTATCATAATAGCGTTTCGTATCATTTCGGGATATGAAATGGTCCATTGTAGTACCTGCATTCCACCCATTGAACCACCAATAACTGCATATAATTGCGGAATTTCAAGATAATCTATAAGTTTTTTTTCTGTATTTACCATATCCTGAATGGTGATGATTGGAAACTTCAAACCATATTCTTTTCCTGTTTCCGGATTAATACTTGCTGGTCCTGTAGTTCCTTTGCAACTTCCCAATACATTTGAACAAATAACATAATATTTGTTTGTATCAAGTGGTTTTCCAGGTCCTACTATAATATTCCACCAACCTGGCTTTTTAGCCCCTTCATGCCATCCTGCTGCATGAGCATCCCCTGTCAAAGCGTGACATATTAAAATTGCATTACTTTTCTGGTCATTTAATGTTCCATATGTTTCATAAGCGATTGTTGGTTTTTTTATTACGTTTCCTGTTTCTAATACCAAATCTTCGTCTAAAGTTATGTACTTCGTTTCTACAATCCCAATTGATTTACCAGGTGACAACACATTTACCCCCTTAACAGTCGTTAATTATTAAAAAGATATATATTTTTTTATACATTTAATATTTGTTATAAATACGAAATTAGAAATTAATTAAAATTGAATTATGTTAATAAAAATAGAGAAAAATGGAGGTTATATAATAGAAGATAATTATTCTATTTTATCCAATGCTTGATCAACATCAGCTAATATATCTTCTAAATCTTCAATTCCAACTGCAAATCTAATTAAGTCAGGTGTTACACCAGTTGCTCTTTGCTGTTCTTCTGTAAGCTGTGAGTGAGTAGTTGAAGCAGGATGTATAATTAATGATTTTGCATCCCCTATGTTTGCAAGGAGTGATAATAATTCTGTGTTATTAATAAAGTCTATTGCTCCTTGATAACCTGCCTTAAGACCAAATGATACTATTCCACCATAACCTTTTTCAGCATATTTTTTAGCAATTTCATGGTTTGGACTGCTTTCAAGACCTGAGTAAGTTACCCATGCTACTTTTGGATGTGCTTCCAAATGTTTTGCCACTGCCAATGCATTTTCTGCGTGTTTTTCTATTCTTAAACTTAAAGTTTCTAATCCCTGTAACAATAGGAAAGAACCAAATGGACTTGGTACTGCTCCGGTATCTCTTCCTAAAACTGCTCTGATTCTTGTGGTGAATGCTGCCGGACCTAATGCTTCATAGAATTTTAATCCGTTATAAGTTTCATCCGGTTCGGTTAATCCAGGGAATTTACCATTATCCCAGTTGAAATCTCCTTTTTCTATGATTACTCCACCAATTGTTGTTCCGTGTCCACCAATGTATTTTGTTGCACTACTTGCAATGATGTCTGCACCATGGTCAAATGGTCTTACAGATCCGATTCCAACAGTGTTATCTGCAATTAACGGAATTCCATGATTGTGTGCAATTTCAGATATTACATCAAAATCAGGAATATCCAATTTAGGGTTTCCTATGGATTCAACATATATTGCTCTTGTACGGTCATCTATAGCAGCTTCAAATTCTTCAGGTGATTGTGAATCGACAAATTTAACTGTTCTTCCAAGATTTTTTAATGTGTTTTCAAACAATTCAAATGTTCCACCGTAAAGGTTATCAGCTGATACGATATTATCTCCAACTTCAGATAAGTTTATTATAGTGTAAAAGATAGCGGCCATTCCTGATGAAGTTGCATATGCTGATGCTCCCCCTTCAATAGCTGCAATTCTTTGTTCAAATGCTGCTGTTGTTGGATTTGTAAGTCTTGTGTAAATGTTACCCGGTTCTGTTAAAGCAAATCTGTTTGCTGCTTGATCAGTATCTTTAAATACGTAAGATGTTGTTTGATAGATAGGTACTGCTCTAGAACCTGATTCATCTGTTTCTTCCTGACCTGCATGTAATCCTAATGTTGCTATATTTCTTTTATTTTTTACTTCGTATGCCACGTTATCACTTCCTTCATTTTCATTATCTTTTTTAATTATATCTTTTTCAAATTTATATGATGTTCTTTGTTCTTCTTCAAATTTAAGTTTATTTGTAATTTGTCTAATTTTCTCTAAAAATGATGCTTGGTTTACAAAACTCATAACTCACTTCCATCTCATTTATTTTTTCCGTAATTTAATAATGTTATTTTAGAATAATTTAAGTAAAATAATAAGTTAACAATTGTTATATATCAATAAAAAATATATTTGCATTACTTCATAACTGAGTTAATTTTTATTAAAAAATAATACAAAAACATTGTTTTAGGGAATTTATATAACAAAATCTAGAACAATTGCTAAATTATTATCGATTAATATTAATTCAAATCTAAATATATCTCTAAGGATATAACAATAGTTATATTTATTATAATATATAAATGTTTTCAATCATTCAAATAAAAATTCAAATAAAGTTAAAATAAATAAATTATTTTGAAAATGATAAAAATTTATCTAATATATGTCTTCCAGGTATATCCTATTCATTAGGGGAATTTCATTCACCAAATCCCTTATATTATCTGCACTAACCAACATAGAATAATTTCCAATTAATATCAATTTTCTTCTTGAACGGGTTATTGAAACATTTAACTGATTCTCATCTGCAATAAATTTCTTCTGAAACTTGGTTAAAGATTGATTCATACTTTTACAAAAACTGACTATAATTACATCTTTTTCTCTTCCCTGGAATCTATAAATTGTATCGCATTCAACATGAATATCTTCCTCCAAAAATAATTTATTCAGATACAACTTTTGTTTTTTGTAGGGAGTTATAACACCTATCTCATCTTCAGAAATCTTATTCCTGATTAAGGACTTGACAATCGATAAAATAATTTTTGATTCATGTTTATTACAACATCCACCGGATACGGAAGATTCATTAAATCCCATATTTGACGTGTCAATAAATGTTAATGCATCATCGTTAATCAAAGGAGAACCGCCCTTTATTAAGGAAATTTTCTGCTTTTTAACATTATCTCCGGTTAATAGTTTACCACCATAATACAATTTGCTAGCCACATCACTAATTTCCTGATTCATCCTATATTGAATATTAAGAAAGGTATAATTATCAGGATATTTATCAATTAAAAAATTAAATACGGATTTATTCAATGTGTAAGAAGCATTATCATTTTGTATAGGCTGTAACTGTTTATCATCACCTATTAAAATAAATTTATCAGTTTTCATTAGGGGAATTAATGCTAAATATACGGGTACCTGACTAGCTTCATCCATAATGACATAATCAAATTCCATATCCCTTGTAAGAAAACTTGATGATGAAAGTACTGTGGATGCGATAATATTAACATTCTTAAGTATATCATTTTGTATATTACTTTTAATATTTTCAATCTCAGCAGATATTTCAAGTATTGCTTCTTTATTCTTAGAGTTGATAGTATTGTTTATATGATTATTTAATGTAATTTCATTTTCCTCAATTGAAAATAAGTGTTTTAATATCTTATTGATTATACCTACACCGGAAGACTTTTCAACAACATTACTTTGAATAATTTCAGAGGGATTTTTTAAATTTTCAATAATACTTTCTTTTTCAAGTATAACTTCATACAGGGGATGTTTTTTAATCTGTTCTTCCAACGTGTATTTACTTGCCAGATCAGATACCTTACTTTTTTGTCCCAATCTAAGAATATCCCTTTCATCAATTGTATCCAAACGTTCTATAATATTGTCCAAAGCTATATGAGTATGTGTTGTAATTAATATCCTTTTTTTCCTTTTATGCAACTGTTTAATTATTTCAATTATTGTATGTGTTTTTCCAGTACCTGGTGGACCTTTGATTATATGGAATTTGTCTGCTTGTAAAGATCTTTCTACCGCTATCGACTGATTTTTGTTTAATTTATCAATCAAATAGTAATTATCTGAAAATGTTGGATTAAAATTTTCAAACAATACTCTCAAAGTATCTTTATTTGATTCGTTTACCTTGTCATGTAGTATATTATCCAATGTTTCCTGCAATTTATGGATAATAATATCCTTTTGTATATTCTGTATGGATACTGTTTGTTTAACTTTAAACTTAGCTTTTTTAGATAACTGTATCCGAATATTCTTTAGATTAATGTCTATTATTTGTGCAGGTACTCTATCAATTTCTACAGGCATATTCTTTACCAAGTTAGAAGGATATTTAAGAGAAATATCAAGAACATTACCATCAATCCTTGTTACCTGCCCATAAATTGAAGGATTATCTTTTTTTTCTTTTTCCACCAATTCTTTGAATTCAATTATAAAATCTTGATTAGTATCTATCATAACGTATTTGTATTACTATTTATAAAAAAAGTATTAAATAATTTTCTAAAAAATGAATAGAATAAATGTTAAAACTTGAAAAAGATAAATGTGGATATATCCTACAAAAACCACATTTTATCTTTTATAGGATATAATTAGTATTCAAATTCCTTTATTCGAAAGGAAAAAAATAAATTCAACTAACTTAAGTTAGACCATTTATTATTGGATAAAATATTAAATCATAAAATGTATCTTTATAAATTTAACATAATATCTTGGTGTTTAATTTAACATTAAACAAATAATATTTTATTCTAAGTATATAATAAATTTATTTAGTATTATTTTTGATTTAAATGATATAATGCAATATGCTTCAAAAAAAATAAAAAAATAAATTACAACGTGATTTAATTAATCACGTGCCTTTTTAAGTGATTCTACCATATCAATATCCCTTATTTTTCTAGAAAATAATAAATTAACAAATATTGATAAACCAATTACAATGACAAACACTATCAATATCACACGTATCGAATAATGTATCGGATAATAGAAACTACTTCCAGAATAATCCATCAATAAACGCAACACATAATATCCAATCGGAATTCCTATAATAAAACCAATTACTGAAAGAATCAAATTCTGTGATAAGAATAATCTTCGTATATTCCTGGTTTTAAATCCGACTACTTTTAATGTTGCTAAATCCCGTTCAGCCTCTGTAAATGCAAGAACACCTAAACTATATAACATGACAATTGATAATACAGTTGCAAACAATAACAATACACCAATCATGATATTTGCAGATTCAGTTAAGTTATCCCATGTGTTTTGCAAATCGCCAAAATTATTTACACTACTTACACCATCAACCCTACTGTTAATATCCCTGTTTGTTAAGATCATGTTTGGAGTAAAATTATAACCTAACTCCTCCAATTTATTAGGTCTTATGGTAATTCCCTGCGTTGCAGGATCAGCATAGATTTCATCAATTTTTGAAGATGTCCAATTGTCATCACCATATAAATGCCATTCAATTGTATCTCCTTTTTTAACCCCTAATATTTCAGATGTTTTTTCAGTTAAACTAACACCATCTTCAGGCAAATCAATAGGATTCATGTTTTTATCAGTTGGAGTAATCAAATCCGACTTGTTATAAGATAGTAAAGAGCTTGTCTGAGAAATTCCATTAGCCTTTATTTCAATTTGTTGATTCATAAACTGAGTTCCATCATACTTCTTGGTTATATCATCAATTTGTGCTGAAGTTACATTATCTTCTAAAATAACCTGATTGTCATAATGATTGATACCTCCATATTGCCATGATTTCAAATCATCCATTCCCTCATCCATACCAAAGGCAGTAATAAGCAATAGGGTACAGCCGATAATACTAACTATTGTAACTAAGGAACGAACCTTATTTCGTTTAATATCACGATAATTCCATCTTCCGTTAAAGCCCATCTTATTCCAAAGTTTGGACTTTTCAAACAATCCCTGTCCTGAAAATTTTGGTGCCTTAGGCATCAACGTGGAAGCTGGCGATTCTTTTGAAATGTTTTTTGTAGCCAAATATGTGAAAAATGTCGACAATACAATCATGATTAAAGATATGTATACAAATTTAATGTCAAATCCACCTTTCCATGAGGGAAGTGTATAAAAAGCACTCATTGATGGGAAAAACAATGATGGAATAGTCAATTCCCCAATTATTAACCCCAGCACACAACCAACAACCGTTAAATAAAAACCATAAGATACGTAATGCAGAGTTAAAGTTCTATCAGAAAATCCTAATGCTTTCAATGTTCCAATTTGTGTTCTCTGGTTGTTAACTATCCTTGTCATAGTAGTCAGCAAAGTTAATAATGCTACTGCCACAAAGATTATTGGCAATAAATTACCAATCATGTTATGTTGATCCAACTCCTGCTGGAACTGATTTACACTAGTATGATCATCAAAAGGTAAGTATGTGCTGTAATTAATCTTTTCATCCAATTTTGACTGATAATCCATATCATCCGTTTTGATTAATATCGTATTATAAGGCACATCATCCACTATGAAAGCTTTATATGATAAATATCCAAAACCATGCATTTTAAAGTCAGGAAGTAAACTATCACCCTGCGAATAAACATATTCTGGAGAATAACCTAATCCCCTGATAGTTTTTTCGATACTTGTACCATTAAATTTAAGTTTTATATTATCTCCAACTTTCAAGTTATTTGCTTCTGCAAATCGTTTATCCAACCATATGCCCTTTTCATCATTTATATCGAATTCATTTCCATCCATCGGATAATATTTTGCTATGGTGTTGTTTTCTACGAAGTGTAAATCAACACTCGGATCATCCACGATATCCGCCGTTGTCGGTAATACCAATTGTCTTTCCATATCATCAGTAGTGTCAATGTCCATTATCTTTTGAATTGTCTGATTATTTATTTCATTGGGATATAACCATACATCAGCCATATTTGTATCTTCATAAAATGAATCAACAGATTGCTGTACTCCAGCCACTTCTGCACCAACACCTGCAAAAACAAGTAATGTTAAGAAAGACATCAGAAATATTGCGATGAATTGCATTTTATGTTCCTTCATGTCACGTAACATCTTTTTAAATAACATAAAATCACCATTCTATTTCATCAATATTTTTAGGATTATCATTTATTACCATATCATCTATACGACCATTTTTAAGATATATGACTTTGTTTGCAAGTTTTGATAGTTCTATATTATGTGTTACTATAATTACTGTAGTATTTTCTTGTTTAGATAAATTTAATAATATTTTAATAATATTATATCCTGTTTCTGAATCAAGTGCTCCAGTCGGTTCATCACACAATAGCATTGAAGGTTGTTTAGCCAATGCCCTTGCTATTGATACTCTTTGCTGTTCTCCACCAGATAATTCGGCAGGAAAATTATCTGCATGTGATAATAAATCCACCTGTTCCAGATAAGACAATCCGCCAATTTTAGTTTCAACTATATCATTGATTAATTCTATATTTTCCAACGCTGTCAGATTAGGTATTAAATTATAAAATTGGAAGATAAAACCTATCTCTTCAGCCCTATACTTTGTCAATTCGTTATCATTAAATTGTGAAATTATTTTATTATTCACTATTATTTCACCATCAGTTACCTTATCCAAACCTCCCAAAAGATTTAATAATGTTGATTTACCAGATCCTGACGGTCCTAAAATAACAACAAATTCGCCCCTCTCTATCATAAAATTCAGTGAATCTGCTGCTTTAAGTATGTTTTCTCCTGTCACATATTCCTTTGTGACATTCTTAAATTTAATTAATTGTGACAATTCTCTTACCTCCTATAACTTTTATAAAAAAAATATGATAACTCCCTATATAATTATTAATTTATTTTAAGATATATCACTTTTTGTAAGACAATAAGAATTATGTTAAACCAAAAAACATTTATTAAAAAATTATACTATAAAAAAACATAACTATAATAAGAAATCAAAGGTGAATAAAATGGATGAAAACCAAGAAATTATCAATTTAACCAAAGAAAATGATTACCTAAAAAAAGAGCTTGAAGAACAGAAATACCATTACAAACAATTATCCACAGAAGTAGGACAACTCATTTTCAATAATGAAGACTTGGAGGAAGAAAACAGAAAATTAAAACAAAAAATAGAAAACTTAAAAGAAGAAATAGATGAATTAAAAAAATTTAAAGAAGAAGTAGAATCTTCAACAAGTTGGAAGGTTAAATCAATTTTTAAATAAGTTCATCAAGATAAACCACATAATCTTCCTTGATGTGCTTTTCAGTAGGTTTATAATCATCTTCAGGATAACCCAAGACAACATGACCTACTCCAACATAATTTTCAGATAAATTCCAAACTTTCAATAATTCTTTTCCCTGTAAAGAATCAAACTCCTCTTTAGCTCTGTGAATCCAACAAGACCCTATACCCATACTACTAGCAGCATTTAATATATTACCAATAACTAATGAAGCATCTTCCACATGAGTATGAATTGTTTTATCAGCCAATACTATGATAAGAGTAGATGCACCATAAAATGGATCAAAATCTTCAGGTAAATTTTTTAATACTTCCTTAGGATAAAAAGATTTATTCCATTCAGAAAATCTTTCGATAATAGCTTTTCTTTGAAGAACAAGAATTTTTGGAGATTGAGCATTCATACCTGAAGGAGCATTAACTGCTGCATCCAATATTACTTCCAAATCTTCTTTAGAAACTCTTTTATCATTAAATTTTTTTACACTACGTCTTGTCTTTAAAACTTCAATTGTTGATTGCATATTAAAACCTCTAGTATATATCTAATTATTATATCTATCAACAAAAAAATAAATTATTTTCGATTTTAAATAATATATTTATTTAACCTTTTAATTGCATCATATTTCTCTTTATCACTGAGTTTTGCCTGATGAAGAGATTCTTTAATGGTTTCAATCGAATGGTCATAAACCTCCTTATCCACAGGATATGGAAAACCATCCTTTCCCCCATGAGCAAAACTATATTTAACCGGATCTTCCCAACTGGCCTCTTCACCATAGATTAAGTCACTAATTAATGCCAAAGCCCTTATTTTTTTAGGACCAATTCCTTTCAAGGATATTAGCTCCCTATAATCTTCCGGTTGTAACTCATAAGCATTCTTAAGAACTTCAAACTCCCTGTCACTTAAATCCATATCCAACACTTCATGATGTCTTGGCATTGTAAAAGATTTTTGATTAAAAAAACCTGTAGGATCACTATTTTCATTATTAAAATCAAAAAAATCAGACAATAATGTTTGTTTAGGATCTTTTCTTCTGAAGTAGGTTCTTAAATGATCAGGATTATCATTAATCAAGTCAACACTAATCTTCTGTACCTCTTTACTTTCTGAAGAAGCCATATTCAATGTTTCATCCTGCTTTTGATCACATTCAATAGCAGTATGTGGATCCAATAAGAAATTATCCAAATCAGTACTCATCCAATGATAACGTCGAGCATATTTATTGGAAAGATTCATCCCCTGCTGTATAACAGCCCAATTACCTTTTTCCGTTAAAAAGAAATTATGTTGATACAAAGTATAATTATCCTGTATACATGAATTATCAATCTTTGCAGATAACTTTGAAGATTGAACTAGAACATCCCTGGCATTTTCCGATATATTAAAAGTATCTGCCAATTCGTTGATTTGAGCAGGTGTTTTTAAAGAATTACGGCCTTTACCACCCAATACTGCAATACCGTGTTCCTGTGGATTCAGGCTTGCACGCAAAGCTCCACATGTAGTTGTTGTAGTTCCGGAAGAATGCCAATCAAAACCTATTATACAGGAAAAACCCTGAAACCAATATGGATTTGAAATCCTATTTAAAAACTCTTCATGACCATATTCCTCCAGGATGACTTCAGTTAAAGCCCCTGATAACTTCACCATTCTTTTCCATAACCAGGGAGGTGTATGATCAGTATGTAATGGAAGGTTAGTAATTCCTTTTCTTTGCATGAATATATTATATAAAATATGATTATTTAAATTAATGGGGAATTGAGAACTAATATCCATAGACAAAAGAATATATATTAAAAAACATAGTATATAATATACTATTATTTAAAATAATCTAACTATAATAGGAGTGGAAAAGTGGATTCTAAAATAATATTAGCAATATTCATAGTAGCATTGATTGGTATTGTGGCTGCAACATATCAAAATGAAACTAATGATGTAATTGACACTTTATCTAATGTAGCTACTGAAGACAGTGGTGTAACTACTGATGTTGAAACCCCTACGGGAGATTCAATAAGCATTAATGATAACTCAGGAGTAATTGATGAAAGCACTGTGAAACTTGATACAAGCACATCTTCAGTTACAACACAAAAACAGTCCACCAACTCAAAGCCAAGAACAAATACGGCAAGTTCCGGTTCAAATAAAATTAGTTCAGGCCAATCTACTACAACCACCAACAACACAACCACCAACAACAATAAGCCTACAAATAACCCGCTTGTAAACAAAATTTCACAATCAACCGCAGTTAATACAGGCCGAGCCCAGTTACCTGCCGAATACAAAGATGCAACATATTCAATTACAGAAACTTCCATAGACAATAACCCATATTACTACGTAAACTTTTATAAAAATGGTGAAATGGTGGCTTATTATGAAATAAATGCAAATTCAGGAAGAGTTAGCGGTGGAGCAATAGTTAATGAAACTCCAACACCAAGTAATTCTACTAATGAATAATTTCTGAGAAAAAATCTCAGAAAAAATCTCTTTTTTTTTTAAAAAAAAAATCTTACGATTTATCAATTTAAGTTACCAATAAAAAAAAACTTTTTCCATAATCAATCATTTCAATATATTCATCGAAACAAAGATTATACTTAAGTCAATCTTAATAAAATTTAAACTTCAATAAAAAGTATATATCAAATGATTTTCTCAAATAAAATCTAAACTCTAATCCTATCACAAAACGAACAAAATATCATCTATAAATTTAAGTTAATCAAACTACATATAATATAGATATATAATTTACAATAAAGGAAGACAGATAATTATGGATTTATTATTATTGCAAAGTATTTCAATTATTTTAATTACTGCTGTAGTAATCCTATTAATATTTAATAAACTTAAACTCCCGTCCATGATTGGTCTATTTTTAACAGGTATTATTTTAGGACATACTGTTATTTCCACTGAAATAATCACGGAAATTGCTGAATTGGGAGTAATCTTCCTATTATTTATCATAGGATTAGAATTTTCAATAGAAAAATTTTCAGCGATAAAACACTATGCGGTAATTGGTGGTATATTACAAGTTGTCATTACTACTCTTCTTGTTACAATAATCACATTCCTAGGAAAAATGCCTCTGAATGAAGCAATATTTTTAGGATTCCTGATATGTTTCAGCAGTACTGCAATAGTAATGAAATTAATACAAAAACAGCAACTTACACATACTATTCAGGGTAGGGTAACATTAGGTATACTCATTTTCCAGGACATAGCAGTAATCATTGTATTATTACTGACACCACTACTAGGTGGTCAAAACATAGATATAAGCACATTACCAACCACAATAATCAAACTAGTTTCATTATCTGTCATACTGGTTGCTGGTGCTTTATGGATTATTCCAAAAGCATTCCATGAAGCTGCACGTACAAAAAATCGTGATTTATACATGCTGTTAGTCTTATTTGTATGTTTAGGAACTACTTTTGCAACTTCATATCTGGGAATATCCCCGGAATTAGGTGCATTTATTGCAGGATTAATCATTTCCCATACCGAATACAGTCATCAGACTCTTGGATACATCCAACCCTTCCAAGACGTTTTCATGAGCATTTTCCTAATATCCATTGGTTTAATGATTAATATTGAATATTTCTTATACAATATCCTATTAATAATCCTACTGGCGGCTTTAGTATTATTAATAAAATTTTTAGCTACATTTATCACAGGAAGAATATTGAAATTACCAGTTAGAACAATAATATCAATATCTATTCTTCTAAGCCAGATAGGAGAATTTTCTTTTGTATTGGCAGGTGAAGGGATAAAATATGGTTTATTAACTTCAGAAATGTTTACAACATTCCTGGCAGTAAGTATTATTACCATGTCAGCAACACCATTCTTACAAAAAACTACACCGAAGATTATTGAACTCTTCAAAAGAATTCCTCGCTTCCAGGTAGATGAAGAATTAGCAAATATTAAACATGAAGAGCATTATGAAGAAGAACTGGAGGATCATGTAATAATTGTTGGTTTTGGAGTAAACGGTAAAAATATGGCAAGAGCCTGTGAACATTATGAGATTCCATATATAATTGTAGATTTGAACCCGTTAATAGTTGAAAAAGAAAAATCATTGGGTATACCTATAATTTATGGAAATTCCACAAACGAAAGCGTATTAAAAAAATTAAAAATCACATCAGCAAAATGTATTGTAATTGCAACAAACTCATACGAATCTACCCATAAAACTGTTGATACAGCACGTAGATTAAATCCTGACATCCACATCATAGTAAGAACAAGATACGTGAAAAATGTTGATGAACTATATGAATTAGGAGCAGATGAAGTTATTCCAGAAGAATTTGAAACCAGTATATTAATGTTCAGCAAAGTAATGGACCACTATAACAAAGATGTTGATGAAATACTAGACACCATCGACACATTAAGATCAGACCACTATGATACATTCAGATGTGTATCACCGGAAGAAATAACCGCAACACTGAATGAAAGAATAACTAACCTGAATGTGGAATCAATTTATGTTACAGAAAGAAAACAACTGGATGATTATGATTTCTATGATTATGATTTAACTGTAACATCAATTATTCGTAACAACAAGACAATAGTAGGATTTAGTCCTAATGCACAATTAGAAGTAGATGATTTAATCTTATTTACAGGTGACCCTGAGAATATTGAAAATTTCATTAAAAATGTTTATGGTGAAAAAAATGAGATTTTAGGATAATCTCTATAACTCTAAATGATTATCCCTTTTTTCTTTCTTTTTTGGAGGAAACTTATTATCGAACTCTTCTAAAGCATCTTCATCTACTTTAAAACATTCACTTACCAAATAACGACCTTCAATATCATTAATTTCTTCTTCATCAAATACCTTTACCATGAAAAATGGTGAAATTTCATCTTTTTTTGAATCTTCAAATCGTATGTCATATTTACTTGCACTTTCAAAACCGAAACGGGAATAAAGAGTTTCATCCCCAACAACAAATACATATGGAATTCCCATATTCTTAGCTAGTTCCAGAGTATATTCCACCAATTTTGTTGCATAACCTTTTCTTTGATAATCCGGATGAACGGACAATGGACCTAATGTAACAGCATCAGATAATTTTTTATTATCCCCGCAAATTGAACAGTTTGAATAACATATCTGTGCAATAATTTTTCCATCTTCCTCGATAATATAATCCAAATTAGGTATGAATGTTTTATGATGGCGCATATTATGTATTATAAAATGTTCATAACATCCAGGACGATAAACATTCCAAAATGCTTCCCTTACTAAAAATTCAACTTCTTTATAGTCTGTTCTTTTTTCCAACCTAACTTCCATATTTTAATCTCCTTTAATTACTATGTGACACAGTTATTTACCTTTATATAAATTTTCATCGGAAACAATTTTAATCAAATCATGTACATGTTCATCATATGGAATCCTGAAACCTACAGCACCCGGACCCGTGGTTTTAATGTTATTTAGCGTATAATCATCATCCTTTCTACCATTATTAATTATATACCATATGTAAGATTCGTTTATAAGGAATAATTGACCTTCACCAAACTCATGATCAGTCAAATAACCATCACCAGGATCATAAACTATATCCGCTTTCTTTATTAATTTTTTTAAGAATTTATTTGGTCTGGATGCATTGTCAAATATTCTTTCAATTTCACTCATTGCATCATCTTTAACCTTACGTTTCTGATTCAATTCTTTCTGTAATTCCTCTTGTTCTAGTTTTTGTTTCTCCAAGGTTTCTGAAATCTTTAACAATTTTTCAACTTGAGGTACGTCTTCTTCAGTACACATCCATCCATGGGGATTTCCCTCTATGTTTAAGATATTCCTAAAATCAATAGGTTTAAACTTTCTAAAATAATCTTTAATCAGTTCCTTCTCATCATCAGTGATTTCCTTGTTCAAAGCATAAAGATTTCCATATTCTTCATGATCTATACATTTCAGAACTAATTTTAAAGAATCATTAGATTCCACATGAACCACCATTGCCACCTATTTCCGGTTCTTTATAGGTATCACCAGAGTATTCGTTTTCTTCAGATACTATTTTAATTAAATCATGTATATGTTCATCATAGGGCACTTTAAATCCTATTGCCCCACCGGCCTCTTCAATTTCTATATTATTCATATTCCAATTGTTTTCTTCACGACCATTGTTCATGATGTACCAGATACTGTTTTTCATAATTATGAATAGATGTCCCCCACCATAATAACTATTATCTCTAAAACTATTTGTAGGATCGTAAACTATTTGAGCAGCTTTAATAAGATTGGATAACTTTTGTTTTGGCCTGGCTGCTGAAAAGAAAACATCTTCCAAATCCAGTTGAGCCTGTTCTTTCTTTCCCCTATTTTTATCAAACTCTTCCCTCTGCCTTTGTCTATCTTCATCAATTTTATCCAATGTTTCAGTTATTCCCAATGCTTCTTCAACTTTAGGAGCATTTTCCCTAGTACACATCCATCCATGAGGATCTCCTGAAATTTTCATAACATCTTCAAAAGTTGCCGGAGTAAATTTTTGCATAAAAGGTTTAACTTTTTCAAAATCTTCTTCGGATATTTCCTTATTTAAAGCATATAACATACCGCATTCAGGTGCATGACATTTTTCTATTAATTTTAATGGTGTATCTTCAGCCATAGTTTCTCCTCACATAAATCTATTTTGTAGATTATAATATATTCTAAACAATATTAATATGTTTTCCACCAAAACAAGTAATCCCCTTACTAAAAAAAAAGGATAATATAAAAAGGAGCATATCAACCTAATATGTTAATATCCCCTTCAATATCCTTGAAAAAAAGTTTTGGAAGTAAATTAATCTTTGTTTAAGTGTTCATTGAGTTATATAACTACTTTTATTCTTTACATAATGTTTATTACAATAATCATTTTAAATTATTGTTCACATAAATTATGTTAGATATTATGACAACATTTAATTCAATAGAAGACGCAAGAGAATTTTTTAAAGACGATAAATTTGCTACAAACACAGGGGTAAAATTAATTGAACTGACCAAGGACAGCTGTGTTTGTAGTCTAGAACTAACTAATGACCATCGAAATGCCTATGGCGGTGTAATGGGAGGAGTAATATTTACCTTAGCTGATTTTTCATTTGCAGTATTATCCAACCATATACATAGACCTACAGTTGGTCAGCAAGTCAATATTCTTTACATAAACGCTTCAAAAGGAGACAAATTAATCGCTAAAGGAACATGTAGAAAAGATGGCAGAACGGTCTCCATCATTAATGTTGACGTTAGCGATGATCAGGGTAGAGATATTGCACAGTTTACTGGTACAGGTTTTAAATTATAACCTTACCCTAATCAAAACTATTTTTATTATCTAATTGCCTATTTTTAAGAATTATATTTGATAAGTCTTTTTATATACAAATCAGCCCAGATCATTGTGATGTTATTCATTATTAACTCACCAAAAATTATTCCAAACCATGCCCCATATTCACCCCAACCAAATACTACTGCAAAAAGTATTGCAAAAGTCAAAGTAAACCCTATTTCCCGTAAGACCGTCTGAAACATTGCTGTTATTCCACGACCCGTACCCTGGAACACGTAAGTAGATGTTGCACCCACAGCCATTGTTGGATAGAACAATACTATACATGACAAAAATGCCACAAGTTGTGGAGCTAACCTAATACTGGTACCTGCATAAGCAAACAGATAGACAATTTCATTTGCAAAGAAATATGTTATTATCATTGCAATCAGACTAAAGACAATCGATATTTTCATGGAGTACCTGTGAGCTATCTGAATATTTTCATAACGTTTAGCACCATAATTTACCCCAATTACGGATATTAATGCTGTGGCAACTGCCAAAACCGGAGTAGTTCCTATAGTTACAATACGCCATCCGGTAGAGTATACCGCCACTGCATCGGTTGATGCAACATAAGTCAACAACAAAGAAAATAACGCTGCAAATACTGCATTATTTATTAGTTCCAAACTTGCAGGCAAACCTACCTTCAGAATATCATAATAGATATCCTTACTAAAAGAATATTTTGATAAAAAAGGCTTCAAATATGTGTCTTTTTTAATATAAAACCAATATAGTAACAGGACATTAACAAAAAATAGGGACAACAATGTTGCAATAGCAGCACCCTCCACCCCTAATTTTAAAACATAAATAAATATTGGATCCAATACTATATTTAGAATAGATGATATCAGCATGGCATACATCGTTCTGTTTGCATCACCTTCAGCCCGTAACATCCCATAAACTGAATTAGAAAAAATTACCAATATTGAACCCAGCACTATTATTTTTCCATAAACCATGGCAAAATTTATAGTATTTCCAACACCCATTGCTATCAATATAGATTTCAAGGATATGTATAAAATTATTGTTGTCAATAAAGATGTTACAATAGTAATTATTATGCTATGTGCTGAAGCATTATCCGCCAATTCTTTATCCTTTTTACCTATATATTTTGATAGTGCAGATGAGGAACCGGCACCCAATCCATTTCCAATACCTATAAGTACCATGAAAATTGGAGTAACAAATCCTATTCCGGCCAATGCATCAGCACCTAAAGCAGAAACCCACATTGCATCAACAACATTATAAATACTGGTTATGAGCATGGATATTATTAATGGAATGGACATTCTCCATAAAGCTTTCTTAGGATTTCCAAGTATTGATTCAATTCCTTTCGTGTTATTTGATTCTTGAATAATTTCACCTATTCTTCACTTCTATTATTATATTTAATAAAAATTAAATTAATAACTTATTCTCAAAAAAAGATAATAATTCATCAAATACATATTATACTTTTAGGTATACCAAAACTTTATATGTATTGTTAAACATAGAAAACATTAGACATAAAATAATTTATGTTTATTTTTTAACAAATAATGAAGATGTATTGATATTTTCAATAATTTGTTAAAGATGGAAGGTTAACACATGGATAATGGTACAAAAGATGCTATAAAATTATTTGTAGAATTAATAATAATATTTACAGTATTATATTATATACCTATCCTTCTAACTGGAGGATAATTCAATTCCACCTCCGAAATCAAAAATAATTAATTAAAAGATATTTTTGAATTAATATAATATAAAATCAAAAAAAAATATTTAACAAAAAAAAGTTTATGGAAGACTTTTCTTCCTTTTTAAACTTACCCGATTAAAAAAAAAATACTTATTCTAAATCATTTTCTATTGTTTTAATAACTATTGCAGGAACACCCACTGCCAAAGAATTGTCCGGAATATCCCTGTTAACAACAGCTCCTGCACCAATAACAACATTATTACCAATAGTTACTCCTGGAAGAACAGTTACATTGCCTCCAATCCAAACATCATTACCTATTTTTACAGGATCAGTAACAGCTAACTTTTGTCGTCTGCCCATAGGAGATATAGGATGTCCTACAGTAGTAATTATTGTATTTGGACCAATCATGACATCATTACCGATATGCACTTTATTAACATCAAGAATAGTTACATTATAATTTGCTAAAAAATTAGATCCTATAAAGATATTTTTTCCGTTATCACAATTAAAATTCTTTTCTATTGAAACATTATCTCCAACTTCACCCAACATCCTCTTTAATTGTGAATATCTCTTTTCATAATCAGTTGGATCAATATTATTATATATTTCACATTGAATCACAGCATTTTCTTTAACTGAAATCACTTCCTTATCTGCAAAACAATAATCCAATCCCTTTTTTAATTTTTCAATTTCAGACATCATAATTATCCGGAAAAAATAGTTTTTAGCATGAGGATATCATGCTACAATTGCTCGATTAGCTTCTGTGCTTCTAAGTAATTCCATGAACTCATCATAGTGTTCACTCATCAAGTCAGATAAGAAATATAATTTTCCATATTTCTCTCCGTAAGACTCAATAAGATTTACTTCCTTAAGTTTGGTAATATGATGTTTTACTGTCCGGTAGTTTAAGTTTAACTCTTTTGATAACTGATTAATATTATAAGGTTTTTCCTTAATCTTTTGTATAATCTTGATTCTATTCTCAGAACCTTTTGTTCCTAATAAAACCCATTGAATAATTTTTTTCATATTATCAAGTCCAAATATTTATTGAGTGTATTTAGTATTATAATATATCCTTTATATATACTTTGTTAATATTCTTTATCTTGAAAAAATATTCTTGAAAAAATATTTATATTAATTTATAGAAAAATGATTTTTGATAATAAAAAAAGAAAGGGGTGAAAATATGAAACAGCGTGATTTAATAATTATTATAGCAGCCATTATCCTTGTTGGATTATTAATTATTTCCGGAATGTCAAATTTCAATATCAGCATACCTAATGACGATTCATCAGGCTCCAATATTACAACCACCCATCAACAAAGCAACTACAACTATCCACAAAATGATGTTAATGACAATTCCAATGATAATCCCACAACATCAGATAATAATATCGAAGAACCAAACATACAAACCAATAGTTCTTAATATATGATATTATAATTATAAAACCTATTTTCACTATTTTTTTTGCAATAAACTACTTTAGTCAATCAAACAACGGCTAATCACCCTATAAACATTTTCTGGAAATAATAGTTTACCTGTTTTCACAGACCAGATATTTTGTTTACTCCGGTTTCAGTTTACCATAAAAGAATGAAGCCGTTGCTCCCCCATCCATTAAAAAGTCAGAACCCGTTATAAAAGCGCCTTTTTCATTCATTAATAATTCTGCAACATTTGCAACCTCATCTGCAGTTCCCGGTCTTCTGGCAGGACAATTTGCAAACATGTTCTTATAGAAATCCCCTCTTGGACCCTTGAACTCATCAAGTGCTAAGGGAGTAACTATTATCCCAGGGGAAATTGAATTAATTCTTGCTTTCTTTTCACCCCATTTGCATGCCTCATACATTACACGTTTAACGTTACATCTTTTTGCTAATTGATAAGCATGCAAGGTATCTTCAATGTTTTCTGGTTGTAATACTTCCAAATCAAGTAACTCTTCAGTAGGTGTTGTAGCCAATTGTTCATCAATTTTTGCTCCCAACTGTTTCATTCTATGACCAGACTGTGAAGAAATTGTTACGGCAGTTCCCCCTTCTTTAATAACTTTTCCCACTTCTTCAAGAAGTACTGCAGTACCATATAAATCAACCTTAAGAATTACTTCTATCGGTGCTTGTGAAGGTGAAACTCCTGCCGCATTAATAAAGTTAGATATCTCTCCATACTTTTGTGCCTCTTTAATAAGATTTTTAATTGATTCCCTATCAGAAATATCACATTCAACTACTTCAACATCAAATCCGGCTTCAATCATAATTTTAGCAATTGTATTTGCGTTTTCAATATTTTTATCACCGATTACGATTTTTTTTCCGTATCCCACTCTTCTTGCTATAGCCATTCCTATCTGACCTGCACCTGTTAATAATAATACATCAGTCATAACTTATCTCCATTTATTATATATACATTATTTATACATAGAAATAATATATATAATTTTAATAAATGTGGAGAAATATTTATGAATAAACGTGCAATAGGTAATTTAAAAGTATCAGAAATAGGATTAGGTTGTATGGGATATTCCCATGGTTATGGACCAACACCAGAAGATAATACATCAATAAAATTAATTCAGAAAGCATATGATTATGGTTGTACTTTCTTTGATACCGCAGAGGCATATGGTCAAGGACACAATGAATCATTAGTTGGAGAAGCAATAAAAGAATTTAGAGAAAATATTACCCTTGCAACAAAATATCTGATACCTGAACTACCGAACGATAAAAAAGAAGCGGAAAAAGTTATTCGAAAACATCTATACGATTCAATGGAAAGATTACAGACAGATTATATTGATTTATACTATGAACATAGACGAAGCAACATCCCAATTGAATGGACATCAGAAATAATGGGAAAATTCATCGATGAAGGATTAATTAAAGGATGGGGAATGTCACAGGTTAATGCAGATACTATAAAAAAAGCACAAGAAACCACACCAATTACTGCCATACAAAGTGAATATTCAATTATGGAACGCATGTTCGAAAAGGAAGTAATTCCATTATGTGAAAAATTAAACATCGGATTTGTACCTTTTTCACCATTAGCCAGTGGTTTTTTATCAGGAGTTTATAAAAAACCATCAGAATACATTGGAGATGATGTAAGACGTGTAATTACCAGATACAAAGAGACTAATCAAAAACAGAATCAGCCGATATTAGATGTGGTAAAAGAATTTTCTGAAAGAAAGAACTGTTCCATGGCACAAATATCTTTAGCGTGGATTCTGGCAAGGAATGAACATATCGTTCCCATACCAGGAAGTAAAAAATATGATATCATGATAGAAAACTTTGATGCATGTACAATTAAACTAACAAAAAAAGAATATGAGGAATTTAATGAAAAATTAAACCCCCTTAAAATATATGGAAATCGTACTGGTGAAGATATTGCAAAGTTAAAATACTTAGACAAATAATCAATAGATTCTTTTTTTCCGATTAAACAGGTAACCAATTACCTGCCACAATTATTTTTAATAATAATATTTTTTTCCGGGACATTAATGGCATTCACAACCTCTTGCTCCACAAAAATGATGATCTTTTTGCATTAATCTCCTTGAATTTTTCATCAATAAGGTATTCTGACTTCTTTTTTGGGCGGATGCTAAAATATTTCTCATTATATCCTGATTTTCTGTCCATTTATGTATTGATGCATAGCCTGTTTTTACATTATCTTCCAATCTATGAGGATAAGTTTCTAAAATAAATTTGTTCAGAATATAATCGTTCCTGTTAGGTAAACATATTCCAACCAAGGCTGCTTTCTTTTTTAGCCCTGCATAAATATCCCAATCAACATGTTTTCGTTTATATGTTTTTGGACCAGTTAATACAACAACAATTGACGATTTAGAAATTCCACTATTTTCAATAAATCTTTCTATATACTCCTCCCCTGATTCTTCATCTACACGAGTTATTTTTGGAGAAACAATATTCAGCAATTCTCCAAAAAGTTCTATGTATTTATCAGCATATTCCCTGTCTTCATGATGATAAGCTAAATAAGTATTGTATTTCATAATTATAATTATTATAAATTATATATAAAAAAATATACGCTAATATATTATTTTTTAAAATTATTCCCAAAATAAATAATTTAAAGGAGAAGAATAAAAAATGAAAATTTCATCCTGGATTGATTTTAATTGTCCCTATTGCTATATAGGTATGACAAGACTTACCAACGCCATCAACGAACTAAAATTAGATGATGTTAAATTAGGCATACATTCATTTGAATTAGATCCAAATGCTCCATATAAAGCTGAATCAACAACTTTGGAACGTTTTGCCAATAAGTACAACATGAGCAAAGAAGATGCACAAAAAGAAATAGATAAAATTACAAAATGGGCTAATGATGAGGGCATAAATATGAAATATGACACTGCTAAGTTTACAAACAGTAGAGATGCCCATAGATTAATAAAATTGGCAATTCAAAATAATGATCAAAACATTATCAATAAATTAAGTTCACTGTTTTATGAAGCTTATTTCACAACGAATTTAGAATTAGCTGACAAAGATGTTTTAGTTGAATTAGCAGTTGAAGCAGGTTTAGATAAAGAAGAAGTTATGAAAGTGTTGAATAGCGATATGTTTAATAAAGAAGTAGAATTGGATGAACGTGTTGCTATGGAAACAGGAATTCAAGGTGTTCCATATTATATATTTAATAACAAGTATGCTGTACCCGGTGCTCTTCCAACTTCAGAATTCATTAATGTCCTTAAAAAAATTAAATTTGAAGAAGATTTCGCTCGAGAATATGAACGAAAACAAGCTAATTCAAAAAATTAAAGGATTATTTTATTAACAATGATCTTTTATATTTCTCTTTTATATCTCTTTTATTTTCATCATTTAATTTACTAAAACTCAATTCATCCAAGGAATATAATACCATTGCATATATAATTTTATTTAAGTTTTTACCTTTTTCCGTTAGATAATATTCTGTACTGCTTCTTTGATGTTCAATAACTTTTTTATATATTAATCCCTGTGATTCCATAAACTTTAAAGTTTTTGAAAGAACATGATTACTTAAATCCGGATTATTATTTTTAAAATCATAGAAATGTGTACTTCCATTAAATAAATCAATTATTAATGCAACAACCCATTTCCTATTAAATAAATTTAATGTATCATATACTGGACAAATGTTGCCCCTATCTTTAACATGCATTTATACTCCCCATTCATTTTTATTTAATCAGTTATTTTAAAAATACCAATATTTTAGTAATTAAATGATTATTAATCATTTTATTATTACCTAAGTTATTTATAGGCCTTAATTTCATATAATAAATCAGGAGGTTGATATTTTAAATGTAACTATGGTGTTAAAAGGTAAAGACACATAATCTATAAGAATTTGTATAATTAGTAAAGTTTGAAAAAATAGCATTATAAAAAATAATTTAATCTCACAAGATACCTATAATAGAATAATATACAAAATTACCTATAAATCCATAAATGTTCTCGGTACTAAATAGTGAAACAATAAATATATTTATAAAACGATAATAAAATTTACCAAATATAAGATTAATTCCTTAACCCAACCGATAATATCTCTCTTTTTTATTTTTTCTTATCAGAGATAATTTATTCATCTAAATATATAATAATTTAGTCATCTGTAAGTGACTGAAATATTTTTATAAATCACACAAATAAATTTAATAGTGAGTTATCACACCCCAAAAATTTTTATTCAATAGTTAATAAATTTAGATTATTACTTCAAATTCAATTTACGTTTTTGATTTTTTATTATAAAGTTCCGTTGTAATTTTACTTCGTTAAACTGTACTATAACGAAGTAACTAAAAAGTATTGGTTTTACAACAACCAATAACACATATTTGAAATACTAAATCAAATTAATTTAATAAAAATTATTTTTAAATAGATTTAAATACTTAAAAATATTACATAATTCTAAGGAGATTACAATAATTAATAATTTTAAAAAAAAAATTAATATTTATTTAACTTCTTTTGAAAAAATAATCATTATTAAACAATATACCAGGGTGATGATATGGTAAACATTAGAAAAGCAACTCCTGATGATATAGAAAGCGTAATTTCTCTTTTCAAAGAATTAATTGATGAAATTAAAAATCACGAGTATACACCCGAATGGGAATATGGAATCTATCCTACTGATGATGATATTATTAAACCAATTGAATCTGGAGAATTATATGTAGGTGAAATTGAATCAGAGATTGTATCCACTATTGTTATCGATCATAAACCTAATGAAGGTTATAATAACATTAAATGGAATATAAACACCACTGATGAAAATATATTCTATGTACACCTAGTTGCAGTAAAACAATCATACTGCAATAAAGGAATTGCAAAAGAAATGTTGAATTATGTTTTTGATAAAGCAAAAAAACAATCCATCAAAAGCATCAGACTAAACGTTGTAAAGAATAATTTACCTGCTGAAAATCTATATAAAAAATTATCCTTCGAATATATCGATTCAATAGAAATATTTATCAAGAATCGTGGCTTAAAGTTTTTTAAAGTTTTTGAAAAAATAATCAGGTAATCCACTCATTAATTTTTTTACCTTTAAACTATTTTTCCAATCAGTTAATTGATTATTCTATTAATTAAATATCACTAAAATGATAAAAATATATCAATACATGTATATGTATTATTTAAGAAACACACATTTTAGCAAGTCTAATAAAATATTTAAGATGCAGTCATTTCTATCAATAGTAAAAAAAGTAACACACAAATTATTGTAATAGATATTATGTATTATGACATATAAAATAATACAAAAATAGATTTTTTTTAGAAAGAAAAAGATTATGGATTTTTACGAAATCGTATTATACCCGATTTCAATTTTTTGATATATACTTAATATAACCTCAGAATTAACTTTATATCATCTTAACCAAAATGTTACATTAAAATGAAATAATTAATTCAGTAATTATATCGTACAACTTAAAATACGAAATACAAAAGTTTTTTTGTCTCCATTTCTCTTTTTCATTTGAGAATAAATATACTCTTATGTTTTTTTTATTCTCGTATAATATTTATTTATTAATACTATATAAATTTTAAGATAAGTCATTATCAATGTAACACATTAATTATTTACAAAAACGCTCAAAATAGCATAACCCCCATTTAATCTTTAATATTTTTCCGGAAACATACAATAAAAAAAAATATATAACTTAATTAATTCTTTCAAACAATATAATAATATAAAAAAAATATACAAATGGATGCTGTCTCATGATAAAGGTAGAAAATTTAACAAAAATTTACAAACTTAAAGATAATAATATGATTAAAGCATTAGACAATATTTCATTCGAAATAAATGATAGTGAAATATTTGGAATAATGGGAATTAGTGGTTCAGGAAAATCCACATTAATGCGTATTTTTAGAGGAGTAGAACCTTTCGATGAAGGAAAAATTGTTATCGATGACATGGAAATTACTCCAGAAACTTATGATGACTATAAAAATGAACTAAAAAACAAAACAGCAATTCACCTTCAAAGATCCTTTGGTTTATGGTCAAAAACAGCAGTTGAAAATGTTATTCATAAATTATACGGAATAAAAACCGGTGATGAAACAACTGCCGACATTACTAATGTTAAAGATGAATACATGGATGAAGCATTAGATATACTTGAAACGGTAGGATTAAAAGAGAAAGCAAATCATTTTGCTCCCGTTCTTAGTGGTGGTGAAAAACAAAGATTGGTTCTTGCCAGACAATTAGCTAAAAAACCGGAAATATTATTATTAGACGAACCAGCAACAATGAGTAGTCCTAAGAAAAGAAAAGAAGTATTAGATACCATAAAAAGAATCCATGATAAATATGGAACAACAATTCTTCTTGTATCACACCAACCTGAAATACAAGAGTACATGGCTGATAGAATAATGTTAATGTTCAATGGTAAGATAATAGAAGTTGGTAATCCTAAAGAGGTTATTAACAACTTCCTAAAAGATGAAGAACCAGTTTATCCTATTGCAGAAATGGAAAGAAATAAGCCCATCATTAAAGTTAAGAACTTAATGAAAGATTTCTATTTATACAAGGGAGGACATGTATTAACTATTGAAGACATTAACTTTGAAGTCAATAAAGGAGAAATACTATCCATCATAGGTCCAACAGGTTCCGGGAAAACCGAAATTTTAAGAATGCTTGCAGGATTTGAGCAACCGGATGAAGGTAATATTGAAATATTAAATGAAGACAAATGGATTAAAATGAATGAATATGGGGAAGAGAGGATGCACTTTAGAAAAAATATGGGATTTATGCATCAGGAATTTGCACTTACTCCCCATACCCCAATTATAGAACAGTTAAGCTATAAAATATCACCAAAAACAGATGACACTTATGAATATGCATTAAAGAAAGCTGAAGAAATTGACTTAAGTAAAGAGGCATTGGATTTAATATACCAATTAACCGATTTATCCAAAAATGAGGCAATAATTAAATTAGAAAGATTGAACTTAAGTCCGGAAGTTTTAGATTTACTATTCCCAAGCATAAAAATGGATGAAGTAATAAAGTACTCAAAACCAGTATTTGAAGCTTTAGATTTACCACTGCCATTATTATCAAGACAATTCATAGAATTATCAGGAGGACAAAAAGTAAGAGTAGCTATGGCAACAGTTCTAGCATCAAATCCAGAAATATTAATTTTAGATGAACCGTTCGGTGATTTAGATCCTGTAACTTTAAGACAAGTTGCAAATTCACTCAAAAAAATTAATGAACAATTCGGCACCACAATAATACTAGTTAGCCACACCATGGAATTTGTTAAGGAAGTATCTACCAGAAGTATATTAATCAATAAAGGAAAACTTATAGAAGAAGGAGATCCTGAGAAAGTAACCTGTGACTTTTTAGAAATGGAAAACGAGGAGTAAAAAAAAATGTTTGAAAAAATATTAGTACCGACCGATGGATCAGAACTTGCTACAAAAGCAGGTTTTCAAGCAGTACAATTAGCTAAAAAAACCAATGGAAAAGTTATTGTAACACATATAATTGACCAGAGCTTAACAGAGCCATACGATGAATTAGAAAGTAAAGGACAGGAATATATAAAAACCATCATTGACAATGCTATGGAAAATGAGGTAAACTGTGAAAGTATGATAATATATGGCAGTCCAAAATATGACATTGTTACATTGACTAGAAAAAGTGAAGCAGACTGCATTATGATTGGAACTCATGGAAAAACAGGTTTGACCAGTACACTGCTCGGTAGTTTTGCACAGAATGTTATAAAAACCATCAAACTTCCGATAATCCTAATTAAGTAAAAAATGATTAACAGATTTAATTAACAAATCTAATATATCATTTACATTTTCTATTTTTTCATCATTAATGTCTGAACTTAAATAGGCTTCAAAAAGTAACTTTACTATTTTTTCTATATCTTTAATTTCCAATAATCCCACTTGAACTTCATCAATTAAATCTACAATGCTGCTAACAAATGCAACATTATTCAAATCATTATTAAAATGATAAAATTTAGATGCATAATCTAATTTTTCATCAGAACTTTCTTTAAAAAAATCATAAAAGCTTATGTTAAAACGAGAAAGCCTACTTAATACAGTACTTTGAAATTCAAATGACATGAAAGTCTGCAGATACAATGCTTCAAAAGTTGCTTCCCTAACTGTTTTTGCAATTAATTCACCCAATTTGGAATGTTTTCCAGCATTTTCAATGTGATTATCACTATCTTTATTCGAAATTATACATAATCCGTCAGTACCTGTACCTGATGCAATATTGGTCGAATATTGACTTTCAACTTTTAAATCCTGAAGAACTGTTGATTTAGCTTCAGTAGCAGTTATGCCAGCAGTTACTAAACCCCCATCGTTTAAATTAGAATTAATGATTACGATAACATTTATAGTACCAAAATGAGTGAAGTAATGATTATTATATTCATAAAATGAAGCTTTATCTCCTGCTTTAACTCCATTTTTATCGGCTCCGGCAGTTACAATAGAAGTAACTTCCAATTGTTCATATTTTTTTGAAGAAATAGCATAATTGTCCATACAAGCAGAAGTCATCAAACCAGTTGTTTCTTCAGGTATCAAACCCAAATCAATAAATTTATTCCTTTGAAAACCAACAAAATCACCATTAGACAAATCATCATAATCATTGCCTGAAATTGACTGATTCACTATGTTAGACATATTATGACATATTCCTCCATTTAACCATGAAGAAATAATAACATTATTATTTTTTTTCAACTTAACTATCAGGGCATCATCTTTTTTAATTAAATCAAAAAAATCATTTTGTAATATATCTTCAGAAAAAATATTGTTCATTAAAGACACCATAACTGTTCAAAAAGTAGTCCTTAGCGGAGTCGAACCGCTGTCACAAGATCCAGAGTCTCGTAGGATTGCCACTACCCTAAAGGACTATATTAGAAAAAAAAATAACTACTATAATATATCTAAAATAACATATTTAAACTTTTTCAATTTTAAAAAAAAAATTCAAAAATAATATTTATCATCACAATATTAGAACCAAATCCTTTAAAAATAATTTAAAATTAAGGAATTATGAAATGAATATTAAATAAAATTAATTTTTTGATGTAAATTTCTATAATAAGTCTAAAAATCATTGAAAACTATAAATAATAGAAAAACATAAAATAAATAACAATTATCAAAAATAAAAGAAAAAGTGAATTACAATGAATGGCAATAGAGGATTATTAATAGGTAGAATGCAACCAGTCCATAAAGGTCACATAAGTGTAATTAAAGAAACTTTAAAAGAAGTTGATGAATTAATTATTGGAGTCGGTAGTTCAGACAAAAGTCATACTAATTCCAATCCATTCACTGGTGGTGAAAGAATATTAATGCTAACGAAAGCATTGAGAGAATTCAACATAGATCCGGCCAGATACTATATTATTCCACTAGAAGACATTGCATGCAACTCCCTATGGGTAGGGCATGTAAAAATGTTAACACCTCCATTCAATAACGTGTATTCAGGAAATAGCTTAGTACAACAATTATTCGAAGAAGAAGATATTCCAGTAATCCAGCCACCGTTATTTAACAGAACAGAATATTCCGGAACAGAAGTTAGGAAAAGAATTTTAAACAACGAAAACTGGGAAGAATTAGTACCATATTCAGTTGTAGAAGTAATCAACGAAATAAAAGGTGTTGAACGTATTCGTAAATTAAATAAAAAAGAAATTAGCGAATTAATATAACCATTAAAGAGTTGTTAAAAATGGGATTTATTAGAGACAGCATCCATGGTGATTTACATTTAACAGATTTTGAACTAAAAATTATAGATACTGTTGAAATGCAAAGACTCAGACGGATAAAACAATTAGGATTCACAAACTTAGTATATCCTGGTGCTAATCACACAAGATTTGAACATTCAATAGGTACCCTTTTTTTAGCAAATAAAGTTGGAACCACATTAGAATTAGATAAGGAAGTAATTGAACTTCTTAGAGTCTGCGGATTGTTACATGATATAGGACACTCCCCATTTTCACATGTATCAGAAAGAGCATTGAAACATAAACATGAAACAGTCACTAAAAAAATTATTAGTGACTCCAGCATTACAGATATAGTGGAAGAACAATTTGATGTAAAACTAATTACAAGCATCATTGATGGAAAGACGAAATATGGAAAAATCATTTCTGGAGATTTAGACGTTGATAGAATGGATTACTTAGCCAGAGATTCATATTATACTGGTGTAGCATACGGAATAATAGATACTGAAAGATTAATTTATAGTTTAAAATATGATGAAGATAATCTAGTACTATCCCCTAAAGGAGTACAGGCAGCAGAATCAACATTACTTGCCCGATATTTCATGTATCCTACAGTATACCAACATCATACAACTAGAATAGTCAACAGTATGTTTAGAGTATCTTTATCCAGATTATTAGAAGATAAAATAATTTCAGAAGATGAATTAAGATATTTGGATGATGGTGACTTAATTAATATCACAAGGAATACTCCCGGCTTACCTGAACAAACTATGAAAAACTTGGATACACGACATTTGTATAAAAAAACAGATACTATCAACCTTGCACAATTTGAAGAACCATCCAAAATTGTAGGAATGGACAAAAAATATTTAATTAAAGCTGAAGAAGAAATTGCAGAAAAACTGAATCTAAATCCTGAAGAAGTAATAATTGATATGCCTGAAGAACTATCCTTTAAAAAAATGAATGTTTTAGTTGAATCATATGATGGTTTAAAACCATTAACAGAAGTGTCAACCATTATCGATTCATTGAAAAAAGCACAATATAACTATGCAGATCTTGCTTTATTTATGTCACCAGAAAATAAAGAAATTGCAATTGAGAAAAATATAAAATTAGAAGATTACCTAACTTTACCCCTCTAAAACAAGTTTTTAACTATTGTTAACAAATTGTTAACATGATGTTAACCTACTTTTTTTCTATTAATGTTTATAACAAGAGCATATCATGATAAATAATATACTCACCACAAAAAAACAAATGTTAACAAAAAGTTAACAAAGCAAAAGATATTGTCACTAAAAAAATACTTGTTTTCGGATAATTTTTTTAGAACACATAATTCTGTTACCAGAAGATTATAAAAGTTAACATGACAATTGAAAAAAGTTAACAAAAGTTAACTTCCCAAAATATTTCCAGTGATTATATAACGAATGGATAATTCTTAAAAAAAATACGATAACTTTTTTTCATAATCAATGTTAACAAAATGTTAACATAAAATTTATTTATGAAAACAATTAATCAATAAAAAAAAAAGTGATCCATTATATCTGAAAACAATTTGTTAACATAACCGAAAAAAAGTTAACATTTTAAAACAACAGAAAAACATTTTAAAACAAAGTTTATATAAGAATTATTACAAAATTAATATTAATGACATATGTTAACAAATGTTAACAAAAATAAAAATAACTAGAAAGTAAGTACAGATGAATTCATAAACACGGATACTTTTTAACTTTCAGTATATTTAAAAAAAAAATAATAATGTTAACAAGATGTTAACATGAAAAAAAATGTTAACAATCCTTAAGAAAAAGTTAACATGAAAAGAGATTTGTTAACAATAGTAATAGGGTGTATTATATGACTTCTGGTCAAGCTACTGCAAGATTAAAAAATATTGAAGAATGGCATAAATTTAAAGAGAATGCCGAAAGTAAAGGAATAAAAATTGGTGAAGCATTAGAAAATATCCTAGTTGCATACAACAATAATTCTTTAGTAGATCTTGAAGAATTTGAAAATATCAGAACAGAATATTATGACTGTACAAAAAAATTAAATTCATCAGAAAAAGAAGTGGCTGATATACAAGAAAAATATAATAATTTAGAAAAAAACATTAACGAATTAAATAATATAATTTCCGAATTAAATAATGAAAATAATTTATTAAAAGATAATAATAAAAAATTAGAAAATAAATTAAAAGAGCAAGAAGAAATTGTTAAAAATATTACGAATGAGAATACCAATTTGAAAATCGAAAGTTCTGATAAAAAAAGCATTAATGATCAACTCCAAGACAGTCTTAAAAAGATAAGTTTATTGGAAAAAGAAAATGATAACCTAAATACACAAAACAAAGAACTTGAAGAGGTTAATCATAAGTTAACTGAGGACAACATTCGTCTAAAAGGAATTTCAGACATTCCTGAAAAAGAGAAGAAATTGCTACAACAACAATATGATAATTTAGAAGAATTATACAGTAATTTAAAAAGTGATAATTCAGTATTAAATGAATCATTAAAAACATTAACTGATGAACTTAAACAACAACAAAAGGACACTCGTACAGCAAGAAGTGATTACAAACATATTGTTGAAAATTTAAATAAACTTCACGAAGAATTTAATGACATTCAAAATGAAAATAAACAATACAATGTAATGTTTGCTGAAATAAAAAAAATGTCAATCATGGAAAGAATATTAGGTAAATATCCCGACAATATTAAAGAGTTAAAACCATGAAAAAAAAATAAAGGGGCTTAGATTCCAATTATTCTCTTGGATGATAATTTGGACTTTCGTTAGTAATTGTTATATCATGAGGGTGACTTTCAGACATACCGTTTGGAGTAATATGTACCAACTCTGCTTTTTCATGCATTTCTTTAATTGATGCAGCTCCAACATAACCCATAGATGATTTTAATCCACCCATAAGTTGATATACAATTTGACTTGCTTCTCCTTTATAAGGAACTACTCCTTCAATTCCTTCCGGAACTAATTTTGTTGAATTCATATTGCTGCTTGAACCTTGGAAGTATCTGTCTTTTCCGGCTCCAACTCCACCAGTCATTGCACCTAATGAACCCATACCCCTGTATTGTTTATATTTACGACCATTTCTTATAGTCATTTCACCAGGAGATTCTGTAGTTCCTGCAAGTAAACTACCTATCATTACAACATTTGCACCAACTGCTAATGCTTTTGCAATATCACCGGAATATCTTAAACCACCATCAGCAATTACTGGTACATCATAATCCATTGCAACATCAGCAACACTTGATACTGCACTAAGTTGAGGTACTCCCACACCAGCAACAATACGTGTAGTACAAATTGATCCAGGACCAATACCTACTTTAATTCCGTTTATTTCTGCTTTCAATATGTCTTCAGCTGCTTTAGCAGTTGCAATATTACCTAAAAGAATATCTGATTCAACATTCTTATTCATTTCTCGAACTGATTCTATAATATCAGTTTTATGACCATGTGCACTGTCAATGGCGATTATATCTGCTCCTGCATCACTAAGTGCCATTGCCCTATCCATATCAAATGGTCCACAAGCAGCTGCCACCAAATATCTGCCTTTGTCATCTCTTACTGCATTAGGGAATTTTTTTCTTTCAAGAATATCTTTCATTGTTACTATTCCAACTAATTCATTATTTTCAGAGACAACAGGTAAACGTTCTACCTTATTTTCATATGCCAAATCTAAAGCAGTATCAGTATCGGTTCCTTCAGAAATTGTAACAACATTGTGTGTCATTGCATCTACAACCTTACGATTCATATGCTTACCACGTAAAGGCTTGATATCTCTTCTACTGATGATACCTACAACAATATTGTCCTCATTTACTACAGGTAACCCGCTAACACCTTCAATATCCATTATCTCCTGTGCATCAGCTATAGTTTCATTAGGAGAAATGGTTATTACTTCTTTTACTGTCAATTCATTTGCAAATTTAACTTTTTTAACTTCTTTAACCTCTTGTTCAATAGTTAAATTCCTGTGAATAACACCCAAACCACCTTGTCTAGCCAAGGATATTGCCATATCGGATTCGGTAACTGTATCCATGGCAGAACTAATAACAGGTATGTTTAAATCATAATTAGTTGATACTTTTGTATTCAATGTAACATCTTTAGGTTCAATACTGGATAAACCTGGTTTTATAAGAAAATCATCGAATGTATAAGTATCTTCCGCTTTTGTCAATTTATCTGTAAATTTACTCATATTTTGCCCCTTTTTAAAATGTCTAAAAATTTAATAAAATTAATTAAAAATTTTATATTAGTAATATTTTTATATTATATTCTAATTAAATGTTAGCTTTTAAATCTTGTACCAATTCATGGTCTATGGTACCCTTATTTCTATCTCCACCAGAACATACACAACCTCGTACACCCATTATATCACAATTAATTTCTTTGAGCATTCCAACATCCTCTTTATTTACTGAACCCGCTAATGCTACTTTCAACCCCAAATCATGTGATTTATTAACAAAATGTTCAAGTTGTTCTGTTGTCATATAATCAGTTAATCTACGTCCATCTTTTACATAAGTATCCAACATTGCAATATCTGAAGAACTGTCTTTAGCAACTAGAGGTATATCCTCCGGAAGAACTGAACCAATATTAGATGCATCAGCATATCCGCAAGAAACAACAGTTATATTTTTATCATAATCGTTTATTGTTTTAGAAACAGCATTCATGACTTCCAATGCTTCATCATAATTTTTTGTGCCGTATAACCCTACTTTAACATAGTTTGAACCTGAAACTGCACTGCCCAAAGCAGCTAATGAAACTGTTCCAGGTTTATAAGGTACATCACCAATGGTCGTGCTAACTATAATGTCTTCACCAACATAGTCCTTAATTTCTTTAATAACCCACGGAAAATTAGCACCTAATGAACCTTCTTTAGGATTTTTAACATCTAATATGTCTGCTCCACCAAGGATAGCTTCTTTTGTTTCTTCTAAATTTATTGCACTAACCAATAATTCCATTAAAACCAGCCCAAATAAAATAAAAAAATAGTTTAATGAAAATTAAAATACTTTTAATTCTCTTAATAATCGATCTCTTTCTTTTTTAAGACTATCAATCTTATCTTTATTTTCATCTTTGTTTTCTTTTTCAAGCATGATAATTGTATTTGTTATTGCTTCTAAATTAAACTCTAAAGGACTTATAACCATAAAAATTCCCCCATTAGAATGATTTTATGTTTTTAGTAACTGGAAGATTACGTAACCATCCGATATCACTTTGATATAACATACGTATATCCTCCACATTACAGCGCATCATTGCAAGTCTTTCAATTCCCAAACCAAATGCGGCTACTTGCGTATTAATACCCAAAGGTTCTAATACCTCTGGTCTAAACATACCTGATCCACCCAATTCCATCCAGCTTTTCTTTTCTGGAACATATATCTCAGATTCAACTGATAAGTATGTGTATGGGAAGTAAGCTGGTCTGAATCTGACTTTGAATCCGAGTTTTTTATAAAATTCTTTTAGAATTCCTAACAGATTTTTGAAACTCATATCATCTCCAGCTACAATTCCCTCCACTTGATGGAATTCTGGTAAATGTTTATAATCCAGAGTTTCTCTTCTGAATACCCTTCCTACTGAAAACATTTTTAAAGGTGGCTCATGTTCTGATAAGTATCTGACAGACAATCCTGTTGTGTGTGTTCTTAGTACCATCTGTTTAGCTACTTCAACATCCCACTTATATTGCCATCCTTTACTTCCTGTATTACCCCCAGTTTCGTGTTCTGCTTTAGTTTTTTCAACCAATTCATCACTTGGTAAATCTGCAAGAGGAGGATTGTTTACATAGAATGTATCCTGCATTTCCCTAGCGGCATGGTCCTGTGGTTGGAACAACATATCAAAGTTCCAAAAAGCGGATTCGAGAATTGTACCTTTTGCTTCATCAAAACCCAAGTCAATAAAAATACTTCTTATTTCTTCTATAGTTTGTTGAAGAGGATGAACTTTTCCTGGAAATGTATTTGGTGCAGAAGCATTAATATCATAACCACGATAGTGTAGATTCTTCCAAGACCCTGTTTTAAGTTGTTCATGAGTTAATTGTGTTGCTTCTTCCTGAATCGTAATTCCCTTATTTATGATTTCCTGACCCAAATCGTTGATTTTGAATTTGAAATTTTGAAGAGTTTTTATTTCAAACAGTTCTCTACGTTTTTTAAAGTCATTCATTACCTGACTGAATTCTTTAGGTATGTTTTCTTCAGTTATCTGTTTTTTATCATGGATATATTTTAAAAATCTTAATTCAGGTAAATTTTCTAAATCAAGATTTTTTCCTTCATCTGTAAGAGACAATTTACCCTTATCCATTTTTGCCCATCTATGACGCATTAAAACTCCTATGGAAAAGTTCATTTGTTGTTTGGTTACATCGGCCCTTTCCATAATTTCATCAAGAGATGCTTCATCCTTACCTTCCTGATAAAATTCTTTTAATGCTTTTATTATCCTATGTTCAGGCAATCCTTTTATTGCATATTCATTACCTTCTTCAGACAGACTAATGTTATCAGTTGATGTCTTGTCTACTGTGATAATATCTTTACTGGATAACATTCCTGCCGCACTAGTTACTGCTTTTAAAGGCATGTCTTCATTTTCTGCTATTTCTTCGGGGGTCAAATCCGTATCCTTTGACAATTCTTTTAATAATTTTTTTTCATAAATGTGCAATTCATTTATCATTTTATCTAACATCAATTCTCATCCTCCTCTAATAAATTCCGGTTGTAGAGTATTTATCAACTAAACCAACAAATAATGATGCTGCTGTAAAGTCAGCTGTTGTTCCAGGATTATACTTTTTACTTCGCAAATATGTATCAAATTTTTCTAATTCTTTATATCTTTCTTTCGATGCAATTTCCGTGTCCTTTAATATTTTTTTAGCCCTATTTGAAACCATATTAGCGATTTTTTCACCATATTTTCTGTTAATCAATGTATCCGGAACGTTTGATAATATTGTTAAAAATATTTCTAGAGTTACATCGTTTCGTGAAAACTCATTTTCATATTTAGTAAATGTTGAAAAACCGTATTCGGATATGATAGGTAATCCTGTAACCAGTTCTTCAGAAATTTTATCATATTTTGATGACATCTCCAGTAAATCATACATATTAACATTATTTTTTGTAATTTCATTAATAGTGTTATTATTATTTACATCATATTTTTGTGCCTTATCCTCAATACCGCCAGCATTTGCCAAGACTATTGCCTTTGTTAAAGCCACCGCATCTTCAGATCGGGTGTTTTTCATTATTATATCAACCATTTTAGGTAAATGATATATATTCTCCTGATCTATTAAAGCACCACAACCTGCAGATATTGGAATCAATAACATACTAATTCCCAAGTTCGTATTAGTGTTTACAAGATTTTTTGTAGTAGTAACAGAACGTAAAATAGCATCACCGATTTGTAATTTATTTAATAGATTAGGATAATATTTAGATGCATTGAATGCAACTATTTCTAAGCTTTCTCTTAGGACAGATCCGCTAATTAAAAAATCTTCGAATGTCATATCATCAAAATCTTGTGTTCTATGAACATTTCCAGGTTTTGGATATGCACTTACCTCTAATAATGTTGCTATTTCCCCTAATTGTGCAATATTACGAGAATTTAGTTTCATTAATTCAATATCCTCCATATGATTATAATAATTTAAATTAATAATAAAAGTAAAGTTATTATTTATTATAGTTAAAGATTTGTAATTAATAAATTATTAAGTTAATGTAAAAATAGTAAAAAAAAGAGAGGAAAATTATTCTATACCCAACAATTGAGGTACAAAATAACTGATAATCATATCAGCACCAGCTCTTTTAATGCTTAACAAGGTTTCATCAAGCAATTCCTCTGTAATATAACCTTTTTCAATACCTGCAGTAATCATAGAATATTCTCCACTGACCTGATAGGCAATAGTGGGCATTTTAAATTGTTGTTTAACCTCACGTAAAACATCCAAATATGCTAAAGCAGGTTTAACTATAATTGCATCAGTTCCTTCCTGAACATCCAGACTAACTTCCCTGATAGCTTCATTAAAGTTTGCAGGATCCATTTGATATGATTTTCTATCTCCGAAACTAGGTGTTGAATCAGCCGCATCCCTAAATGGTGCATAATAAGTGGATGCATATTTTGCGGCATATGAAAATATAGGAGTATTTATATAATCATTTAAATCCAGACCTTCACGAATAGCCCTTACTCTTCCATCCATCATATCACTAGGTGCAATGACATCCACCCCCGCATCTGCATAACTTACTGCAATTTTTGAAAGATATTCTAATGTTTCATCATTCTGCACATACTGATTCTTAATTATACCACAATGCCCATGATTGGTATATTCACACATACAAACATCCCCCAATACAACCAGTTCTGTTTGTTCTTTCAAACCACGTATGGTCTCCTGAATAATACCCTTAGGATCATATGCACTGCTTGCAACCTCATCCTTTTTATCCGGAATTCCAAAAAGGATTACTGAAGTTAATCCACTATCTTCCAGTATACCAGCAAATTCAATTGCATCATTAACAGAATATCTGTATTGACCAGGCATTGTACTTATTTCTTCTGGTTCACCATCTTTTGCAGACTCTTTGATATAGACAGGATATATTAAATCCTCAATACCGACATTTGTTTCTCTAAACATTGCCCTTATTCTTTCATCAGTCCGCATTCTTCTCATTCTAACATTTGGAAACATAATATCACCAATTAATTTTTTAAACATAAATAATCATAAATTACTTGAGCCGCATTTATACTGGTCGAATCACCAATTGTGTCTGAGGATACTTCAACCACATCTAAACCTATAGTATCCTTTTTTGATAGTACCCCCATTATATCTTCCAAATCAAAAGGAGTTATTCCACAGGGAGATGGAGTTCCAACAGATGGAGCATATGCAGGATCCAATACATCAATATCCACTGTGATATAAATCGGTGTTTTAATTTCTTCTAAACGTTTTAAGATTTTATCCTTATGTTCTTTAATATCATAGTTAGTAAAATATGTAATATTATCCTGTTTTTTAACATAATCAAATTCTTCATATTCTGCTGATCTTATACCCAATTGAATAATTTCCTTTGGTTCCAATTCATGAATTCTTCTTAATACTGTTGCATGGGAATATTTCTCGCCGAGATATTCATCCCTCATATCAAAATGAGCATCAAGATGTACAACAGTCAGATTATGGAAATATTCCTCATCATAATCATATATTGCTTGTAGAACCCCGTTAGTAATAGTGTGTTCTCCGCCAATGACAATCGGTTTTAAGCCCATAGCCAACACAGAAAGAACCGTATCCCTTATCATCATATTAGTGTTTTCGTAATTGCCATTTGTTACATTAATATCACCAATATCATAATTGTCTACGGTTAATGAAGTATCAAATCTCAAATTATAAGATTCAAAATTATAGGAAGCTTCTCTAACTGCTTTTGGACCATATCTTGAACCGGATTTATAACTTGTTGTACTGTCAAAAGGTACACCCATAATAGCATAACCAGAATCAAAAGTATCTTCTTCAGGCATTTGACTAGAAAAAGCAAATTTCATCATATTTTCTGCATAAAAAAACATTTAATATTCACTCAATTAATTGATTATTTCTAATAATAACTAAGTATTATTCATTAATTATAATATTGTTTTTAATTGAATTTAAATTTGTAGAAAATTATATGAAAAACCAATTAAAAAAAATAGGAAAATAGGAGGTTAAAAGTCAAATAAGGTGGTTTGTTTATATTTTTTGCCTTTAAATTCTTTTTTGTTTTTAGAAGTGTTATCCTCTTTGTTCGATTTTTCTTTAACTTCTTTATCTTTAGTCTTAACAGTTTTTTTCTCTGTAGACTTTTTATTTTCAGATTTACTTATTTTTAAGTCAGATTCAACTTTTGCAGTTACGGATTTTTTATCTGTTTTCTCGACTTCATTTTCAGATACATCATCCTGTTCAACCACAGCATTATATTTAACTTTATCTTCAACTTTTTCTTTAGATAATTTTTCTTTTTCCTTTTTCTGTTTTTGAATTTCCTTTTCTTCGAGTTCCTGTTTCTTTTTAAGTTCTTTCAAACGTTTTTTCTCAATGGAAGCAGGAATTTTTCTTGAACGGAACAACTTGACTTCTTCATCATCCAATTTAAAGTATTCTTTTAAATCATATGCCCTTTCGTTATCCTCAAAAAGTACCTCATAAAAAGGAATTTGTTTTTCCAATTCTTTAGGGGAAGTATGTAGTCTTTCCCTCATTTTTTGTGTTACTGCTTCAACAAGATTTTTTCTTTTTCTGCCTTTTGAAAGTTTAGCAAAAACTGTTGATCCCGTATAACGACCAAATTTCTTATAGGTTTGCTTTTTACTTGCAGCAACACCTCTTCCCATGAATAAAAAAGCATATTTCCAGTAGACATAATTTTGTGTTCTGAATGCTCTTCCTAAATTTAAATCTGCCAATGCAATCATTTCATATGCCTTAGCAATTTCGTCTACTCTTTCATATTCTTTGGGTATATTTTCTGCAATGAACTCTATTAATAATGATGGCTGTACATCAACCCTCATTGCTTCGATAACATGTTCCGGATTTTTACTCTTCAATACTGTACGTACCGTATCAAATATATTCTGTTCACCATCTTTCTGTGATATTACAGAAATACTGTCCATAGTAATATTTTTACTTTCGTCAACAATAGCTTCCAAACTAGTTATAGCAGAACGTAAATCACCATTACTCTGTTTACTTAAAGTTTTCAATGCTTCCGGATCATAAGTAATACCTTCAGCAGCACAAATTCTTTTTAATTGAGCATTAATAGTATTGGAATGTACTTTAGTGAATTTAATTGCTTGACACTTACTTTTTATAGAAGTTAATCTTTTGCTGTAAGGATCATTGGCCATCATAATTAACGGCTGTTTTGAATTCTTTATAGTTTCATTGATAGCCCTTACACCACCAGAATCATCACGACCATTAATTCCATCCACTTCATCCATTATCAACAATTTATAACCGGACTGAAAAAGACTTCTTGTTTGAGATGCTTCACCAATACTTCTTTTCAATATATCATAAGATCGTTTATCACTAGCATTTACTTCTATTGTTTCAGAAAAATATTCCTTTCCAATTAAATGAGCCATTGTTGTTTTACCAACACCAGGTGGTCCCATCAACAATAATGGTTTTTGAGGGATACCTTTAGACCAATTAGTAGCCCATACTTCTATTTCTGCCTTAATTTTGGCATTTCCAAGTACGTCACCCAAACTTTTAGGTGAATATTTTTCTACCCATTTCAATTTAATGCAACCTTATCTAACTAATAAAAATTTACTTATTAAAGCTTCTAACTGGAGACGTGGATTTGCTCCTTCCCTTATACGATAATCCGTTTCACTCATATATTCCATAATTTTTACAAAGTTTTCCTCATCAATCAAACCTTCCCTAGACATTTCAGTTACTTCCTGATACAATTGAGTAATTAAATCATCTCCGCTAATTCCATCAACCAACATGATATCACGAAGCATATCTCTTGCTCCAACAAAATCTTTATCTAATGCTTTATTGATGATTTTTCTAACATCCTTCGGTTTTGCTCTACTGATAACCTCAAAAACGGCTTCTTCAGTGATTTTTTTATCTTCAGTAGTGGATGCCTGTAAAATATTTATAGAGCGTCTCATATCACCTTGAGTGAAATAAACAATATTTTCTAATGCTGTTAATTCCGCTTCAATACCTTCCTGCTCAGCAATATACTTTAATCTGTTGATTATATCAATTGCCTTGATTGGTGCAAAACGGAAAATGGCACATCTTGACTGAATAGGATCAATTATTTTAGATGAATAATTACATGATAAAATAAATGAAGAAGTTTTTGTATACATCTCCATTTCACGACGTAATGCTTGTTGAGCATCCTTAGTCATATTATCCACTTCATCCAAGAAAATTATCCTAAATGGAGAACCAACAGCTTTTAATTTACAGAAACTTTTAATTTCATTTCTAACCGTATCAATACCTCTGGCATCTGATGCATTTAACTCCAAAAAGTTTTGCTGCCAATATTCACCCAGTAAACTTTTAGCCAATGCTAATGCACAAGTAGTTTTCCCTACTCCTGCAGAACCAGTGAACATAATGTTAGGCATTGAATTTTCATCAACATAACGTTTTAATCTTGTTACAATCTGTTCTTGACCAACCACTTCGTCCAAAGTTTTTGGTCTGTATTTTTCTACCCATGGCGTATTCATTCTTTTTCCACCTTTAAAAGACATTTTTCATAATTTCTTTATACTAACATATAAACCAATAATACTACAAGTATTGTCAATACCATTACAAAACCTAAAATGACACCAACAATATTGAATTTATTCATAATTTCACGCTACTATATATCCAATAACTGTTTTTTCTTTTGATTAAATTCTTCTTCAGTTATAATGCCCTCTTTAAACAATTCATGATATCTTCTGATTTGGTCAACAGGATCAACAGCAGGCATACCCGTAGCAATTTGTTCTGAAAAAAGTTCATTACTTGAAGATATTTCATTTTGTGCTGAAGCTATATTTTCAGATAACTGTTCCTTCATTTTTGAAATTTCATCTGAAACCACATTCTCTTGTGAGACCACATTGTTTTTAACTGTTTCTTGAGTTGAATCTTGAGATTCATCGGTTGCTGATTCTTCAACTTCATTTACAGGTTTATTCTCTTGGACTATTGTATCTTCTTTAGCTGATTCTTCAATAGTCTCATCCAATTCTTCTTCAACTTCCTCATCATCATCCGGTTCGACAACAATTCCCACATCGTCAGATATTTCTTGGTCATCTGATTGATTGTCTTCATAAACCATTTTATCTTCATCTATTGGTTCACCATCATCTGGTTCCACTAATGGTTCATCATCATCAAATTCAACTATTGGTTCTTCAATGGTTGCATCAATATCATTTTTTTGAGAAATTTCTTCAATAGCTTCTTCTAGCTCTTCATCATCTTCATTTGATCCTTCAATTTCTTCAAGAACTTCGGCAATATTTTCCTCTTTAGGTTCATCCTCTACTTCATCGATTTCAACCACATTATCTGCAGAATCTTCAGTTGATTCTTCAACAGTATCTGCATTGTCTTCAACAACATCTTCAGAATCACCAGCAGCAATTTCTTCTGATTCAGCTAGGACTTCAAAGTCATCATCAGAGTTATCCTCGATTTGTGATAAAATTTCTTCTAAATCTTCTGCAGATTCCTCTGAAGTATCCTCTTTTTCAATAACTTTTTTGACATTCTGCTTGAATCTTCTTTCAACAATACTGCTTTGATCCAATTCTTTTTCTAGTTCATCAATCTCATCTTCAACTGATTTTTCAGAAGAAATGTTATCTTTTACCTTTCCTGATTTGCTGAATAAACTTGCAAATCTACCTTTTTTTACTTTAGATGATTTTTCTTCTGTTTCTTTTTCAATTTCATCAATTTCATCAAGTTCTTCTTCGACATTGCCAACTTCTTCTTCGATTATCTGATTGTCTACGTTGAGAGATTCATCGTTATCAAGGAAAGCATTTTTAGAAGATAATTTCTGTTCCTTTTCTAAATTTTTAATATTCAAAATTGTTTTATAAAAGGATTCCAATTCCTCATCATTGTCATCCACACCGGCAAGAATATATCTTTTATGTGATATTCCAATAGTTAATTTAGGTTCACGAATAAAATTCCCCTTATCATAACTTAAAAGAGATATTGCTGATATTGATTCTATTATAGGATGTTTATTTTGATAAGAATCCAAGATTAACTTATATGATTCAATTCTTGCGGATGACTTTCCATAACCATCCACTTTTACAATTCCCACACCTTCTCCTTTCTCAACAAAAGGAATTATTTTAGGATCAATTTCTATTCTATTAAATAAAGACATAATTACACCTTATTCTTCGTCATTATTTTTAATTATTTTAACTGGCTTATTATTTTCTACTATCACTGTCATCATATCTTCAGCATATACTGTGTTATTAAATATTTCTCTAGCTTCACTTTCTAATGCTTCAGAAGTCGTATATCTATTTGACAAATGGGTTAATATTAATTGATTAACATTAGCCTCTTTAGCTATTAATGCTGCATCTTCAGCTATTGTATGTCCATTTTCCATTGCTTTATCCTTATATTCCTTAGCAAAAGTTGCTTCATGAATTAAAACATTTACTTCTTTTGCAAAATAAATCATTTTTTCCTGAGGTACTGTGTCTCCACTATATACTAACTTTACACCTTTTCTTGGAGGACCAAGAACTTGTTCCGGAAAAATTTCTTTTCCATCAACCGTTACCGAATTACCTGCTTGTAATTTTCCGAACAACGGACCGGGAGGTACTCCCAATTCTATAGCTTTTGGCCTTAAAAATTTAGGTTGCTTGATTTCTTCTATTTTGTAAGCATAATTAGTTATTGTATGCTTCATCTTCATTGCTTTAATTAAAAAATTATTTTGCTGATATATAACTACGTCATCATCCATAATTTCATGTACTATTATTTCATAGGAAATAGTAAAGTAACCTAATTTTTTTATATGTTCTATTAAGTTTGTTATTCCTGGAGGACCATAAATATTTAATTGTCTTGTTCGTCCACGAAAAGCCAAAGACTGAATAATTCCAGGTAATCCCAAAATATGATCCCCATGCAAATGGGTTATGTATATATCATCTATTTTCATAGGACTAACTTGAGCATTCATTATTTGTTTTTGAGTACCTTCCCCACAATCAAAAAGAACTGTCCTATCATAGATCTTCATTACAATTGAAGCATGATTTCTAGTTTTAGTGGGAATCGCGGATGCTGTACCCAAAAAAGTCAATTCTATAATAATTATACCTCCATATAATGATTTAATAATAAATAAGTTTACATTAAATTACTATATATTTATATCTATACTTCCTAATTTTAATAATTTAAACTTTATTAATATATCGTTGAATTTTTGAAGTTAATTATCAACCCTTATTAATTGATTTTTTAATCTTTAAAAAGATATTTTATTTAAAAAAATCTTTATCAAGCTTTAAAATATAAACTAAATACTTATCCATTTATTTTTATTATTTAACAAAGAATTATTAAATATGAAAAACAAAAGTAGAAAATAAAATCTCTATGGACAGTGTATTTATGACAATTTTTAGTGATAAAAGAATTATTGACAACCTTTATGATGATATTGGATTTGAGGATATTACAACTAATAGTTTAGTTCCAGAAAATAAATGGGCACAAGCTGAAATTCTCTGTAAAGAGAATGGTATTCTGGCCGGAATGGACGTGGCCCATTACATTATCAATGAGTTTGGATTAAACATTTCAAGTACTTTTCTTGATGGGGAAGAGATACATAAGGGTGATGTTATCTTGGAATTTGAAGGAAAAGCCAAAGATATTCTAATGGTTGAACGAACTATTCTAAACTATATGATGCACCTTAGTGGTATTGCCACATTAGTTAAAAATACGTGTGAAAAAGTACATGAAATTAATCCTAACGTTCGGGTTGCATGTACCAGAAAAACTACGCCAGGTTTGCAAAAGTTAGAGAAAAAAGCTGTAGAAATTGGTGGAGGGGATACCCACAGGTTCAAGTTAGATGATTGTGTTCTAATCAAGGATAATCATATCCAGGTTGTTGGAGGAGTCATCGAAGCAATCGAATTAGCTAAAGAAAACGTGAGTTTCACCAAAAAAATTGAGATTGAAGTTGAATCTGAAGAAGATGCTGTTCGTGCAAGTATGTTTGGTGCAGATATTGTTATGTTAGACAATATGAAACCTGATGAAATTGAAAATGTCCTAGATACACTTAAAAAACGTAGATTAAGAGAAAATGTGATTATAGAAGTTAGTGGTGGTATCACTCCTGAAACTATTTGTGATTATGCCAAGTTAGATGTAGATGTAATATCCAGTGGTTTCATCACAAACAGTACCAAGTCATTAGATCTTAGTTTGAATATTTTATAACCTCCACAATTCCTTTTTCTTAAAAACTTTTTCTTCTTAGATGTCTTGTTTTTAACAAATAACAGTCATTCAACATACATTAAGTCCATTATTTTTTCAAAAGATTATTGTTAAAATTAAGTAAATTAAAACTACAATACATCAAATATAATATTAAAAGTATAACCTATATCATAATTAATCATAAAATCCATAATATTAACATTACCTTTATTAACTAAAAAACATATAAATAATAACAACAAGTTGATAATATTAATAATTATTAAAATTTAAGATAAAAACGTGATATTATGGCAGATTATGAAGAAATTGATGAAATGACTGAAGAAATCAGTGAAACAGAAGTTGAAAATTTAGAAAATGAAGAAATTCTTGATGAAACTGAAGAGTACTTAGATGAAGACGAAGAAAAATTGCCATTTGCTAAAGCAGAAGTTGTACGTCTAATGAAACAACATTTAGATGATGATAAAATGATAAGAGAACGGGTTAAAGTTGAAATGAACAAGTTCTTAGGAGACGTATTGGCAAATGTTTGTAAACAATTAAATGATTACCCATATTCTACCGTAGAATACGAAATGCTAAAAGAATCAACATATCCATACACAAACATTGAAAGAATCAATGAAGAAAAAATCAGAATCTTAAAACACTTAGATGCAATTAAAGCAGACTGTGATGCATTAAGCATGGATGTTAAAGCAACACTTAAAATTAATGACAAACCAAACCAAGAAGAAGATGAAGACGATTTATTCTAATAAGAATAATCTCTCCCCATAACTATTTTCACCTCCCCAGTTACATTTTTTTTAATACCATTACTTACAAATAATTTAATAAAAAAAGTATTGGTAATTTTATGAAAACGAATATTAAGAACATGCCTATCTCCATAGGTGGAGCCATTCTTGGAATAACCGCAATGGGAAATTTAATACATGATTTTTTACCGTACAGCCGAGAGTTATGTGGTACGATAGCAACACTACTTATCATCTTAGTGATAATTAAACTGATTAACTATCCTGAAATATTTAAAGAAGACTTAAAAAATCCCGTATTGGCAAGCATCATAGCAACGTTATCCATGGCAATGATGCTGCTTGCAAATTTTATTTATCCTTATGTGGGTTACAACATATCAATAACCTTATGGATAATTGCAATCCTAATTCATTTATTCTTTGTAATTAATTACATTGTGCGATTTGTTTACAAATTTGATTTGACCGACTATACTGCAGGTTCTTTTGTAGTATTTGCAGGCATACAAATGATTGCAATTAGTGCTCCCGTTTTTAATCAAGAATTCATAGGAACTATAGCATTTTGGTTCAGTTTTATTTGTGTAATCTTTGTTTTTCTGACGGTAACATACAGATATTTAAAAATACATGTTTCTGAACCAACACAACCGGTTATTGGAGTTTACGCAGCACCATTCAGTTTATGTGCTGTTGGTTACTTATCTTCTGTAAGCCCTAACAACTTTTACTTAGTTGTATCATTATACTTAATTACAAAAATTTTATATGTTATGGTTCTTGCAAAATTTATTCAATATTGGAAATATCCATTTTACCCAACATATGCAGCTTACACATTCCCTATTGTAATAAATGCAGTAACAACATTACAAACAATGAAATACTTCTCAACTATAGGAATAAAATTAGGGTTTATGCAATATGAATTAATCATTGAAATAATTATAGCAATTCTACTAGTGTCATATGTATTGGCACATTATTTAATTAACATATTCGAAATTCCAAGAGTCAAAGAATGATTAGAACATAATCATTCCACTATTTTTTTAGTAATTTAAACGTGAAAAAATCCAAATAAGCTTTAAGACAGTTAAAAATAAAAAAAGAAGTAAAAAAAAATTTAGATGTATTCAACCAATTCATCAAGGCTTTTCCTATCAGTACCTCTCGGTTCCGCATTAGGATAACCCAAAGGAGTTAACAATACAGGCACTTGTTCCTCTGACAATCCCAACATTTCAGACAGAGGCTCTTTATTAAATGCTGCAATGTAACATGTTCCTAATCCCAACTCTGTAGCTTCTAATATAATATGATCCATAACGATAGTTGCATCAATTTCTGCAATATTTTTTCCATCCCATCGAACCCATGCTTTTTCAGGCTCTGCAACAATTGCAATAATATATGGAGCTTCAGTAAACCAATCCCATTTACCTATTGTTTTAAGTTCTTCAATATGCTTTTTGGTATCAATGACATAAATTTTAAAAGCTTGAGCATTAACTCCTGTAGGAGCAATCTGAGCTGCCCTTAATACTTTTTGTAACTTATCGTCCTCAACTTCCTTATCCAAATATCCTCTTACACTATATCTTTTTTCCATTACATCCAATACTGTCATTATTCCATCTCACTTTGATCTATTGTAGTAAAACCTGTTTGTAATTTATCCGCTTCTTCCTGTGTCAATAATTCTTTTTCAGCATCATCATCATCAATAACACTATTTCCAAAAGGATCTTCAAGTATTAATGTTGTAGATAACTCACCCATTTTAATTCTTGCCAGATAATCTATTATGTTCAAAGCATTTTCCCTTACATCCGGAGTTATTTCATCACCTTCAAGTTTTATAGCACGCACTACTGCACTTTCAAACCTATTTAAAATACCTTCTACATTAGAAACATAACCCTGAGATTTTGGTCCCGGTTCTACTTTTAATCCCAAGTCCGGAATTGTTACGGTAGCAGTTTGTGATTTTGCAACCCTAGAGTTAAGCTTAGAACTGTCAATTTTTAGAGTAAATCTCACAGGATCATTTTGTTCTAAGGAGATACTGTCCGAGGATTGATATCCACAATTTTTACATAAAACTGCTGTTTCTAAGATATCACCAAAATACGGAATATTGTCAGTTCTGTTACTAACTTCTAATGTTTTTTCTCCACCACATACAGGACAATCAGAATACATTATTTCATTATTAAAAGTTATATTATCGTTACTCATATTATCAGTTAATTAATTTGCTATGTAAATTTTTGTTATTTTATGATTAAATTTTTATCTATTAACAAATTGTTCTCATCAAGTTCACAAATAATATTTGCTAAACTTTCCTTATCAGAGGCAGATATATGATGACTGTGAACATTATTTGAAAGTTCATATAACTTAGCCAAAGATTCTTTCTGTTTAGAATGATCAATATTCTTTATCAAATCATGACTATCCTCATCATCATCTTCATCAATTATACTGGTCAACGGTTTCTTAAACTCAGGAATATAATAAGATATATCTATGATCCTTCCACCATGTTTATTAATAATTTCCCGTTCCAAATCAATTTCATCGATACCATGTTTAACAAAAACTTCTTCTGAAATCTCATTAATTTTTTGTAAAATTTTTTTCAAGGTTTTTTCTTTAGAACTGTTGTTGATTACAGGAATAGACAATGCATTAGCTTTACGTATTAAATGATCGTTTATTATACGATTCTCTCTGAAATAATCTAATTGTGCTCCACCTCGTTTAATAGCAATAGCTCGAGAAATAAAACGTTCCTGGTGTGCTTCTTTATCTGCCGTTAATATGAAGAAATAAACATTAGCATCATTTTCGAATTGCTTGATATTTATTAAACCAGGAACCAAATGCACTCCTTCAATTACTATAGATTCTTTATCCTTGACAGACCTATTAATAACTTTTTCTATAGCTGGGATTACAAAGGAAGCATGTTCTTCAAATCCTGCTTCAATAAGCTTTTCTTCACTTTCATAATTATGAGAATCCCTTAATGTTGTATAAGCATCATATGAAGATTTATGTAAAGCGGGAGCATAATCAGACCCAATAATCCCCCTTACAATTGCTCTAATAAAATCAGTTTCTATTAAATATTTGATATTCAATTTGTTAGAAATTTCTGAAGCTATTGTTGATTTACCAATTCCGGAAGCGGAACCAATTAAAATTACATATGGTTTCATAACACCACCATAAAAAAAAATTAATTAAAAAAAAAAGTCAAAAAAGTTTATTAGAAAAATAAACTAATTTATAAAATTTCCACATCTACTTTTTTACCTTTAATTTTTGGAAGAGTAATGGTTAATTCATTATCTTCAAAGGATGCTTTAACTTCTTTGATATCTATTTCAACAGGAAGAGGAATTATGTTTTTAGTTTTTCCAGAACATCTTTCTTTTCTTAAAACTTTTACTTCTTCATCATCTCCAATGCAATCTGGGAAATCTATTTCGATTTCTACAGAATCTGTGGACATTTTAACTGAAATATCATCTTTTGATGCACGAGGTGCATCTACTTTAATGATTAAATTGTCTTCGTATTCCAGTAAATCTACTGCCGGTTTGTTTGCTTTATATTCTTCCAACGTTTTGTTCCATTCTGATTGTCTTGATTTTAATGTTGATACAACATCATTAAACATTTTTTCAGCAATATTTTTGGTTTCTTCCATTGTTTCTTTTCCATAGACTTTGTAATCGAAGTCTTCTTTTTCTTCTTTTTCATCTTCCTCTTCGATTTTTTCTTCAGTTTTTTCTTCAGTTTTTTCTGATTCTTCTTCATCAATAGTAGTTTCAGTTGTTTCTTCTGTTTCTTCTGTTACATCAAACTCTTCTTCTTTTTTGTCGTCTTTTGAATCTACGTAAACATTTTTCATTGATATCATTCCTATAAAAACTTGTCTATTTACAATATAATTAAATTATATAATTAATGATATATTAATTAATTATTTAAATATTTCTAGAATTAGGTATGGTTAAAAAGGGAGTTGAGAAAAGAAAAAATTAATTTTTTCTATGTCTTCTTCTTAAATTATATTCTGTGAATTCATCTTCTTGTGCAAATTCTTTACCCATTTCTTGTATTAACTGCTTTATTTCATCAATTTTACTCAAATCATTAATACTGGTTTCAAAGATAGGATCATCAATCTTTTCTGAATATTCTTCAATCATACTCTTGTCTGTTAATAAATCTGTTTTGTTAAATAAACAAATCATAGGAGTTTCGAATACTTTCTTTATTTCAGAATATAACAAGAACTGATTTTCCATTAAAAATCCCGAAGTCTCTGAAGGATCAAAAATATAAATGATAATATTACCCAAATGCTCTAAGGCCGCAATAGCGTTTAATTCAATTTCATTCATATCATTAATTGAACGATCCAGCAATCCGGGTGTATCAATTATCTGATACTGCCTATATAACATTTCATAATTTCCAATTTGTAAACCTTGAGTTGTAAATGGGTAATTAGCAACTTTTGGACTTGCATCGGTAATATTATTCAATAATGTGGATTTACCCACATTAGGAAAACCTGCAATAACTACCCGTATAGCATTGAAATTAATATTAGGCATGTGTTTAAGTTCTCTTTTTGCAAAGTCCAAGAAATCCAATTCTTTTTCAATACGCTTAACTACAGAAACTATCCTACCATATGCTTCTTTTCTTATAGGTATTGCACTTAATGAATCTGATTTTCTAATTTTACTGGTATACTGTGATTCAATTTGTTTTAATACACCCAAAGCCCAAAATACAGCCCCCAAGGAATGTTTATATTGATCTACTCCAACCACAATATCAATATAATCCTGATAAAACTCAGGTAATTCTTCAATTATAGGCGTTTCAGTAACGATCCTGTTAAATGTACTGTTAATCACTTCACAAGCTGTTTGTACCCTTACTTCTTCTATTCTCATACCTTTGACACGAGGATGTAATTTAGAACTTCTTACTTTTGATGCAGCTTTACTAGCTCTGTTAAATGCTTTATCAATAATCTCATCCGGTGTTGGTATATTCGGTAATTTCATTAATTAACCCCCTTCTTCTTCAAATATTTGTGCCTGAAAACTGTATATCTTAGTTTTTTCTTCCTTCCAAGCATCTTTATGTAACCCTGCCTTATAACATAAATTTTCCAGATAATCTTTAATATCCCAATTCCATTCAAGAGGTACTTGAGGTAAAAGCAATCCACGATGATGAGAATTCTCTATTATTAAACCATCACGTCCTATTTCCAATAATGAGAAATAATCCTCATAAGAATTTATTTCCACCAGTTCAGGTTTTGTCAATACACTGATTTCAATCTTGGTTAAATCGAATTCTTCCTTTGAAATCGGATTGAAACGTGGATCTTCAAATGCTGCTGCTATAGAAACATCAAGTACTCCTTCGATTAATTGCATATACGGTTCCGGATAACCTATACAACCTCTTAATTTACCATTATATGAAAGAGTAACAAAAACACCCAATTTTTCATTAAATATTTCTGGCAATTCCATATCCGGAGAATAATCTTCCCCAACTATATAAGAATTAATATTTTCCCTAGCAATATTAATTAGCAATTGTCCTTCTTCTTTAGTTAATCTAGTTTGTGACATAAATTACTGTACTCCACCAACAGTTGCTTTGCTAACTCGGATATGTGGTCCTCCATCCCCAACAGGTACTGTTTGACCATCTTTACCACAAAACCCTACACTTAAATTGAAATCAGAACCTACTCCAGTAACGTTATTTAGAATATCTAATGTTGTACCGGATAATGAAACATCCCTCAGATGTGTTCCCAATTCACCATTTTCTATATTATATGCTTCAACAGCATTAAACTGGAAAATGCCCTTACCGGTATCCACCTGTCCTCCACGTGATCCTTTTAAATATATTCCATTAGGAATATCTTCCAACAATTCATCAAATGTTGAATCACCCGGTTTAATGTATGTGTTACTCATACGTACCAAAGGTTTATTGCTTACTGAAGACCTAGCATTACCACTAGATTCACCTTCACCCACCTTACTAGCTGTTTCACGGGAACTAAGTACGGATTTGAATATGCCGTTTTCCACCAATGTGGTTTTTTCTGCTTTGGTTCCTTCAACATCATACGGATAATATCCAAATCCGGTTTCTATAGATGCATCATCAATAACTGTAATCAATTCTGAACCAATTTTTTGTCCGAGTCTACCTTTCAATATTGAATCGTTTTGTAATATAATATCAGCTTCAGAAGCATGACCTAATGCTTCATGTATAAATACTCCAGCCAATTCAGGATCAAGAATTACAGGAAAATCTCCAGAAGGCGGCGTTTTAGCACTCAGTAAACTTATGGCTTTCTGAGATATGCCTGTTGCAAACTCTTCCAAATCAGCATCCTGAACAACCTCAAAACCATTAACTCCACCCAAACTTTTATGCCCAATTTGCATAACTTCACCATTGGATGCTACAGAATTCATTGAAAGAACTGTCCTATTGTTATCACTTAAAATATTTGTTCCTTCTGAACTAATGATTAAATCAGATGACTGTGATTCTGATAAGGAGATATTAGTACTTTGTATTTGGTCCAACTGAGCAATTTTATGAAGCTCTTTCATAGTTTCTATTTTATCTTCGATAGCAATATCTTCAATTTTAATTTTTGCCTTTGACTTGACAATGTCCTCTTCAGGATTTGTCTGACTTAACTTGACATCACTACACAACTGATTTGCAATGATTGTTGCATTTTCTGCTACTTGCTCTACTTTATCGATATCACTGGTAAATGCAGATCCCCATGCACCATTCTGTAAAACTCTTATACCTATCGCATAATTAATCCCTGTGTCGACATTATCTATCTTGCCATCCTTTAAGACAATAGCATTGCTTACCGAATTTCGAACTCTGATATCAGCATATTCCACTTTAGTTTCTAATTTATTTATGATTCGTCTAAAGTAATCAACATCTATTCCACTTGGCATGTTTTTTTCCTCCCATATTTTTTTTGTTGAAAATTGTTAATAATTAATATAATTAAAATTAGTACCTAAAATAAATTATTTTATATGTAATATGTTATGTAAAACCTAGTAATTAATCTTTTAGTAATGTAATAAAAAAATAATAAAAAGTAATAAAAAGAGTGGTGTAAAATAAATTATTAAATAATTTATAAAAAAAAGAGAGCATGTTATGAATAAATCATAACTTTTTAACTAATGTGTTGTAAGCATCACCTACAGTTAAAGGATACCCCTCTCCTTCAAAAGTAATGTTATCTTCTTCATCAAGCATTTCAAAAATTTGACCTACCCAAGGTAATCTTAAGTCAGCTTGTTCAATAACTTCATCATCACTGAAAACTTCGCGACAAGATCCTTGTTTAAGAATTTTACCTTTACGTAACACATTGATATTGTCAGAATAGATAGGAACTAAATCAACATCATGTGTTGAAACAATAATTGTCATCCCATCTGCATTCAAATCATATAATAATTGCATAATTGCAGAAGCACCATTAGGATCTAAACCACTAGTAGGTTCATCTAAGACCATTACTTTAGGTCTCATTGCCAAAATACCTGCTATAGCCACACGTTTTTTCTGACCCCCACTTAAATGATGAGGTGCTTTATGAGAATATTCAGACATTCCAACAACTTTTAATGCTTCTTCAACTCGACGTTTTACTTCATCTTCATCAAGACCCATATTCATTGGACCAAAAGCAACATCTTCAAATACGGTAGGTGCAAATAACTGATCATCAGGATTCTGGAATACTACACCAACTTTAGTTCTAGCTTCCAATAAACTTTTCTTGTCATATTCCAATTTTTTTCCTTCTATAACTATTTCACCAGATGTAGGTTCAATGATACCATTAAAATGTAAGAAAAAAGTACTTTTTCCAGCACCATTAGGTCCTAATATAGAAATCATCTGTCCTTCTTCAACTTTAAAATCTATACCCTTAATAGCTTGAGTTCCATCAGGATAATTATAATGCAAATCATTTACTTCTAAAATTGTCTGTACCATACCTTATCTCCTTTTATTAGTTATATCAAATAGGATATAAATTTGTTGTTCCACATAGATATATTGCAGCCACTATGATAATTACAAATAAAATAATTAATATCCAATCCTTCATGGACATATCTTTTACAGAATCTCCATCACGAATCATATTCAATTGTCCATTATAACCTCTGGAAGCTAATGCTTTATAAGATATTTCACCTTGTTCCCATGTTCTTATAAACACCATTCCAGCCAGAGATGCAAGACAATTCATCCAACTCATATAATTATGATAACCTAACCTAGTTTTTTGAGAATTATACATTGTTGCAGTTACATCTAAAAATAAGAAGATGTATCTGTACATCAAAATTGCTAAATCGGTTATAATGGATGGTACATGTAAATCGTGGAAAACTGCAAAAATTCTATTCATAGGAGTAGTAAGAATTAAAAATCCCAAAGCAGCAACACCACCTAAAACTCTAGCAAATACTAGTGCTGCCTGATTTATACCTCCTTTTGTTAATCCAATTCCTAAGAAGCCCAAACTCCAAATTTGTTCTCCAGTTCCTAAAAATGCTAAGAAAACCCCCGATAATACTGCAAACCCTATAGGAATTGCCATAAATGTTATATAAAATCTTAATGGAATCTTAGCAACATACAATATTAAAAAAGAACATAACAGAAATATTAACAATGGAACAAGGGGTGAACCAGTGATTAAGTTTAAGATTATCGCTAATAATGCAAAAATTACTTTAGAATAAATATTACTTTCTGTAAGTTCATTATTCATTGTATAATGATCTAAAGTATCTTCAAAAATTGACATATCCACCACTCAATAAAAGAAAATAAAAAAAATAATTATGTTATAATATTAAACATAATTATTCATTTTTTCTTGCTTTGTTACCACCGTGCCAGTAACCAAAGATGTATCCAATGATTATAGCACCAATTGCAGCTTGAAGAGCAAATAATAAACTTTCTATTTCCCCACTAGGTGGTTCCCAAATAGATGTGAACCATTCATAATCATAATCTGGGTTATTTTCTACAATAGCGTCTCCACCAGCGTCGTCACTACCTCCAAAATAACCATCTTCTTCACCATGACCATTATAAATAACTAATGGAGCAATAATTAATATAGCTACAAGTGCTAATAATATAATATTTTTCATATCCATTTTAATTAGCTCCTGCTTCTTGTTCACTAATTACACCTAATCTAACAAGGATATCTGGTCTTGAACTTTCGATGTAATTATATATGACTGTTGTTAATAAACCTTCTGCAATTGCTAAAGGTATTTGAGTAATTGCAAAAATACCGAAGAATGTAGCAAAGGTAGCTCCAATGTCAGCACCTGGGAATGCTAAAGCTAATTCTACAGAAGTTGTAATATAAGTCATTAAATCTGCAACAAATGCTGTAAAGAACATTGATATTGGTGCAGATATGTTTGCTTTTCTAAGTGCTTTCCAAACTACGAAACCACATACAGGACCAACAATACCCATTGAGAAAATGTTAGCTCCAAGTGTTGTTAATCCTCCGTGTGCTAATAAGATAGCTTGGAATAATAATACTATTACAGATAATACTGCAGTTACTGCTGGACCAAAGAATACTGTACCTAAACCATTACCACATGGATGTGAACAACTTCCACTTACAGATGGCATTTTTAATGATGATAAAATAAACATAAATGCTCCTGAAAGTGCAAGTAATGGTAAAGCATCATCACTTTCTTCAGTAGCTTTCTTAATTTGCATGATACCATAAATTACAACTACTGCAGAAATAATGAACCAAATAGCACACCACATTGGTGGCAAGTAACCTTCCATTATGTGCATGTTTTATTTTCCTCCATATCATAA
>CADBRM010000058.1 GCA_902797085.1 uncultured Methanobacteriaceae archaeon
AACTTATACTGTTAAGAAAAAAATAGAAAATATATAAATTTTTTTTTCGCAAAAAAAGCCTATACAATTTTACAACATCTTTTTTTTTAATTTTATCAATTTTTGAATTTCGTTGTTGTAAAAATTTATTTAATTATTTATTTTCTAATTTAATCATCAATTTATACTTATATGTTTTTTTAATTCTTCATTTTTCAATATTTTTTAATGTAAAGAGTATATTATTGCAATATCTATAAATACTATTATTATAATAGTATATTATATAGTGGAGGTGATAACATGGCTGAATTACCAATCGCTCCTGTAGGAAGATTATTAAAAAATGCAGGTGCTAACAGAATAAGTGACGATGCAAAAATTGAATTAGCAACTGTTCTTGAAGAATTTGGAATGGAAATAGCTGAAGAAGCAGTTAAACTTGCAAAACACGCTGGAAGAAAAACTGTTAAAGCATCAGATGTAGAATTAGCATGTAGAGATTTGTAATCTTAATATTACATTTCTCAATCTCATTTCCTTTTTTTATTTACTATTTTTTTTATTATTGTCAATCAAATCTTTTTTTTATAATGTTGTTGATGAATATTTTTTTGGGTTTTTTATTTCAGCTGTTTAATTGATTTTTTTATATACTTTAATAAATTTTGGGACTTTTATTTCAAATATGATTATTTGGATGTTTTTTCTGTTTTATTGTTTTTTCTAAAACTTTTATTCTGTCCTATTTATTTTGTATATCCCATTAATCATTTCCAAAAAGTTTATATATTATAATTGACATACTTTGTATTGTTAAGTAACTTTTTTTCAATGCCAAGATGACCGAGAGGCTAGGTGTGTGGCTGCAGACCATATCACAGGGGTTCAAATCCCTTTCTTGGCTTATTTTAATTAAATAAATTATTTCATTGATTTTCATTTTTTAAATAAAATTAATTACTTTTATTTACATAGATATTATTATAATTCTAATTAATTTCATTATAAAAATTAGGGGAACATTTTTCATGATTAATATTTACAATACAATGACCAGAGAAAAAGAAGAATTGAAAGTAAAAAATAACAAACTAAAATTATTCGTATGCGGGCCTACCGTATATGATTATTCACACATTGGTCATGCAAGAACGTATATTTCTTTTGATGTAATAGTGAGATACTTGAAACATAAAGGTATATCCGTATTCTATTTACAAAACATAACTGATATTGACGATAAGATAATTAACAGGGCAAAAGAAAATGGGGAAGATCCTTTGGAATTATCACATAGATTTGAAAAGGAATACTTGGAGGATATGGCCTTATTAAATGTAAATAATGTAAACTTCTATGCAAGAGCAACAGAACACATGGATGAAATTATTTCACAAATTCAAAATTTAATAGAAAAGGGATATGCATATGATACAGAAACAGGTGTATACTTTGATGTATCTAAATTTGAAGACTTTGGGAAACTTTCTAATCGTAACTTAGATGACTTGCAAAACACTCGTATAGAAGTTGATACAACAAAAGATGATCCAAAAGACTTCGCGTTATGGAAAAAACAAAGTGAAGAACCATATTGGGAGTCTCCATGGGGTAATGGTCGTCCTGGATGGCATATTGAAGATACTGCCATTACTGAAACATATTTTGGACCTCAGTATAATATCCATGGTGGGGGATTGGATTTAATTTTCCCTCATCATGATGCAGAAATCGCTCAAATGGAAGCAGCAAGTGGAAAAGAACCTTTGGTAGAATATTGGATGCATACCGGTTTCTTAAATGTTCGTGGAGAAAAAATGAGTAAATCCTTAGGTAATTTCATTACAATTAAAGAATTATTAAAGGAATATTCGCCTGAAGTTTACAGATTCTTTGTTTTATCCACTCATTATAGAAGTCCTATAGATTTCAGTGATGATATATTAAAACAAGCTGAAAACAGTTTAAAACGTATACAGAATACTGGAAATAGTCTTTTGGAAAAATTAAATGAAGGCAATCTTCCTGAAGAGGATGTTTTGGATATTGCTTCTGAATTATGTTCATTTAAAAGGGATTTCTTTGAAGCGATGGACAATGATTTCAACACACCTATTGCATTAAGTAGCTTGTTTGATTTTACACACAAAATCAATAAGGCCTTAAATGATAATGAAGTATCTGAAGAATCATTGCTTTCCATAATATCCACATTTAAAATCATCGAAGAAATACTTGGTTTTGACATTATTGTATCTAATGAATCAGGTTCTGATTTGTCAAACGAATTGCTGGAAATCATTACTTCTGTAAGACAGGACTTAAGGGCTAAAAAAGATTGGGATTTGGCTGATAAGATTAGGGATGATCTTGCAAATTTAGACATTTCTTTAGAAGATAAATAGTTCTTCTTAAAAATCTTTTTCTACTTTTTTTTATCACTGATTTTTCTTTATTTTCTTTTTAACTATTATTTTTAAAAAATTCCTTTAATTAACAACGTTATTTATAAATAATTATGGAAACAATATAAATATAGGTCGGATTACTGAATCTATTATTATTATATCAAACAAATTTTTACATAGAACGAAGTTAATTACAATTAATTTTTTGGTAGGTGTATTTTTTTGACTAAATTAAATCGTCGGGAAATGGGCAATTCATCAGAAGAAGATTTGGCTCATAGAGTATTAAAAGATATCAAAGCACCTTCGGATTTAGGATTGTTAAGATGTGTACAGTGTGGTTTATGTACTTCCATGTGTCCGGCATCAAGACATTCCGAGTATGATGCTAGAGAAATAATCAAAAGAGTTTTGGATAATGATGAATCAATAATTGATGATGAAATCATTTGGAATTGTTTCTATTGTTACACTTGTCATAGTGTTTGTCCTGTAGGAAACAGTGTCTGTGAAGTAAATCAGATACTTCGTGAAATGGCAATACAGAAGGATGTGGGAAAAAAACAAATAGAATCGTTTATGAGTTTTGCCGACAGTTATCTTGCTGAGGGATTGGGAATTATTCCGGAAGAATATCATGGCCAATTAAAAATAGATTATGGAAAACATTGGGAAAATCTTCAGGAACAATTACAGGATATACGTGAAGATTTGGGATTGGAAAGCATGTATTTACTACCCGAAGCAAAAGAATCGGTAGATAAGACTTTAGAAGCAATAGGATTTAAAAAACGTGTCCAAGAAATTAAAGATGTAAGAAATAGGAAGTAGGGGGTTATAGGAGTGGAAGAAATAAAAAAGTTTATACCTACTGAGAATATTACATTATTTAGAAGTTGTTTGGTATCAGCTGAGTATCCTGGGGTAGAAGCTTCAACAAAGTATGTGTTTGATAAGTTGGGTGTTGAATATGTTATTGATAGGAACCAGTCCTGTTGTACTGGATTGGGACATTACTATGACATATTTGATGAGTTATCTACAACAGCATTGGCTGCCAGGAATTTCGCTTATGCAATCAAAAATAATCATAAGCAATATGTTCCGACGTGTGCAACTTGCTATGCAATACTAAAGACCGCAGCAAAAACTCTTAATGAAAAAGATGAAGTACGTGAACAGATAAATCAGGCATTCAGGGACAATGGTTTGGAAGAATTACAGTATACCAAAGGGGATATTGATGCACGTGATGATATAACTCACGTTGTTGATGTATTATATTATTTGAAAGATAAAATTCCTGAAAATAAAAAAAGAGAACTTTCATCATTAAAAATTGCAACACACCATGGTTGTCACTACTGTAAAGTCCACTTTGATGATACGCTGTGTGGTTATAGAAATCCTGAAATCATAGATAAGATTTGTGAAGTCATGGAAGTTCCGACAGTAGAATGGTATGATCAAAAACCTCGTCATTGTGGTGGGGGATTTAGACAGAGATATGCCAATAGGGAGTTATCGTTAGATGCTACAGAGGACAAATTTTTAAGTCTGCATAAGGAAAAAGTGGATTTATTGCTCGTGATGTGTCCGAATTGTCAAGTCCAATTTGATAGGTATGAACAAGTGCTTGAGGAAAGAACAGGGGACAGGCATTACTTTGCAATTTTAAATATAGCGCAATTGGTTGCATTGTATATGGGAGCAGACCCTTATAAAGTGCTTGGAATACAGACACATACAGTAAATGTTGAACTTATATTGGATAAGTTAGGTATAGAATATGACCCTAAGGAGGATACTTTACATGTCCGAGAAGAATAGAATTGGTGTTTTCCTATGTCATTGTGGGGGAAATATATCAGATAATGTGGATTTGGACTATATTGAAGAAAGACTGTCGGAAAATGATGAGATATGTTCAATTAAGCATCACGAAAATCTTTGTTCATTGGAGGGCAGGAACATTATCAAAGACCAAATCTTAAGACAAGATTTGGATAGGGTTGTAATTTCAGCCTGTTCAAAGATTACTCATGGAGCAACTTTTCAAAAATATATCAAGCCATTAAATCCATACCTATTTGAAATGCCAAACGTAAGGGAGCAGTGTTCATGGGTAACAGAAAATAAACAGGAGTCTACTGATAAGGCGTTATCTTTAATTAACTCTGCAGTAGAGTCTGTAAAATATAATGAACCGTTAAAAAAGATTCCTACCAGTGTAAAAAACAGTGTATTGGTAATTGGTGCAGGAATATCAGGTATCACAACAGCAAACTCTTTGGCGAAACAGGGTATGGAGGTGACATTAATAGAAAAGCGTCCTGCCGTTGGTGGTGCAATGGTTCAGGTTGGTAAGGTTTTCACTCCTGATAAAATGTCTGAAGATTGTGCTGCATGTTTATTAAATCCGGTTATCGATGAGATGGTGCATAACGACAATATTACGTTATTGACTAATACTGTATTAGAAAAATCTACAAGAAATTCCGGTAACTTTGATGTGATTTTACGTAAAAAACCTGACTATGTAAATCCTGATAAATGTACTAGTTGTGGTAAATGTACAGAGTCTTGTCCTACATTTGCACCTGACGAATGGAATGAAGGATTGAATGACAGAAAAGCAATATACAAACCATTTCCTCAAGCAGTTCCGAGTACATATACATTAGATGATGAGTCTTGTGTAAAATGTGGTGCTTGTCTAAATGTATGTCCAACCAATGCAATCAATTTGGATGCAATTGATGAAATAATTTCATTAACCGTGGGGTCTGTTGTTATTGCTTCAGGTCATCAACGTTTTGATACCAGTAAAAGACCGGAATACGGACATCCTTTCTATGAGGATGTGCTAAGTCAAATGCAGTTGGCACGTCTGATGGGTGTTAATGGACCTACACATGGGCATCTTCAGGTTCCTTCAACAGGGAAGGTGCCTAGACGTGTTGTAATGATTCAATGTGTGGGTTCTAGGGATCAAATGCCTGAAGGACATAAGTATTGTTCAAAGGTATGCTGTATGGTTGCATTAAAAAATGCTAATTTAATCCATTCACATTATCCTGATACTGAAGTAATAATCTGCTATACTGATATTAGAACGCTGGGTGTATATGAGAAATACTATAAGTATGTACAAAATAATGGAATTAAATTTGTCCGAGGTCGTCCTGGTGAAATAGCACGGGAAGACGATCATATGGTTGTAAGGGTGGAAGATACATTAAACCGTGATAAAATAGAAATACCTACTGATTTGGTTGTACTGTCTGCAGCTCTTGAATCATCTGAAGGAACAATTGAAGCAGCTAAAACATTAGGAGTTCCATTAACTGAGGATAAATTTGTTAAGGAAAAACATCCTAAAATGCAACCGGTATCGACTGATATTGAGGGAATATTTGTATGTGGAACGGCACAAGGGCCAAAAGATATTACAGATAGTATTATTCAGGCAAATACTGCTGCAACAAAGATATCTGAACTTGTTAATGGTGGTTTGGAAGTTGAACCTTTCATTGCAACGATAAATGTGAAAAAATGTATTCTTTGTGGAAATTGTATAGAAAATTGTCGTTATCAGGCACTGACCATGTATCACAATTCCATACGTGTTGGTCCTATAGCATGTACCGGTTGTGGGGATTGTATAGTCACATGTCCTGAGGAAGCTATAAGTATTCAGGGTCAAAGTGATGAGAAGTTAAGGGCAAGTATCGCAGGATTGCTTAAGGACAAAAAAGAAGATGAACAGGTTATTATTGCATTCCTTGATGATATTGGTAATGTATCTGCCAATAACATGGGAATCAATCGGGTTGATTGTCCGTCCAGTATACGGATTATCAACGTGCCTTTCATTAACCGTGTTAAATACAGTCATATCAAGTATGCTTTAACTCATGGTGCTGATGGGGTGTTCCTTGGAGAATATCCTGATACTCCAAAACATAATGAAATACGTGAAAATGTTAATATTATGAAAAAACATTTGGAAGAAGATGGTATTAACCCTGAGAGATTATTAATACACAGTGTATTCATACCTTACTTTAGAGGTTTGGCAAATCAATTTAAGGAATTTGATGAAGAATTACAAATATTGAGTAAATAATTTCTCTTTTATTACTTTTTTTTGGAAGATTATAATGATTTCTAATGATAAATTCACTGAACTGATTGAAGATGTTCTTGAGATAGATATTGAAAGTAACTTTAATCAAAAACAAGCAGTATTGTCTTCAAGAACTGAAAATCAATATATTGTGGCTGGACCCGGTAGTGGAAAGACCACAGTTCTTGTTTTGAAAATATTAAAATATTTGTTGGTTGATGAAGTTAAATTGGAGGATATTATCGTAACAACATTTACAAAAAAAGCTGCCAGAGAACTTAAAGATAGGATAGTTGACTGGTATGCTTTACTTGCAAATGAGTTGGAGTTAGAGGATTTGTTGGATTTCAATAATCTTCTTATCGGTACTTTGGATAGTATTGCTGAGGAAATTATTTCTGACTATTATGATGTTGACATTATCGATAATTTTACTTCATCTGCAATCATGATGCAAAATCTATTAACTGATAATAGAAATGATGATAAACGTTTAAAACAATTTGTTAAGAGAATGAAGAATAGTCAGGGAGGAAATAGTCTTTCCGACATTAATAATCAGATTCAATCAATTAGGGAAAGAATTTATTATGATATGATTGACAAGACGAATTGGAAAGTCATGTTGATAGGGAAAAGGTACTGTATGAAATTTTAGATGATTATTCTGAACAGTTAAATGTCAGACAGGTAATGGATTATGCAATGCTTGAAGATAAATTCCATGAACTTTTGACTGAGGAACCGCTTAAACGTTTAGAAAGTGTTTCCATATTGCTTATTGACGAATATCAGGATACTAATCTTCTACAGGAACAAATTTATTTTAAACTGGCGGGATATGTTAAAGAAAATGGTGGCAGCATTTCTGTAGTTGGTGATGATGATCAGTCATTATATAGGTTCAGGGGAGCTACAATTTCATTGTTTACTAATTATGTGGACAGGATATCTAAAAAATTGGATATTGATGTTAAAACAATATTTTTACAAGAAAATTATAGGTCAACACAATCCATAATAAATTTTACAAATGATTTCATTGCATTGGATGATAAATATCAGGAATCTCGTGTTATCAATAAACCAAAAATAGATTCAACAAAGAATACTGTTGAGGGATTGCCTGTTATTGGCATGTTTAGAAACAATTTGGAAGAGTTATCTACAGATTTGACTAATCTGTTGTATGATTTGAAAGTAGGCAACAATTTTGAGATTACACGGGAGGGTATAAAGTATGATATCTCAACAAAAAATACTAACCCATCTATAGCACTTCTAACAAATTCACCAAAAGAAATAAGTGCTTTCAATAAAAAGAGATTGCCCTTCTATATAAGAGAAAGTTTGTCATATAAAGATGAAAATATTGCAGTATTTAATCCACGAGGACAAAGCATAGAAACTACTGATATCGTATCATTGATATGTGGATTGATATTATTAAGCATAGATCCTCAAGAGGAAACAGAGAGTAAATTGGATAATTTACCGCCACATACAAAAAATACTCTTAAGATGTGGAGGAAGTATGCAAGAGGATATTTGGTTCAACAGGATAAACAAATAGAAATATATGCTCATGACGTAAATATAGTTGAATTGCTTCAGGATATAGAAAAGGAATGTTCTTCTTTAATAGAAGAATCAACCGAAAATGCGATTTATCATGATATTATAACCGAAACCATTACACAAACGGATAATGCAATTAATGACAACGGTATTTTAACCATAGATCAGGTGTTCTGGCATATATTGGTTCCTATTGCTTCAGGAGCCATTGATATTGATGATGATTTGTTTGACGTTAGTTTGGATGAAAATATTAATATCATGTCAATTCATCAATCTAAGGGTTTGGAGTTTGATGTGGTGATAGTTGATGTGGGTTCGGATATCACGGATAATTCCAGATATACTGCATTTAAACGTTTTCCTCGTAATGGGGGAGTAACCCACAATATAGAAGATTATTTAAAGGATTATTCAACGGTTAATTATGATTATGATGATATCAGCGGACAGGATAAAGCTTTCAATGATTTGATTAGAAGATATTTTGTTGCTTATACTAGGGCAAAGAGTATTCTGGTTCTTGTTGGATTAAACAGTATGCGTTATGGTTATAAGGGCGATTTCCAAAATAAAATTGAAATAGAAAACGTTGCAACAGGATGGTCCCGTGATAGAGTTTGGCATTGGGATTCATTAAGTAATTTATTGCATATATAAAAATAGATTCATTATTTGGCGGGTATCGTTAAAAGAAAATAGGATTGAAAAAAGAGTTTATCCTCGGTATCTTTTTTCTTTTACTCCTCTTCCTTTTTTATTTCCTTGTTTTTTGTATCCAGATTTAGGTCTGGTTCTTCTGTTAGTTCCTTTGACTTTTGCCATGTTTTCCCCTCCTTTGATTTTTTTCCAATGATTATTAAATAATATATACTCTTATTTTTGATTTGTCCTTAAATAATAAATGAGTATTTTTTTATAATTGAAATAGTATGTATAATTATATTTAAACCGTTTAATATATATTTTTTGTTTTATTAATATCTTAAAATAATTTTTATTATAAGATAATCAGCATTATCTTTTTTTTTAAATAGTTTATTTAATCAATTAATAAGCAATATCTTTATTAAAATGTTTATATAACTTGATATTTTCATGTATATTATAATGTTTTTTATCATGTAAAAAATCAATAATGATAGAATATATATTAAAGAATATATAAATAAAATCTTAGGATATTTTTTTCATTATCAATTTTCAATTATTAAGAATTTTCAATATTCTTGATACATCAATGATATGTTTAGAGACATGATAATAGGCGCAAATTATTAATATAAAATAGGAAATACATGTTGATATTATAATGAGTTTCAGTTATTTGTTATTTTTAGACGTACATTGCAAGTGTAAAATTATGGTGTTTTACTAAATAAAATATTTCTCAGAGGGCAAGTCTATGGAAAATAAGAAAGTTTTATGTTTAGTTGATGGGGAACATTACTTCCCAGTTACAAAATCAGCTGTTGATAAGATAGAATCTAAAGGATATGATGTAAAATTGTTATTATTCATTGGGGGTACAGAAAAACTTAGGGATAACAATGTTGATGTTATTTCTGATTTATTTAATAAACCTGTAGTTTTTGGAGAGAATCATAAAGAAATTCCTTACGATTTGATTGGCAAATATATAACAGAACTTGGAGTGGACTATGTATTTGATTTATCCGATGAACCTGTTGTAAATTATTCTAAACGTTTTAAAATAGCAACAGTCGTATTACAGCATGGTGTAATATATAAAGGACCTGATTTTGAATTCAAACCATTAAAAGAATATGATGTTTTAGATAATCCGTCCTATAAAATTTTAGGTACTGGAAAACGTATAGGTAAAACGGCAGTTAGTGCATACACGGCCCGTTTAATAAATACAGAGGATAAATATAATCCATGTATTGTTGCTATGGGTAGGGGAGGTCCTGAAGTACCGGAAGTTGTTCATGGTGATGAAATTAAACTGACTCCTCAATACTTAATGGAACAGTCTGATAAAGGTCGTCATGCTGCATCAGATCATTGGGAAGATGCTTTGATGAGTAGGGTATTGACTGTAGGTTGTCGTAGATGTGCCGGTGGTATGGCAGGTCAAGTTTACATAACGAACATGGTTGACGGGGCTAAAATGACAAATGATTTAAACACCAATCTTATTGCCATAGAAGGAAGCGGTTCCGCTATACCTCCAATAAAAACAGATAAAAATATTGTTCTTGTAGGAGCAAATCAACCATTAGAAACATTAACAGAATATTTTGGACCATATAGAATTAAGTTGGCCGATTTGGTAATCATTACTATGTGTGATGAACAGATATGTTCTAAAGAAAAATTGGATAATTTAATGGAAGAAATTACTAAAATCAATCCTGATGCCGAAGTTGTTCCAACAATATTTAGGCCATATCCTGTCGAATCTATTGAAAATAAGAACATATTATTTGCAACAACTGCTCCTGAATCTGTACAACATTTATTGAAAGATTATCTGGAAGAAAACTTTAATTGTAATGTTGTAGCAATTTCTTCAAATTTATCTAATCGACCGTTATTGCAAGAGGATATAGAAAAAAATATAGACAATGTTGACATAATGTTGACTGAATTAAAAGCGGCCGCTGTTGATGTTGCAACCAAAGATGCATTAAATAAGGGTTTGGAAGTTGTTTATTGTGATAACATACCTATACCAATTAGTGATGATTATGATTTGGATAGTGCAATTATGAGGATTGTACATGAAGCTGTTGAAGATTTCAACAGCTAATATTTTATTTTTTTTATTTTTTAACCGTAAAGTATTTATATAAGTTCAAACACCCTTTCAAGGCATACCTTTATTATATACTAACTATATATTATTATATAGTTGGAAATTTAATATTTGAAAAATTATTTTCATATAATATTTTATTAATTATCAATTTTTTTAAATCAGTCTAAGAAGCACGGTTTTAGATTATTATTCATTAAATATCAAAAAATCAGTCTATAAAATGAAATTTAAAAATAATATCTAAATTGGAGGATAATTAATATGGTAAGAAATACCCAACAACCATTAATAGTTCTCGCTGATGGATCAACAAGGACTGTTGGAAGTCAAGCAACTAGAAACAACATAATGGCTGCAAAACTATTATCCAACGTATTAATCACAACATTAGGTCCAAGAGGAATGGACAAAATGTTATTAAACACTATTGGTGATGTTAAAATAACCAATGACGGTTATACAATTTTAAAAGAAACTGAACCTGATCATCCTGCTGCAAAAATGATAGTTGACTTATCAAAAACACAGGAAGAAGAATATGGGGATGGAACAACAACAGTAGTGGTACTAGTTGGAGAATTATTAAAACAAGCAGAAAAATTACTTGACCAAGGAGTAGCAGTTTCAACAATCATAAAAGGTTTTGAAAAAGCTAAAGAAAAAACTTTAGAAGTTTTAGATGACATTGCTATTGATGCTGATAAAGAAGAATTAATTGGTATCGCAAGAACATCCATGTCAGGTAAAGGTTCATTCACCAATCTTGATTCAATGGCTGAAGAATTAGTTACAATATTATTGAATGTGGCTGAAAACGGCGAAATTGATAAAGATCTAATTAAAATTAGAAAAATCCACGGTGAAGGAACAGCTAATACGGAAATCACTGAATCTGTTACAGTAGATAAGAATGTATTGGAATCTGAAATGCCAAAAGATGTTAGAAATGCTAAAATTTGTTTACTCCAATATCCTATTGATGCAAGAGAGCTACAAAATAGTGCAAAAATTAAACTAACAACACCTGGTGAATATCAAGCATACCTTGATAAAGAAGCAGCAATGTTAGAAGAAGAAGTACAGAAAATTGTTGATGCTGGAGCAAATGTTCTATTCAACAACAAAAAAATCAGTGATTTAGGTCAACACTACTTAACAAAAGCAGGTATCTTATCAGCAAAAAGAGTTAAATCTGGTGACCTTGAAAGATTGGCCAAAGCTACCGGCGGAAAAATCGTCAACAACATACGTGAACTAACAAGTGATGATCTTGGAGAAGCTGGACACGTATATGAGAAACACGTATTTGATAATATCGAATACATCTTTGTTGAAGAATGTAAAAACAAAGGTACTTTGAATGTAATGGTTAAAGGTTCTACTAAACACATTACAGAACAATTAGAACAAGCAATAAATGATGCTATTGGTGCTATTTGTCAAGCTATTAAAAACAACAAAGCACTTCCTGGAGGAGGAGCTTCTGATGTTGCAGCTGCAAAAGCATTAAGAAAATTTGCTAATACACTAACTGATAAACAACAATTAGCCGTAAACGCATATGCAGATGCATTGGAACAAATACCTTGTGCTCTTGCTAAAAATGCAGGTATGGACACAATTGATGTTTTAACCGATTTATTAGCAGCTCAAGAAAAATCAACAAATATGGGTGTAAATGTAATCAAACGTGAAGTATGTGACATGAAAGAAGATAAGATTCTTGATTCACAAATTTCCAAAAAGGCAATTATCGATTCATGTACAGAAATTGCAGGAGAAATATTACGTATTGATGACGTAGTAGCATCTAAACCAGCAACTCCTGTTGGAGGAGATATGCCGGGAACACCAAACCCATGGACATAAATAAGATAAACTACTTTTTATCTTATTTTAAACTTCTTTCGACTATTTTTACTAATTTTATTCTGTTTATTTTAATTATACTTAGTTATATTTTAATAGGAATAACAAGAAATATATTTACATATAAGTATTGTTTGGAGGATTAAATTGCTAGAAATAATAGACTTAAAACGAGAAGATTTTTCTAAATACACAGAAAGAATTGAAATGGATTCTAGTGATGTGCTACAACCAGTTCAAGAAATAATTAATAACGTCCGTAAAAATAAAGATCAAGCATTACATAATTATACCTTAAAATTTGATAAAGCTGATATTACCGAATTAAGAGTTCCTACTGAAACAATAGAAAAAAGTATTGAAAACATTAGTCCTAAATTAAAAAAAGCATTGGAAGATGCAGCAGAAAATGTAAGTAAATTTCATAAGGCTCAGATTCCTGATGACTGGACAATGGAAGTAAGGGAAGGTGTAACGGCAGGTCAAATTATAAGACCTCTTAAACGTGTAGGATGTTATATTCCAGGGGGAAGGGCAGCTTATCCTTCATCAATTTTAATGACGGTAATTCCTGCAAAAATTGCAGGCGTGGATGAAATAATTTGTTGTACTCCACCAGATAAGGATGGAAATATCAGTGATGAAATTTTAGCAGCAGCATATATTGCTGGTGCAACACATATCTACAAAGTAGGTGGTGCTCAGGCTATAGCAGCCATGGCTTATTCAACGGAATCAATACCTTCTGTAGATAAAATTGTGGGGCCGGGAAATATTTTTGTTGCTACCGCTAAGAAATTGGTCTATGGAACAGTTGATATTGAGTTTCCTGCAGGTCCTTCAGAAATGTTGGCATTAATTGATGAAACAGCAAATCCTTCTTATATTGCAACTGAACTGTTATCACAAGCAGAACACGATCCGAATGCAGCTACAATATTGGTATCAACTTCAAGAGAAACTGCTGAAAAAACATTAAAATATCTGGAAGAGTATTTGGAGATTCAGGAAAGAAAAGAAATTATTAAAGAATCATTGTCTAAATATTGTCATATATTGGTTGCAGAAGATATGGAACAAGCAATAGACTTCACTAATGCATATGCACCAGAACATTTGGTGATAGTTACAGAAGATTATTATAAAACTCTTGAATCCATAAATAATGCCGGTTCAATATTCCTTGGAAACTTAACACCAGTTGCCGGTGGAGATTATGGTTCTGGAACTAATCACGTTTTACCAACAAGTGGTGGAGCCAGAATGTATTCTGGTTTATCAGCAGAATCATTCATTAAAAAACCAACAATACAAGAATTATCTCCTGAAGGGGTAATGAACATAAAAGACATGGTAATAAACTTGGCAGAAGCTGAAGGATTGTATGCTCATGCTATGTCAATTCGTAAAAGAGTTGAAGATATAGAATAATATCTTTATCTTTTTTTTCATATTTTTAATAACACTTAAGAAATATAAAAAACATATCTTTATATTATTATTAATTATACTTTTTATTAATTCATACAAAAACGCATAGGTGAAAAAGTGACAGATATATTTGAAAAATGTAAAAGAACACATTATTCAACAGAAATAACTCCTGATTTAGCTGGGGAAACAGTTAAAGTAACAGGATGGGTACATGAAATTAGGGACCTTGGTGGTATAGTATTTGTTTTAATCAGAGATAAAAAAGGAATTACACAACTTACAGCACCAAGTAAAAAATTATCAGAAGAAATGATGGCTGATGTACGTGCAGCAAGAAAAGAAACAATCGTTACATTAACAGGAACTGTGCAGGAATCAGGTAAAGCACCAAACGGTGTTGAAATAATTCCATCTAACATTGACATAATTAACGTTTCACAGTTACCGTTACCTTTGGATACTACTGAAAAAGTAGATGCTGAGATGGACACAAGATTGGATGCAAGATTCATGGACTTAAGAAA
>CADBRM010000059.1 GCA_902797085.1 uncultured Methanobacteriaceae archaeon
TATGTAGTTGTCTGTTACTGTGTTATCGTTTCCGTTGATTTCAACTCCAGTTGCAGTTCCTGTAGTGGTTACTGTTATGTTGTTGTTTGTAATTGTGTTGGAGTTGGTGTCTAGTTTTATTGCTATTAGTGTGGATTCACCGTTCATTGTTATGTTGTTGTCTATAAATGTATAATTGGAACTTGAACTAGATATAAATGCAAGAGAAGGATTATCACCATAAGGATAATATTCTTTAATATTAAATTTATTATTAATAAATTTTGTATTATTTGAAGTAATAGCAATTAAACTAGGCATAGTTGATAAAGAAGGAGTTATTGCATTTATTTCACAATTTTGTATTGTTATATTAGATTTTGCCGTTTTCATAGATCCAAATATCCCGTAGTATCCTTTTTCATTAATAGCTTTTGTGGAATTTACTGTTATATTATCTAATAGTATATATGAATTTTCATCAATGTTTCTATTTGTTAAGGCTATTTCCTGACTTATTGATGGATTATCCTCATTTTCATCATAAATAAAAGTCATATTATACATAGATACCTTTGGAGCCATAATGAAAATACGAACATTTGTTAAGGTAACATTTTTACCTACAAAAATCATGTTGAAATTTTTTTGTTTATTCGTATTTTGTATATTTATTTTGGTGACATTTGTAGGAAGAAATGTATCGTGTAAATAAAATATTGTATCCTCTGTTAATGTAGTTATTTTGAAACTTAAGTTTACTCCACTCAGAGTAAAATAATCTAAAACGTTTTCATCAGTTATATCAATTGTTTTTAGTTCTGTTTCTTCACCCTCTGTTTTTACCAAAATACTATTTTTCTTATTTAAAATATTACGGGGTGGATCATACTCTTCAATATTTTCAAAAGCGCCTTCATAATTATTTATATTATTATTGCTACATACTTGGGTATTCGTTGCTATACTCGCTACATTTAATGTGTTAATCGTATTTTCATAGAAATCACAATCTGCACCATTAACATTTACTGTTGAGTTTTCGGCGTTGTTGTTTTTGAAGTTTATATTGTTTTTTAGTGTAACATCTGATTTGAATATGTTGTCTGTTACATTTGAGTATTCATTTATTGTTACTGAATCATTGAATGTGTTGTCAATCACGTTTGAGTATTTTTGTATTGTTGTTGTACTATTGAACTGGTTGTCTGTTATGTTGGAGTTTTGTTTTATTGTTGCTGTGTTGTAGAATCTGTTGTCTTTTACAGTTGAATTTTTTGCTATGGTTACTGTACCTGTAAAGTTGTTTCCTGCTACTAAACTACATTGTGCTCCACTGAATGATGCACCATTGTTTATTGTGTTGTTTATGTATCCATTTCCAACATATGTGTCGTTGTAGTAGTCATTGGTTGTATTGGTTGCTGGATCATAGGTTCCTGCCCAGTTTCCTGTTATTCCTATTCCACTGTAGTTGATAGTGTTGTTAATTATGTGGTTGTGAGGTCCACCAATTGTTATTGCATGACATATTGAAGTAGATGTTTGTGGTCCAGTAATTGTATTGTTACTTATAACGTTGTTTTTGTTTTGTGTTATGCCATTTGCGTTAGATGTTGCACCAAAAAGGTTTAGATATATTAAGTTTCCAACTGTTCCTTCACCTATTATGGTGTTGTTGTCTAAAGTACAGTTTTCACCAAGTGTTATAACTATTGCACTACAACCAGTGTTGTTTATTGCATGGAAGTAACTGTTTTTAACAGTTATGTTTATTACTCCGTTACGCATTGCAAAGTAACCTGTACCTTTTCCAACACCTTGGTTGACAATTGTCACATTGATATTATCAAATGTAATATTAGATGCTGTTGTTGTGAAAATCTGTGTGTTATGGAATTTAAGGTTTGTAATATTGGAATTTGAGGCTCCATTAGTAAATTCAATATATGTTGGATTGTTTGAACCAGAATATCCATTGATTGTATTTATATCTAATGTAAATCCATTTCCAGTAATAGTTACTGCTTTATCAACTTTATAACTTGAATTAATACGATTCACATTTCCTGTGAAATTTAAGGTATCTCCAGCATTAACATTACTTTCAAAACCTGCTGCTTTGAAGTATGTATCAAATGTAGTATTGTTTACATTATGAGTTGTAGGAGTTATTGCTCTCGTTTGTTCACTAATTGCTTCTTTAGTAACAGTTTCTGTTACATCTTTTGTATTTTTAATTTCATTACTTGTCTGTGGTACTGTTTGCACATCTGCATTGTCGGTAGTATGTGTAACTGCTGGTGTTGTTACGGATTCGGTTGTTGAATCGTTTACATCAGCTGCCACTGTTACTGACATCATTGCAACAAGCAGCACTGCCAATAAAATGAAATGCTTTTTCTTTAAAATCATATATTATCACATAATAATTTTTTTAATTATTTCTTAACCCCTGACAAATTATATAATTGAATTATCACTTTAATAAGAGCTATTCTTCGAATTATATTTTTGTCATTGAATAGGATGTTCTTGAAATAATAAATTACATGTTTTTACTGGATAAATTTAAAATATAATTAATCAATAACAAAATTATCATAATCAATAAAATTATATCTAATTAATCAAATTTAATAGATGTAAATTAAAATTATCCATATTTACTTATATATTCACGAACATATTTATAAATTATATCAAGAGTTTTAATGAAAAAAAAACGATAATTACAAAGAACAATATCATGATTACATAAGTCAGGATATGTTTTTTTATGAATTAGAGGTTTTAGTATGTATTTTAACAGGAAACACTTCATATTTTTCATTGTTTTATTGGTTGCCTTGATTGGTCTGGCATCAGCAGCAGATGCTGATAATTCCAGACACACAGACACTAGTGATACAAGTACTAGTAACACAGTAACTGATACTCATGAAAATATCGAAGCAAATATAAATAATGAGGATACACCTACTCTGAAAGATTGCAATGTACCCTCAAGTAATGAAAATAACAATATAAAAAATAGAAACAATAGCTTAAATAATAAAGAGCAAAACAATAACTTTGAAACGGATACCCCTCCTCTTCAGAAGAAAAATACCGTAAAAGTCAAAACACAGCCAAACGAAAATATAACTACAATTACAGAAGACAATTACAACAATTACCTATCAATATCCAGTGGTATAGCAAGACTTAATCAAAATTACTTTGTTCCTGGAAATAATTATACAATAAATTTCCAATATTTCCCTTCCAACACAACACTCGCAATAAATAACTTCTACAACAACAAGTACAAGAATAATACTATAAAAATTTCTGGAAGAATTGATGATACAAATCTACAAGTAAATAAAGGCAGTTTAAAGTCATTATGTCTGGAAAATCTTGTACTTAATTATCATAATGATTATACAGGAGATTACTTGAATATTCCTAGTATGATTGGTATAAATAATGTTACCATAAATGCAAATATTTCTGCTTCTTCCAGTGCAAATGTGCTTACTGTTGGAGCAAATTCTAGTGTAGAAAATTGTACCATAAATGTCAATAGTTCTGGTAACACTCCAACTATTGCTTTAAATATTAGTGGAGAAAACACTACTATTAAAGGCTGTACCATCAATGCCAATATTACAAGTACCCGAACCAGTTCTCCATTATATATTGGTGGACAAAACAGTGTTGTTGAAAACTGTACCATCAATGCTAATCTTCCAAGCAGTCAAGTGACCTGGAGTAATGGTGATATTCCTAAGGGAATGGGAGTGTGGATTACTGGATTTTATTCAACCCTACGAAACAATCGTTTCAACTTTACCGAATCATGTATATTAAGTGATGGTACGCATAGAAGTCTTTACGGAGTATATGTCCGTGGAAATAATCTAGATATATACAATAATACTCTCATAGTAACGGGTACACAGTACAGTTATGGTTTTGTAGTAAGAGCATCACAAAACAAGATATACAACAACAACATAACAGTCAAA
>CADBRM010000060.1 GCA_902797085.1 uncultured Methanobacteriaceae archaeon
AGGAGCATTAATGGCTGGAAATTCTAACGGTCTACTTGTATCACCATATGTCTTTCAACATGAATTAGATATACTAAGTGAACATGATATTAACGTGGAAATAATACCAGACAAATTAACTGCAATAGGGAATATTATTGTAGCTAATGACAATGGAGCTATAGTAAATCCAGAATTATCAAGTGATGCAAAAAAAGTCATTGAAGAGACTTTGGATGTTGAAATTGTAGAAAGTACCATTGCTGGATTAGACATTGTCGGTTCAACAATCGCAGCAACAAACAAAGGTGCTTTAGTTCATCCTGATGCTACAGAAGACGAACTAGATTTAGTTGAAGAAGTATTGGGAGTACCTGCAGAAATTGGTACAGTTAACCGTGGAGTTAAACTCGTAGGAGCATGTATCATTGCAAATTCTAACGGAGTTATTGTAGGAAACAAAACTACAGGACCCGAACTAGCAAGGATTGATCAAGTATTCAACTTATTTGAGGGATCATTATGAAAACAAAAATATTTAGAGTAAAAGGAAAATTATTAGATGTTGATAAAACTAAAAAATTCACAAGAGAATTAAAAGGAATCGAAGAAGCAGATGTTAAAGAAAAATTATATTCTGAATTTGGTAGTAAACACAGATTAAACAGAGATCAAATTGTCTTCGATGAAATTTCCGAAATATCAGCAGATGAAGTAACTGACCCTATCGTACAAAGTTTAATATAAACGTGTCATGACACACCAAAAAGGAGAGTGTCCTAATGGAAGACAGACAAAAATTAGAACAGATGGTCAATGAGATTAATCAGTTACAACAGCAAGGTGAAACAATCGCCCAACAAATTGAACAGTTAAACATATCCTTAAATGATATAAGAACTGCTCAAGAAGCTGTTAAAGGAATTAAAGGGGCTGCAGGAAAAGAAACATTAGTTCCTATCGGAGCAGGATGTTTCATTACAACAGAACTCAAAAGCGAAGATGTAGTAGTCGGAGTAGGTTCTGATGTTGCAATAAAAAGAAGCAGAGAAGAAACTGAAGAAACCCTTAAAACAGACAAAGAAGAAGTAGAAAATTTAATCAAATCTTTAACAGAACAGTTACAAAAAATCAACGAGTACATTACTCAAAGAAGACCTGAAGTTGAAAGATTAATGAAAGAACAGGGAGTACAATAAATACTCTTATTATTCTACTTTCTTTTTACATAACCACCAATTGATAAACTAATTTTACATATATTTACCTATTTTCTTTAAAACAAATCATATTTTATTCATATCCAATATAATTATATATTTTACTAATGAATAACATAAATAACTATTAATATAAAAAAATTATAGGATTGTGAAAAGCTTGTTTGATTTTCTTAGAAAAAAATTAAATAAAACCATTAAGGATGCATCTGAAAGTATACCTGAAGAAGAATTGGAACCATCAAAAATCAGTCAAGAACTGGATGATCTTGAAGCAGACCTTCAGACAATAGAAGAAAAATACTCGGACAATGAAGAGGAAACTACCGAAGAAATTACTGAAGATGAAGTAGTTGAAGAGGAAATTGCTGATGAAGAAGTAGTTGAAGAGGAAATAGAAGAAGAAGTTGTGGAGGAAATTCCTTCAGAAGCAGAAGAAGAAACTGAAGAAGAAGAAAGTGAGGCAACTACAGACCGTACTGAAGAAATCACCCAAAAGGAAGAAGGCAAAGAGGAACCTGTGAAAGAAGAGAAAAAAGGTTTATTCGGATTCCTAAAAAGAGACAGCAAACCGGAAGTACATACTTTTGAGACGGAAGAAACCTCTGTTGAAGAAACTGAAGAAGTATCTGAGGAAAAAACAATAGAAGATGCTTCCGAAGAGATTGCTGAAGAAGCTCCTAAAGAAGAAAAGAAAAGTCGTTTTGGATTCCTTAAACGTGACAAAAAAGAAGAAAAAAAGGAAGAGAAAGCTACTGAAGAAGTTGTTGATGAAGAAATAAAAGAAGAAACAACAAAAAAAGAAGAAAAAGAAAAAACACCTAAATATGAAGATGAAGAAAAAGGTGGAGCATTCTCTTTCATCACCAAAAAAACAATTAAGGAAGAGGACATTGAAGAGATTCTGGAAGAACTGGAATTCTCATTAATTGAGGGTGACGTTGCATTCGATGTTGCGGAAAGAATAGTTGAATCCGTTAAGGAAGACCTTGTTGGAAGAAAAATCAAAAGAAGAGGGGACATGGAACTCTTCACAACAAATGCACTTAAAAAGGCTATCACGGAAATCATCGATAACGGATATTATGATTTGCTTGGCGACATTGAAGCTTCCAAACAAAAAGGAGAACCTTACAAAATCATGTTTGTAGGTATCAACGGTACCGGAAAAACAACCACAATAGCAAAAATGGCAACATACCTTGAAAAACACGGATACTCCTCAGTATTCGGTGCATCAGATACATTCAGAGCAGGTGCAATTGAACAGTTGGAACATCATGCAAAAAACTTAAACCTGAAGATTATCAAACACGAAAGAAACTCCGACCCTGCAGCAGTAGCATATGATGCAGTGGAACATGCAAGGGCAACAGGAAAAGATGTAGTACTTATTGATACATCAGGACGTATGCAAACAAACACAAACCTCATGGACGAAATGAAGAAAATCAAAAGAGTTTCACAACCGGACATAGTATTGTATGTTGGGGATGCACTGATGGGTAACGATGCAACAGAACAAGCATCCAAATTCAACGAAGTAATTAACATTGACGGTATCATATTGACAAAAGCAGATGCAGATGCAAAAGGTGGAGCGGCAATATCCATAGGACACGTTATCAACAAACCAATATTATTCATCGGTACCGGACAATCCTATGATGATCTAATGGAATTTGAACCAGAATGGATGATTAAACAAATATTTGAAGAAGAATAATTCTTCCTTATTCAACTCCCCTATTCTTTAACCCCTGAACAGCAATACATCTCTTTTTATCATTGAAAATCAACATATTGTAAAAAAATAATTAGCAGTAATTCGAATTCCGATTACCGCACTAAAAAAAAAATAGTTATTGAGTTTGTTATTTACTCAATTTTTGTTCCGCCATATACGGCATTTGAATAGTACTTCCAGATTACATCTATTTCCCTGAATCCAACATTATCCAACATTTTTATATGGTTGTATAATGTTGTAGGTATGTCGTTTGCATCTCTTTTTCCCTTGTGTTCTGTGATTTCCTTTTCTGTTACTCCATTTTCTTTCATGTCCCTTACTGATATTTGGCTGTTTAGTTTTTCGTTGTATTGGCTGTTTGCTTTTATTACATCTGCATTATAGAATACTCCCCTATTTTCCAATGCTTCATAGATGCTTTTGTACATTTTCTCTTTTTCTTCATCATTAGGTATGTGATGCAGTGCCAGTGAAGATACTATTGCATCATATTTTTTTGTAAGCTCCACTTCTGTGAAGTCTCCCACTATGTACTCTATTTCATATTCTGACAGTTTGTATTTGGCAATTTCTATCATGTTTTCTGACAGGTCAAGGCAGGTCACCCGTGCATGCGGGAATCTTTCCAATACTTTCTGAGTTATGTTTCCTGTTCCGCATCCCAGGTCTAAAATTTTCAGTTCTTCCTTATCGTCAGGAATTGCATTTATTAATGCTTCCAGCATTTCATTATAGCATGGTATGTTCTTCTGTACCTGTTTGTCGAAGTTCTCCGCTTCCCTGTTAAAATGTTTTTTTAAATCCGGCAAGATATCACCTATATCAATTCATAATTAAATTTTGTTTCAACAACCAACACTAAGGCCATTGCGATTACTGCTATTATAAGACATATTGGCAGTGATGTTAATGGTGCTGTAACGACATTTTGCATAGGTATCCTCATTGATCCCAACATTATTCCTATTAATGTTGCTACTGTCAGTTGTTTATGGTTTTCCAGCATGTATTTTATTATTCTACTCATTATCATAAATCCAAGAACTGCTCCGATAACAAATATTATTATTTCTATTATCGAGAATGTGTGAAGCACATTTATCATGTACTCATATTGTCCAAGCAGCAGCAGCAACGATGAACCTGATATTCCAGGCAACAGCATTGCACATATTGCTATAAATCCTGAGATGAACAATATTGGCAGGGAGTGTGCTGCCTGCATAGGGTTCAGTCCCACGAAGATATATGCCAGTACCGCAAAGATTAGCGTTGTTGATATTGCTTGAACATTGAATGCATCCAACTGTTTGTATAATATGTAAATTGATGCTAAAATTAATCCTCCGAAGAAGGAGTATGTGAATGCCGCATAGTTTCCCAGCAGGTAGTTTATTACACTTGCCATTATCAGCATTGCAACTGCCATTCCCAATCCCAGAGGTATGAAAAATTCGAAATCAACTTCTTCAAGTAACTGTTTCTTGAATTCGTTTATATCCCCTTTCAGTAATGGCTTTAAGAACAACAGTTTGATGTTGCTTATTGCTCCTATTAATTTATCATATATTCCCGTGATTAATGCGATTGTTCCACCGGATATTCCCGGCATTATATCGCACGTTCCCATCAAAAATCCTCTCAGGAATATTTTTATCATTTCTAAAAAGTCAAACATGTCTTTTCTCCAAATTATATTTCTTTATTATATTAATTTTTGTATACAAAACCTTAAATAATTTCTAATTTAAAGTATGATTATAATAATTTTTGAGGTCATGTGAAATGTTAGGAGAAAAGGAGTTAAGAAAATTGTTTCCGGAATATGAGGATAGCATTCAACCGTCGGGTATTGATCTTAAAATGGATAAATTGTATAAGCAGACCAGTTCTGGTTCATTGATTGACAACAAAAAGAATTTACCCCAACTTGAGGAAGTTGAATGTGTTGATGGTATTTATACTCTTGAAGCAAAAACAGCATATAGTGTAACCATCGAAGGAAAAACCAACATTCCAGTTGGTTATACCATGCTTTATTTACCTCGTTCTACCCTTTTAAGGTCATTCATATCTGTCCATACGGCTGTTGGTGATCCAGGCTTTTATGGAACGTTACAGTTTATGATTGTAAATAACGGTGATTTTCTTTATAAAATCAAAAAGGGCGAACGTATCGCACAGGCAGTAGTGTTTAGAGTTAGCGGTTCCGGCGAATATGATGGCAGTTATCAGGAAGATAGGGATTTAGAGTGATTACAATGAAAACAGAATATAATACGGCAGAATACCTGGTTAAGTTACTAGAAGAGGAAGGTGTGGAATACATTTTTGGTTATCCCGGCGAACAGGTATTGCCGATTTATGAGGCTTTGCGTAATTCCAAAATCAAGCACGTTTTAACCAGACATGAACAGGCTGCCGTTCATGCCGCTGACAGTTATGCCCGCAGCAGCGGAAAATGTGGAGTCTGTCTTGCTACTGCAGGACCTGGAGCCATGAATCTTGTTATGGGTGTTTCTGCATGTTATAAGGATAATGTTCCTATTCTTGTATTGACGGGAGATGTTCCCACTACCCTTAAAGGTAAGGACACATTTCAGGATCTTCCCCTGAATGAGGTGTTCAAGCCGATATGCGTTAAATCATATAATGCCTATTCCCCCGAAAAGCTCAAGAACAGTATTCATGAAGCTTTCATACATTTTGAAGAAGGCATTTCCGGACCATTCCACATTAATATACCAAAAGATGTACAAAGTAAACACATAAATATGTCCCATAAGGTGATTCATACTAAAAAAATTAAATCACCTAAAGAATCTGACATAAAAGATGTCATTAAATCAATAGAAAATGCTGAAAAACCATTAATAATTGCAGGTTATGGTATAATATATGCAAATGCTTTAGAAGAATTTTATGAGTTTGTAGAAAAAACAAAAATACCCGTTGTTACAACATGGACCGCCCGCGGTATAATACCTGAGAGTGATGAAAAAAATCTTGGACTTGTAGGAAAACGTGGAACAGCAAAAGCAAATTATGCATGTGAACATGCAGATCTGATTCTGGCATTGGGAACCAGACTAAGTGACAGAACATCAAGTTACATCAATACGGATAATGTCATACAGGTAAATACCAAGAAAGAACAGGATTACGGTAAAACCTTTTATAACTATAACGTTTTAGAGTTTCTAAAATCAGTCAACGAGAAAGATATTGATGTAATAGAAAATAAATGGAAAATACGAATCAATTCACGTGACGAAGACGAAGGAGAAATTGAACTTGAAGAATGTGAAAAATTACATCCAAGGGAAGTAATCAGGAACATTCTAGAACATGTCGACGATAAGACAACGGTAATAATTGATGCAGGTACCATCCCAACATACTTTACAATAGATTCCAAAGTGGAAAAGTATGGACAGATACAATTTTCAGGCGGATTGGGACCAATGGGTTATGCGGTGCCTTCGGCAATAGGAGCAACATATGCCCGTCCTGATGACGTTATCATAGCAGCCACCGGCGATGGTGCAGTACAGATGACCATAGAAGAATTGGCCGTACTGAACACATACAAGTTACCGATAATAATTATCATCATCAACAACAGCATTCTAGGAATTATCAAACAGTGGCAGGACATGGCAGAATATCCAAACTACCAAATTTCACTTAATAATCCAGACTTCATAAAAATAGCCGAAGCATACAACATTGAAGCGGATAATATCAAAAGCATTGAAGAGTTGAATGAAAAGCTGGCCACTGCAATCAAAGAAAGAAAACCGCATCTTTTCAATATTGATGTGGCTGATGTGCCAATACCACTTCCCAAATAAATGATATCCTTTTTTTACCACATCCTCCCCTCTCCAATACTACTTTTTAAAGAATAATCCTAAATAAGCGATATTAGGTTATTGATGTAACTGTTTAAAATGAAATTTTATAAAAATAAGAAAAAAAAATGGGGAGATTAATTGGAAAAGCATTCCTATTTCAGTGCAATATCCATTACCGTGAACTTTTTTCCACCTTTAGGCATGTTCTCAAATCCAACATTTAAAGTGAAATTATAATCCTTTTCCACAGTCTGATCCAATTCCTCAAATGCAAATTCCAGTTTTTGATTCATGAGCTCGTCAATCTTATCGAATATCATCCTGTATGCTTCACAGTGCGGATCTACATTTTTTACCTGGTTGTCACTTACTGCCAGTGCATTGTACGGACAACCACCTCTACAGTAGTGTATGTGTTTACAGTCCCTGCAGTCTTCATCTACAAACTCCTTGTACTCCTGGAGCAGTTTTTCCGCTTTGGTGTTCATTAGTTCCTCGAATGTCGGTTTGTCCTTTACATGCCCTATTTCATATTCGGGCATGTCCACAAATCTGTAACATGGATATATCTTTCCATCAGGACCTACCGCAAATGTACTGTCCATGCAATCCACATATGTGCATACAAATCCTTTTCTCATGAACACTCCCTTACACAGATGGTCAATATTTTTCAGTTCAATTGTATCTGCCAAATCAAGGTATTGGTCCAGCAGATATAACATCAATTCCCCATAGTCCTTTGGTTCAAGTGCAAATTCATCACCGTTGTCATCTTTTAGTGAGGGGAGTGCCGGATGAATTTTTAGGTTCAGACCATTGTCCTTGAAGAATTCAAATATTTCCTCCTTATGTTTTATGGAGTAATTTGTGAATGTACTTATGAAACTAACCCTAAGACCGTGTTTTTTGGCTATTTCATATCCCTTTAATGTTTTATCGTAGTACCCTATTCCCCGTTGTTTGTCATTCAGTTCCTTCGGACCGTCCAAACTACTTCCCACAGGTATTTCATATTTTTTAAAGAGTGATGCGAGCCTGTCGTCCATCAGCCATAAATTTGTCTGTATAGCATAGGCCGGATATAAATGTTCCAGTTTCGTTGATATTTCATTCAAAGCATATTCATAGAAATCATATCCTGCCAATAATGGTTCTCCACCATGGAACGTGAATGTTACCGGTTCCTGTTTGAAATCATTTAACCAGTCAACCAAATCATCAATGGTTTCTTCTGTCATGACTAATGATACTGTTTCTGAATTCCAGCAGTAACTACAATTTGCCGGACATCCCATTGTAGGTATTATCATTAGATGCATATTTATCACCACAACTATTCTTCAAGGTAGTAATATTCTCCTTTTTCTTTTTGTTCCCTGTCAAGGTAACTTTCCTGTTTGTTAACTCTTGGCCTGTTTGTTTCTTTATCCCTTCTGAATGTAATTTTCACATCGGACAGGAATTTATTCATTGCATCCCTAAGGTTGATTGGTGCAGTTGCATGACCCGATTTTGCTGCTTCCCCATAGAATACCATTGCACGATCAGAAATATAATCTATAAATACTATGTCGTGGTCAATGATTAATGCTGATGTGTCATCCCTTGTTATTACATGCTTAATTGCTTTTGCTATTTTTAATCTCTGCTCAACATCAAGGAATGCTGTTGGTTCATCCAAAACATAGACGTCTGCCTCTTGGGATAATGTCACTGCCGTTGCAAGTCTTTGTAATTCCCCTCCGGAGAGTTTACTTACCTGTTTATCAATGATTTTATCCAAATCAAAAGGTTTTGAAATATCTGTTTTGAATACGTTTGTTCCATAGCCTTTTGCGTGCATATACAGGAAGTCCTGTACTGTTCCTTCAAAATCGGACAATATGTATTGCGGTTTGTATGCTATTTCTATTTCCTCTTCAACTTCACCAGAATCCGGTTTTGTCACTCCTGCAAGGATTTTGGCATATGTTGTCTTTCCTATACCGTTTGGTCCGAATGCCGTGATTACCTGACTTTGGTTTATTTCTCCGGCATCCACTTCAAGTTCGAAGTTGTCATATTTCTTGTGGAAGTCTGTGTATGTCGTTATGGTTTCCGATTCAATCAGATCACTTGGCGGCCTGATTTCAAATTCTATTGGCTGCTTTCTGATTCTTATATTCTCTTCATTTAAGAATCCGTTGATGTAAGCGTTAATTCCTACCCTTACTCCTCTGAGTTTTGACACTACACCATATGCTCCCTCTTCACCGTACATGACATGTACATAGTCACTCATAGCGTCCAATGTTGCAAGGTCGTGTTCGATAACCAATACATTTCTGTTTTCCTCAGTCAGATCCCTTATTACTTCTACTGTGTTTAGCCTCTGTTTTACATCCAGCCAGGATGTGGGTTCGTCAATGTAGTAAAAGTTTGCATCCCTCAGTACTGTTGCTGCTATTGCAATCCTCTGAAGTTCCCCACCGGATAGTTTTCCCAATTTACGGTCCATGGTATTTTTCAGTTCCAGTTTTTCTACCACGTCATCCAGTTTGTTTCTTTCATCCACCCCTTCAAGAAGTTCGGATACTTTCCCTTTTACTACTTTTGGTAGCTGATCCACCATCTGCGGTTTGTATGCTATCTTTACCTCATTGTTACTTAACTTTTTGAAGTAGTTCTGGAGCTGTGATCCTTTGAAGTATTCTATTACCTCGTCCCAACTTGCCTCCTGGTCATATTTACCAAAGTTCGGTATGACTTGTCCGGACAATATGTTCAATATCGTGGATTTACCTATACCGTTTGGTCCTAATAAACCGACTACCGATCCTTCTTCAATTGTTGGCATACCAAATAATTCAAATGTGTTCTGTCCGTATCTGTGTATCGGTTCCTCTTTTAATACTTCAGGCAAGTTTATTATACTTACCGCATTGAATACACAACGGTTTACACATATACCACACCCGGAACACAGTTCTTCTGAGATTACCGGTTTCTTATCGTCACCTACAAGTATAGTGTCTTCTTCCATTCTTACTCCGGGACAGTATTCTATACATGCATAGTTACATTTTTTTGGTTGACATTTATCCTTTTCTAATATCGCTATTCTTGACAAAAAATACACTCCCCAAATAGTATTTTTAATTCAATGATTTATCATTATAAAATATGTTTTATCTTTTAATTAAATATTATGATAACTTAGAACTTTTTTCTTGAAAGAATAAACAGGTTACAGTAGAATGAACCATTTGGAAATATCCATATTAAATGGAAAATGGCATAAAGATTAATGTAATTTATTTAAATTTTATAAAAAATAGTTAAAAACAATAAATAATGTTTAAAATTATACTTGGATTTGCACCATTTAATGATATAAATTAATCTAAGAACTTTAAATTAGCCTATTAAGTCAGAGAATAAATGTAATATTAAAAGACCAAGTAAAAATAAGGCTGATTAATATTATAAAACATTTAAATCAAGTTTAGAAAAATATTTAAAAAAAATAAAAAAATATATTATACGCCTTTTTTAACGTTTAATTCAAGCTATAATTGTTTTTCAATATATGGTTAAAGTAATAATAAGTAACGTTAATAAATGACATTAAAAAAACTTAAAATAAGGATTAAAAAAAAATAACGCTAAATTGATTTATGGATAAAATACTAATTTACAACTGATTTTAGTTTTCATAACAAAATAATAAGTCCCGTATAATCCATTATCAAGTTAAAAATTTTAGGATATAGAAAACAATACATATAAATACTACAAAAATATATTATTTTGTATAGGAGTGAGAATATGGAAACTTTACCAATTGCACCTATAGGAAGAATTTTATCAAATGGTGGTGCTCCTCGAGCAACAAAAGACGCTAAAATTGAATTATCCAATTTCCTTACCCAGTATGGAGAAGAGGTTGCTGAAGAAGCAGTAAAAATTGCTACCCACTCAGGTAGAAAAACTGTTAAAGCATCCGATGTTCAGTTAGCTTTAAAATTAAAATTCTAGACCTATAGACATACAAAGTTCAGAAAAAAAGAGATTAAATTAAATATTGGTTAAATTTTCATTTATGGCAGCGTATTTAATTATTTAACCATGTATCTATTTTTATTTTTTAATATTAAACCTATTTTTTAATATTTTTAGATTTTATTTAAAAATATTATTTTTTCTTAAATTTTTCTCAAAAAATTTATTTCAGATAAATGACAAAATTAATCTCAGAAAATAATTTTTCAGGGGAGAGTCTTTTGATAGAAAAGACTAAAATGTTTATCAAAAATAATGAGGAAGACTTGAAATACATTGCAATATTAACTATTTTCTTATTAGTAATTTCAATTCCCAAACTGATTGCACAATACAACATTGGAATTGGTAACTGGGACACGTATCTTTACTTAGAAAATGGTAGAAATTTTGCAAAAATGGGTTGGGGAGACGTACCCAGCATCGCACCGGTAATTCCCATAATACTTTCAAAGATGTTTCTATTAGCCGGACATACATATCATGAAGCCATATTTAATATTGATGTTGTTTTCTACATTCTCGGAATCATTACATTCTACCTGTTGCTGCGTAGAAAATTCGGATATAATACCAGTTTTACGGGCAGTGTGATCTATGCAACATTTACTTTGTTATACTCATGGGTAGCAATAGGAGGAAATGACATCATTGGTGTAACAGGTACACTATTGGCAATTTATCTAATCGTTTCAGCACATGAATACAACAATAAACTGTACTATATCGCCTTACCCATATCTGCTTACGCATTTCTTTCAAGATATACTGCAGGAGTAATGATTTTTTCAATATTATTCTACTGGACAATAAACCGGATCAGTTTAAGAGAAATCAAAAATATAATAATAGGTGGAATTCTTGGAGTGATAAGCATAAGCTGGTTTTTAAATGAATTTTACATCCATCTTGGAACACCCTTCCCATTTCTTGGACAGTTCAGTGGAACAGTGTCCAACACAGTGGTAATGGATTCAGGATTCCTACCAGACAGCTGGTACTACATTAAACACATACCCAATTACCTGATTAGCTATGTTCCTAATGTTAACACATTCAATGCAATAGTCAATCCCATGGGCAACATACCAGAAATAATATCTTATGTTTACATCGCATTGTTCCTTATGGGCTTTGTATTGTTATGTGTAAAAATCATTTCAGCCGTTAAAAACAAGGACAATAAATTGAGAAAAGGAGATTTCATCTTATTATCCGGATCAGTGATATTATTGGCGGTATTCCTGTTGACGTTATCATCAATATCCTATGTTACCAGTACGATACTGTTCTTAATTGCATTATACCTGATATTCTCCGTATTGAAACCATACAATATTGAGAGATTGGATTATGATTTTCTTATGATATCCCTGTTTGTAATCTACCTGATATTCCAGTCGATACTATTTACAAAAAATGATCGCTATTTCATCACAGTGCTTCCATTCATCGCATATTTCATAAGTCTAAGCATTGATTCAATTTACAACCTTGTTGACAAAAAGATTAAAATGAAAAAAATCAAAGCATCTGCAATAATCACCTGTATCATTGCAATGATTCTGCTTGCAAATACTCTGGTATTTGTTATTGAAATTCCTACAGATAATGATTACAGTGACATTGAAGAGGCATGTGAATGGTTCGGTGATACACACAACATTACAAACAAATCACTGATATACTCAGACAACTGGCCTGCCGTTACATGGTACTTTAACATTTTTTGCCAGAGGGGAGTACCCGATATGAGCAACCCTTATTTCCAAACGGAATTTGCATACGAAATACTGCATTCCAACGATTCACATAGGGCTGCAGAATATTACTTTGTTACAAACAATAAAAATGTAGAATATCCCGGATTGAAACTAATTAAACAGTTTAACAGTGTCCGAATATATGAAAATAAGTATTTGGAAGGCAATGGAGCAAATTATCTTAATACAACGGAATATAATAACCGTCTGCTGGAAGAGATATCCGAATTCAACAAAACGATAAGTGATAATAATGTATAATATTAAAGAAATGACAAAAAACAACAGGTTCATTTTATTACTGGTTGGAATTATGCTAGTTTATACTGGCATACTTGTTTATTGTCAAACAATTCGCTCAATCAGTTACTGGGATATTTTTGTATATCTGCAAAATGCTATGCTTTTCAGCCATATAAACATAGGAAGCCAGTTAAGTGTTCCACCGGTATTGTCACTATTAACGTCCATTCCATTCAGATTAGGATTCATCAGCGAAACATCACTCTTTATTGTTTCGGGCATTCTTTTCATTTTATTGGCTATTGGAATATATTTGCTGTTTAATGAAAAATTCACACCTGAAGAATCACTGATCAGCAGTCTAATATTTTCAATGTTGTCACTGGTTGTTACATGGGCTTTAACTGGAGCTAACGATGTTCCGGCTTTATGTTTTGCTACGTGGGCATTGTATTTTACAGTCAGGGGTCTGAAGGATAACTTCAACTACTACTACATCGCATTATTACTCTTTGTTCTGGCATTCTTCACCAGATTTACTGAGGGATTTATACTAATAGTGATGGCATATTATTTGTTAATAAATTTTGATGAATTCAGAAAACAATTGACTAAAAAAAGAATTTTGCTGTTTGTTGCATTCGCTTTAATTCTTGCATTGGTGGTTTGTGGAGTTTACCTCAGTTATCAGGGTACCATTCCATTCATTAGTCAGTTTATGGAAGTTTCCAGCAGCAGCCAAGTTTCCAGCATCAATGTGGGTTATGAACTAAATCCATGGTATTATATTCAGAATTTACCTGAATATCTAACAAGCTTTGGTGTTTCAAATTCATATTTTTCTACCTTAAGCACCAGTGACAACTCCCCAACAGCATTATCATACGTCCTGTTGCTTTTTGTTGTGATCTATATGTTAAAATTCCTTTCAAAGCTTGTAAAATATGACATTGAAGAGGTGAAGCATAAGAACATCAAGGTACTTTGTATAATATTATTGTCAATTTTTTCAATAATTACATACACCCATCTATCTTACATGATTACAGAAGTACTGTTTACAATAATACTTTTATTATATTATAAATGGCTACCAGATAAAGATAAACAAATGGATTATGTTATGTTTTTATGGATTGGAATTTTCATGATATTGCATTCTTATCATCCGGTAAAAGTAGACCGTTATATTATACCAATACTCATACCACTGACATATTACTTTACGCAATCAATAAAATTCACAATCAGGGACAGGAAAAAAATTTTAATAGCCCTGACAATATTTTTAATATTACTGATACCTGTCAACGCCAGTTATTTAACCTCAATTACACAGGAAAATCAGCATACAATCGAAGAAAAAAAGGCAGGTCAATGGTTAGAGCAATACGATCCACAATATTCAAATTACAATATATCCTCTGACAGGGGAGTGGTATTCAGCTGGTACCTGAAGAAATACACATACACCACAATACCAAGGGTACTGGAAGCAAACAATGAAAGTTTAGTAAATAAATTAAACTCAATCAATGCGAGATATTACATTGATTCGACAAGCAACACTACAAATATAACAGGATACCATGTAATATATGACAATGAGAAGGAAGATGTTAAAGTAAAAATATATGAGAGAGATTGAATGTACACAAAAGAAGAACTGATTGAAGAAATTATACAAATACGTGAAGAAATAGGTCACGAATATGTTGAACCGGCAATAAGGGACGTTCATTACCACAATGATGAATTAACAATTATAGCACCGGACAGACCGGAGAAATCCATCATCATAGGCAAAGGCGGATGGGTAGTTGGTAAATTAAGGGAAAAGCTTGGTGTTGACTCAATACACGTAATCAGCTATACTGACATTATACTTAAAGAATACCAACTGGAACTGTCCGTAAAACACTGTGCAAAACTAATGGAAGACAGCCTGATTCCGACAGAATATCATGATGCGTTCAATAACCTATATGAATTACTTAAAGCCAAACATGAAGCTCCATACAACAACACCATTGTAGAGGAGTACATCAGAGAAAACATCAACAGAGAATGCTATGAAGATGCACATGTACTTGTGGCATTATCCGGAGGAGTGGACAGCAGTTTTTCAACCGTGCTGACAAAGGCATTGGGATTTAATGTTAAAGCCATGACGGTAGATCCAGGTACAATAATACTTCCAAAACAGTTCAAGATTAATATAAATAACCTGACAAGCACACTTGACATTGACCACGAGTATGTGGCTACGGACATGTCTGAAATAATAGGTGATGCGCTAAGCGGCAAGATACATCCATGCGGACGTTGCTCCAAAAATATCCATAACAAAATCAGTGAAAAATTGGAGGAATACAATTATGATGCCATGATTTTTGGAGACCTTTTATCCACCGGCTCACAATCGGTAGTGGTTAAAGATGATAAATTACGAATAAATCTCCCCGCACTGTTCAGGATGGAAAAAAGCGAAGTAAAAAATGTTATAACCAAATATAATGTAAAAAAAGTTAAAGGGTATGGATGTCCCTTAATAGTACAAGTACATAAAAAATACCCCCAATACAGACCTTTCTCCATACAGAGAGTATTGAGAGAAACTAGAGCAGGTATATTGGAACCTGGTGAAGCTCTTGACCTGATAAGAACTATTTAATAATCATTAATGCCCCATATATTATGAGAACAAGACCTAATATGTATGCTACAAGGTTTGGATAAACAATAACCAGAATACCAACAATTATTGCAGCTACATAATATATATCTTCCTTTTCTTCAAACATTTAATCACCCATAGAGAAAAAAATTATTTATTTTTTATTAATTATTATTACTATAAATTATTCTTCTTTTAAAAATCTTTCCATAATTTCAATGGATTCCATCACTGCCTCAGGAGCACATCCACCCTTAACTGTTCTGCTTTTAACATTTTTAAGTGGATCCAATGCCTGACGTACAAGTTCTTCACCCAAATTCAATTTTTCTCCGGTTATTTTAACAGCGACATTATCTACATAGTCATTATCAATATCATCGGTAGTAATGTTTTCACTGATTGCATCGGATACTATCTGACCTACAATCTGATGAGCGGTTCTGAACGGAAGATTTTTTTCACGAACCATCATATCTGCCAACTCAGTTGCAGTAGCAAAGTTTGCACCGGCCAATTCCCTGGTACGATCCTTGTTGATGGTTAATGTGCTGAGCATTCCATGAACTATTCTGAGAATATCATTAGTATTGTCTATGGCATTCCATACGTGAGGAGAAACTTCCTGTAAATCCCTGTTATAACTGTGAGGAATACCCTTAATCATTGATAAAACAGTCATCAGTTCACCATATGCAATGGTGCTTTTACCACGTGCCAACTCTGCAATGTCAGGATTCTTCTTCTGTGGCATAATGGATGATGTTGATGAATATGCATTGGAGCATTCAACCATCCTAAACTCATAAGTACTCCATATTACAACTTCTTCGGAAATTTTTCCAAGGGTAGTTGACAACATTGCATAGTCAAATATTACTTCCGCAGCAAAGTCCCTGCTGCTGACTCCGTCAATGGAATTATCCATAGCCTTACTGAAACCCAGCAACTCGGTAGTTCTTTGTCTGTTTATGGGAAAACCTGTGGTTGTCAAAGCTGCAGAACCTAACGGATTCATATCAACACGCTTATAAGTGTCCATAAACCTTTCACAATCGCGTCTTAGCTCATTGGCATATGCCATAAGATGATGGGCAAATGTTGTTGGCTGGGCATGCTGAAGGTGAGTGTAGGCAATGAATAGTGTATCCGTATTTTCTTTAGCCATTTCGACAATGCATTCAATGAAATCCTTAATGTTGGATACCGTATTCTCAATTTCATTCTTAAGTGTTAATCTGACATCGGTACATACCTGATCATTCCTACTTTTACCAGTATGCATAAAACCTGCTTCCGAACCAATTTCCTTAGTCACATAGTCTTCAAGTGCCATGTGAATATCCTCGAATGAGGGGTTCAAATCAAGTGCATCCAATCCTTCCTCTTCAAGTTTATCAAGTGCTTTCAGAATCTTTTTACCTGATTCTTCCGGAATAATATCCTGTTCAATAAGCATCGTTGTATGTGCCCTGTTACACTTAATATCAGATTCAAACAATCTTTTATCAAATTCAATACTTGATGAAAATGCTGCTGCATCATCAGTCATCTGTTCATCAAAACGTCCCGCTCTTAAATCCATAATAATCTTATCCATATTTTTATAGCTGTTAATATCTTTGTAAAACAAAGTTAATCAAATTATCGTTTATGATAGAATATCTTTTGAATAATGACTGTACTATTTTAACACTAATGACAATTATGTACTATTATATTTCGAAGGTTCCCTCATAAATGTAATTATTTAATTCCATGGGATTATCTTCCATTGTGAATTTGAATGTTTCCCTGTTTGTGATATAAATATGTGCGAGAGCTATTCCTATGTCTATTGGATTCCATCTTCCAACAATGTTTCTTTTTATTAAACCCAGTTTTTCCCTGTATATGTTATATGTTCCATCAGTGTTATGAGTAATATACCATGGCTGACTGTTTGTTGCTGACGGTGCGTATTGCAATGGCCTTAGTTTCCTGTCTTCCCTGTCTGTGATTTCAGTTAATGCTTTCCTTTGGAATTCATCAGGATTTCTGTATATTTCACCCACGGGATATCCCACTGAAATTGCAATAACAAATTTATGACCATCATTCTTTTTATCGTATTTGCCGTTAGGACTTAACATCCCCAACCAACAGGTTCCAATTCCTTTTGATTGCAAAAACAGATCCACCTGTTGAAAAATGAATCCTATGTTTTCCCTATAATTCTCTTTTTCCTCAGAAAACAGCAGCAGATACTGTGGTGATCTCCATTGAAGTATGGACCTTACCTTGTCTTTGCTGACTATATCATAACTCCATTGGATATTGTCGTTTAGTGCTTTGGTATTTTCTATAAACGTTTTCAATTCACCAATTTCCTTGTCATCCAGGGGTGTTTCTTCATAGGACCTTATGGATTGTCTTTTGTATATCGTTTCTTCGAGGTTCATTTTTATTACCTTTGACTTGTTTGAATTAATATTTGTCATCAAATTACATTAATATATTGAATGATATCTTCATTGCATTAGCATATTTTTTCACAGCACATTCAGTATTTTTAATATTTTTCCAAAATCAGATAAATTTCCATATTTGCACTGCCATTGTTGAATATGATATAAAAAAAATAGAATATTTTACCGTTTATTCATTAAAGTGTTTTTCAAAAATAGATTCAATCATTATACTAGAATTAGTTTATTTTTGCAATATAATCTGTTATAATATTTGTTTTTTTAAAAAAAAAAGAAAAAAGAAAAGAGAACTTTTAAGTTTAAAGTATAATTAAGACTAACTAGAGTTTAAACTCCAAATGATTTCATTATCTTTTGATAATAAATCCATGATAATAAACTTCAAGTAGAAGAATAATCAGGTGATTATTCTCCAGCAGCTGAAGCAGCACCTGAATTTGATGCTGAATCAGAAACTGAATTTGAAGCTGTGTTTGCAGCTTTTGATTCTACTTTTATGTCTCCACTATCAATTTCGCCTGAACTACTTGGTGCATTGTCCTTGTTAATATTATGGTTATAATCTTGGACATGTCCACCGTTATCATGTATTTCAATTGAATCTGGAACATCGTTAATATCATCATATGTTAGAGTTATAACTCCATTTGAATCCCAAGCGTTTGTACTTGCTATTTCAATACCGTTTAGTTTGAGTATTGCTACGAAGTCTGTGTAACTCATGTCTCCATCAAAGTACTCGCTGTATAATGTAATGAATAAAATGTATTGTTTTTTAGTCATTCCAGGAACCGGTAATACAGGTGAAGGAGTTCTTCCTGGTCTATTCCATGAAGGACGTTTATTGTACCTGTTGTACCTGTTGTACTTAGCATACTTATTGTTCCTATTATACTTGTTAGCGATTCTTTGTTGATATTTGTTAGGTTGTTTTACTCTAGGAGTAAATTGTTCTTTAACAACAGGAGTTGGTTTGACAACATTGTTATCTCCGGTATCATTTGTTACGTTTACTGTAACCTCTACGCATACCAATGTCCATTTTCCTATGATGATGACTCTAGGAGCTGTGTTGTTAATGACTACATCTGAATCGGCTTCATTGTAGATTGGACTTTCGATGAGTTTTACATCATAGTCAGTTGAACCTACAGGAACTTTTACATCAGTGAATGTTGCAATTCCATCTTCATTGGTAATTGCTCGCACTTTAGTTCCATCAGCTAAAGTCAATTCAATTGTACCATTAATTACAGGTTCACCAGTCAATTCATCAATTGCAGTAACTTCCACAACTGCAACATCACCGGTTTGATTTTTGGATACTGGACTGAGTGTTGCATTACGTTTCACAATATTGACTGACATATTTTGTGATGATGCTTCATATGTATCGTCACCAGGGAAAGTAATGGTTAATTCATTATCTCCTGCAGGTAAGTCAACAGGTAATTCTAAAACACCATTCTCATCAGTTCTTGCAGTAATGTTTGAACCATCAGGCAATGTAACAATTATCTCTTTATCAGCTAACTTGTCACCAGTATTAGGATCTACAAGTTCAACCTCAATAGCTGAGTCACCGACAACATTGTTGATCACTTTAGGTTCAATCTCTGTTGGTTGAGAAATCACTTCTACAGGTAGAGTGCTTTCACTATCTGTGTAGTTTTCATTACCAAGGTATTTTACATCAAATGTGTAGTTTCCTACTTCAGTAATGTTTGTTTTAATGGTTACTTTACCATCAACCACTTCACCGGTTCCAACAAGTTTACCATCAGCATATACTTCTACTGGACCGTCAGGTACGTTTTCACCAGTTTCAGCATCTGTAATGTTAGCAACTATAGTGACATTTCCTACACTGCTGTTGATTACATCTGCTTCAATTTGGCTTGGACGTGGCTCAACGGTCATTGGGACTGTTGTGTTTGTAGCTTTGTGTGTTTCGTCACCAGGGAAAACTGCGGTTAATTCGTGTTCACCTACAGGCAAGTCTACAGGGATGGTTGCTTTACCCTCATCATCAGTAATACCTTGACCAACAACAGTACCGTTAACAACAATGTCAACAGGAGCATTAGCAATAGGC
>CADBRM010000061.1 GCA_902797085.1 uncultured Methanobacteriaceae archaeon
CTCCACAAGCAAGTGTAAAAAGGACAGATAATTATGATATTTTTTTGGAGTGAATCTGCTTTCAACAATATAGGAGAGATACTCATCTGCAACTCTATTCTCTATGGCATTATTTAACATGAACATTACAAACGATTCAATAATCTTATAGTCTTCAACATCAAAAATCTTTGCCAGCCAGAATTCAAATATGTCCGCATAGATATGATGTGTCAATTCGTGAATTAATGTTACAATCTGTTCAGATTCAGGTAACTTGTCATTTAAAAATATCTTATCATAAATATAATAGCCTGATGACATTACCCTTTCTGAATAGTAAATATTAACATGCTGCTTTGTAATATTCTTAATGCAATCTAATGCAGATAAATTCTCATCGATAACCAGATTTCTTTCACCGTGTTCAGATATGTTATTCAAAATCTTATAATAATCTTCTACCGTAAACTCGTATTCCTCTAGCCGTTTCAAATTATCTTCCGTAATCAATTCATGCATATTTGAAATTGTTTTAGATGAGCCAAGCATTGATATCACCAACTTTAATAATATTATATACTAAATTACATATAAATACTATTATTTTTACTGTAACATTATTTTATATGTTAAAAATAAAATTAGAAAATCATAAACATCCTCTCAAGCCGATACGCTATTATTATATATAGAAAAATATAAATCTACCTATATAAAGTAAAAAAATGATAGAAATGCCAGAAGTAGAAAGAAACCCGAATAATGAAGATTATATAAAAACATTATATGAAATGGACGTAGTATTATTTGAACATTGTATTCTAGAATCAGATCAGTATAGTTATAGTATATGTTACTGTCCAAAGCAAGATGTCTATGATGTTGTACTGCAAGACAATATAAACAACAAGTTAATCAATTACGAATCAAGGAAAATATTATCTGATTCTACCCTGAAATATTATAATCTAACAAAAGATGAAGAAATAAATGATAATTTTGGAAATACCTTTAAATGTATAACTCATAAGATAGAATTTACGATTTAAGAAAAAAATACTAATTAAAATATCCTATTAAAGTAGTAAAATTACTAAAAATGATAATAATCCAATATATTTATTAATTACGTTTAATATATAATAATATAGTAATAACGAGCGTGAGGTAAAATGTACAATAAAATTTTATTAACATCCGATGGTTCCAAAAACTCTGAATTTGCAATCAAACATGCATTACAAATTGCAGCTGATGAAAATGCGGAAGTAGTTGTATTACACGTTGTTGATAGTAAACACTTAAGCAGCATGTCAGAAGAAGCTATTGACGATGATGAAACTGTATTTGGTGAACACGGAGACAAAGTTCTTAGTCATTTTGAAAGCGTCATAAAAGATATCGAAAAAGACAAAGACGAAAAGAATCAAGTGAAAGTTACCAAAATGATCCGTGAAGGAAATCCGGCTGAAGTTATTCTCAAAGTATGTGAAAGAGAAGGCATCGATATGGTAGTAATGGCTAATAGTGGAAAACATAAACTTGACAGATTCCTTCTAGGTAGTGTTACTGAAAAAATTATTAGAGAAGCTCCAGTACCAGTATTGGTAATACCTGCAAACTATGTACCATTAAGTAAAAGATAACCCTTTCAAATAAACTCCCCCTTTCTATTTTTCAAAAACATCATTTAAAAACATAATCAGATATTTTAAGATCATTAATAAAATCTCTTTTTTACAATTCCTAATATAGACAGTGCCGTAAAATAAGATTCCAAATCACTTAAACTGTTTTTAATTTAATTACAAAAAGTTATTAAAAGCGCTCAAAAAAAAATAAATTAACTAGGTATAGTGGAAACCTAGTTATTCCGAATATATTTAAATAAATAATGCTGAGAACACGCTAAAAAACTCAACAATATTTGGTATAAGATATTGATATTTATATAATAATTAAAAAAATGTAAGATAAAGGGTATCTTACATTAGGTTAGTGAACCTAGGAGTATGCTGCTACGTATTCTCCAACGATGTCAGCATATTCGTTTCTGATATCTTCCCAAG
>CADBRM010000062.1 GCA_902797085.1 uncultured Methanobacteriaceae archaeon
ATCAAATTCATGTCCACATATATCACATTTAATTAACATATTAACACCTATTAATATAGTATTTGTAAGAATTAAGATAAATATATTAATAAGAGTTTCAGGTGTTAATATGAAGAAGCTGGGTTTTGGATTGATGAGACTGCCCTTGATGGATGAAAATACCAAAATGGTGGATATGAATAAATTCATAGAATTAATAGATTACTTTATGCAACACGGATATAATTATTTTGACACGGCATATCCTTATTTGGAAGGTAATAGTGAAAAAGCGGTAAAAGAAGCAATTACAGACAGATATCCTCGCGATTACTTCTTCTTGGCAAGTAAACTTCCCATATTTAATCTGGAACATGAGGAGGATATGGAGAAAATATTCAATGACCAGTTAATACGCTGTGGAGTTGAATACTTTGATTATTACCTATTGCATAACGTTAGCAGCAAACACACAGAAAAGTTTACAAAGATAGATTCATTTGGCTTCGTAAAAAAACTTAAGGATGAAGGTAAAATCAGGCACATGGGAATTTCATGCCATGATACGGCAGAATTTCTTGAAGATATGCTAATCAAGCATCCCGAAATAGACTTTGTTCAATTGCAGATCAATTACCTGGATTGGGATAATAAGGTAATACAGTCCGGAAGATGTTATGAAGTGGCATGCCGATACAATAAACCAGTAGTGATTATGGAAGGACTGAAGGGCGGTGCGTTGATAAACATACCCGAAAATGCAAAAAAACTTTTAAATGAATACTCCTCTGATTCTTTAGCTTCATGGAGCTTTAGATATAATCTGTCTCTGGATAATATCATGGTCATATTGTCTGGCATGAATGATTTGGACAATCTAAAGGAAAACATTGACATATTCGAGGATAGCAAAAAGCTAAACCAAGAAGAGTATGACATACTAAAAAAAGTTGTTGAGCAGATAAATGATTCAAACAGCATTAAATGTACCGATTGCCGATATTGTGTAGACTACTGTCCCAAAGGAATAAACATACCGAAGTTATTTGAGTTATATAATTCACAGAAACTGTTAGCCCAATCACATTCATTAGGGATGTATTACAGAAACTTCATTTCACAGGGAAATAACAGTGCATCAGAATGCATAAAATGTGGTAAATGTATGGACTATTGTCCACAAAAAATAGAAATACCGAAAGAATTAGAAAGGGTGGCTGAAACTTTTGAATAATCTATTTGAAGACTTTCTTAATGTCCAGCACGGGTGTATTATTTAACATGTCCACACCTTTGAAAGTTATAATATTATCCTTTACTTCCTTAATGATAACATTAGATACTCCAATAGCATTGGGCCTGTTGGGTGCATGTGTAGAAAACAGTCCGGTAATGGGTCCTGTTCCCCTCAACGGAACGCTCTGCTTAAATCCTTTGGATTTGTGAAAATGGAAAATAATCATGTATTCCTCACCGGATCTGATATCGGCCATGCTTTCCAGATATTTTTCATCAACTATTAGCTGTGCCTCCTGATCCAATGATTCTTTGCTACTTTTAGGCATGTCGGTTATATCTTCATATTCACTTCTAATGTATCCTATCGGTTTATAAAGTATTTCATCCATAATTATTCCTCATTAGTCGAATTCTTCTCTATGATGTCTTTGGTTTCCTTGAGAACCTGTGAATAGACTATGTGTATGTTGTTGAAAAGTTTAATATCATTCAGGTCAACTAACCCATCATAAATGTCGTTTAAATTATCATATATGGATTGTAATTCATCATGATTTATTGTTTCTTCCGGATTTTCCAGATAATCTTCAATTTCTGTAACGGAATCAATAATCTCTCCTGCAATATTTCCATCAATCGACAGGTTTTCTTCATGACAGTAATCAAGGAAATTGTCACAGTATTTTATCATGAATTTTATATTGTCCAATAATTCTAATTCTATTAAGCTTTTATCAGTCATGATATCACAAAAAAAATTAAAAGTAGTTTAAGCATTAACTAAATGCTTCATTGGTTGCATCTGCAACATCATCAAATTCCTTTGAAACTTTTTTCATGAATCCAGGAATGTCAAGTCTCTGAGGACATTGATGGATACATACGTCACATTCTACACAGTCCCTTGCTCTTCCAAATCCTTTTTCAATATATGTAAGGTACATGTTAACCTGTTGTGAGAAACCTTGCCATTTTGTCTGTTTTTCTGCATTATATAGTTCAAAGTATTTTGAGATGTAAATATTCTGTGGACAGGTTTCTAAACAGTAATTACATGAAGTACACGGAATTTCTATTGCAGAATGTATGATATCGGCAACGTTTTCAAGAATTTCTTGTTCTTCATCATTGATTTCTTCATAGTCAGTCATTGAGGAAACGTTTTCTTCCATTTGTTCAATATTACTCATACCACACAATACCATGAAAACATCATCCAATCCGGCACAGAATCTTAAAGCCCATGAGCTTGGAGATGCATCAGGATTGTAATCTTTCATCAGCTTTTCTGCTTCTTCCGGAACATCAGCTAATCCTCCACCTCTGATTGGTTCCATAACAATTATTGGTTTGTTGTATTTACGAGCAATTTCATAACATTTACTTGATTGGATTGCCTTATCATTCCAGTCCAAGTAGTTTATCTGTAGTTGTACAAAGTCAATTTCAGGATGCTTTTCAAGTACCCTTTCAAGGTAATCTGGTTCATCATGCAAGGATATACCTAATTTTTTAATTTTTCCCTCTTCTTTTTTCTCCTTAAGGAATTTAAAGGAATCTACCTTTGTAAATGCATATTCATTCCAAGAACAAACATTGTGCAACATATAGTAGTCAAAGTAGTCAACACCGCAACGTTCCAATTGTTCATCAAATAGTGGTTGCATAGATTTTTCTTCATGTACGAAGAATATTGGTAGCTTATCTGCTATCTTAAATGATTCCCTAGGGTATCTTTCTACAACGGCTTTTTTTAATGCTACTTCACTAAGTCCGTTATGGTATGGATATGCAGTGTCAAAGTAGTTGAAACCATTTTCCATGTATAAGTCTACCATCTCATTTAACTGTTCTTGATCAATATTTTTTGGATTATCATCTAATTGTGGTAATCTCATTAAACCGAATCCCAATTTTTTCATGTTTACACTTCCCATAAACAAAAATCATTAGTCAACTTTTTTAATATTTATTATTATGATGATTAAATAAATATATTTCTCTAATTTGATACGGATAAAAAAATAGCATTATCCCGATTTAATCTATCGGATTATTAAAATAGTCATTAAAAGGGAATATATTAAAAATTTATTTAATTATCATTAATATTTTTAATTAATTTTACATTTATCAGATAATTATCAATTTAAAATGAATTTAAATATCATTTATCATATTCATTTGAAAAAACACTGCGTTACATTTAAATATTTTATAAAAATAAACTATTTATGTCTATGATTACTGAATAGCTTAGTGAAAATGGACAATAGGGTTTTATGGTGAATTAAAATATTTGGATAAATTTTTAATGATGATATTCTGTATATTGTTTAAAAATTCTATTCTTTAAATTAAGTGAGATAACTTAATAATAATTAAATATTACTTATATTCATAACTTATTAAGTTATATATATTGTCTTAAAAAACTAATTGAATAATATTGTTCTGATATATTTTATTAAAAGACATTGTCATTAAAATTAAAAAATCATTTAGTAGAAATAGGATAATATATGAAGTATGCTCCATCAATTTAATAAAATTTTGTGTAGGATATTCACCATAAAACTTTATTATTTTGATAAAAAAAGAAAAAAAGAGTTTAATGTATAAATAAAAAGATCAGTAATAAAAGTATTATAATAACAGCTATAATTATAAGGCCATTATTGCTTCCACTGGATTCTGAAACTTCTTTTTTAACTATTTCATCCTTAGGAACAGATTCTTTTGCTTCATCAGCTACTGCTTTAGCTTCTTCTTTAACTGTTTTTTCTGTTTCTTCGATTGTATTTTGTACTTCTTCTTTTGCAGAATCAGCTGTTTCTTGTACTTTATTAGCAGCTTCTTCTTTAACTTCGTTAACTTTACTTGCTACATCTCCACCTTGGATGAAACCTTCTTCTCGTAAAGCTTGTGTAAATGATGGTTCTGGACTCATTTTATAACACCTCAACAATAATATAAAATTATACTTTTTAAAATATAATTAATTATATTGAAGAAGTATATATTAAGCTTTTCTAATATTTCCATCTATAATAGAAAATCATTAGCACTTTTTTTAAATTTAAATTATTTATTTTCAATTTTTTTTTAAAATAGAGCTAAATTGTTATAATTTAAATTTATTATGATTAATTATTATAAATTATATTTACTTTCAAATTATTAGTACATATATTTATCATTGAATTCTAAAAATATTTTTAATAAATCCAAATCCAATAATTCCAAACAAGCGGAATAGATTTCTTCGGGAACATCATAATATGCCGATGCAATGGCGCCACCTATAGCTGCTTGTGTATCACAATCACCACCCAAACTTACAGCGTTACGTACGGTATCTTCATAACTATCTGATTCCAAAAAACAAATTATTGCTTCAGGAACAGATTTCTGACACGAAACCTCGAATTTATATGATTTTCTGATATCATCCAGCCGACCAGACAAATCATAGGAATACCTGTTTTCAATGTAGTTTTTAATATGGTTTTTATCTTTTCCTATTCTGGCAAGATAAATGCCGCCAGCAGTAGCCATTGCTCCTTTAATTCCTTCAGGATGATTATGGGTTACTTCCGCTGAAATTTTAGCTAAGCGTTCTACTTCATCTAATGAATTTCCTACCCATGCTACAGGGCTGACCCTCATAGCAGAACCGTTTCCCCAACTATTGTACGGTTCGGAATTATCAGAAAGAATCCATGAATTAAATCTTCCACCATATCCTGCAGTAATGTGTTTTCGACAAGTCTCTTTTATTGATTTTACTAGACTTTTATGTGAATGCGTCTGATCAATCAAAAACCATTTTGCAACTGCCATTGTTAATACACTATCATCTGTGTATCTTGACTTCTCATCAAGTAATTCAAAATCTTTTGTTTTAATGGGATTAAATTCTCTTGAAGAACCGATAATATCCCCACATACAGCTCCCACAATACCTTTCATAATAATCACTATAATTAAATATGTTGAAGATAGTATAAAAAAATAAAAGAGGAAAATTAGTAAGGAATACAGTAACTTTTCAGTTCATTCTCTTCATGAGTGAAATGTTCTATTTCTCTATTGATATCTTCAATATCCTCATATTCTAATGACTTGTAAAAATATAATTCTGAAGCATGAACATTATTCCTTAATTTATCGAGTTTAATTTTGTCCAATGCCTTATCAAATATCATGTCTTTATCATGATTCCTGAATTTATCTTTTATTTTGGGATATTCCAGGACTATATTAACGTCCAATGGTTTATCACCCTTAACATGTTTCTTAGCATTGAACCAAATATTTAATTCAATAACAAATAGTTGTGTAAATAGTACCAGATACTCTTCGCTGTCGGTATCATCAATATCTTCAAGATGCTGAAGTGTTACACTCTGATACTTATAATAGTCCTCATTTTCTATTGCTATTTCTTCCATGTATTTAATAAACTCCTTCTTGAGTAAATTAAAGTTCATGCTTTTATGAGTATGATAGAAATTTTCAAATTCGTAGAATGTGAAGTTGGTCAGATTTTTTCTATAGAATTCCATATATTTGTTTTCTTTCAAATATTTCATTCCTTCATGTGTAAGTAAATATTTTTTACCAAAAATCTCTAATGGTGTTAATAGAGTTTCTATTCTATATATCAGGTCATCCCTATTGCCCTCACAATTTAAATTATTCCTCTTTAGTATATCTCGTAATTCCTTAACCGAATAGCATACCTCCATCATTTCAAAGTACAATTTATAGTCCTTGAGTTCTTCAATCAAACCGTTTTCCTTAGCATACTTGTAGGCACTGCCCTCTCTAATGCTGTTTAAGGAATCGTAATCAAAGACATCAAAGTATATTACTTCCTCCAATTCTTTCAGCAACTGATATGTTGCAATCCTGCAATGGGAGTTATAAACATCTTCAACATCATAGTGCAGATATTCAAGATCTTCTTTTAGAATCTTTTCCAGTTTATCAGCATTGATGTTTAATTCTTCCTTTATGATACATTCAGGAATCAGTTGATGTAAAAAATAATTGTCTGTAATTATTTCTGGGAAATTGTCGATAAAATGATTTTTCAATTGAATATTATAGCCACATTCCTTACATACCTCCTGTGTATTGTAATTTAATGTATTGCAGTAGGGACATCTTTCCTCTAAATCAAAGCCAAGTTCGTAATTGGAAATGACCTTCTCCTTCTGGCTAAAATGTTCAATAAGATATAATGTTCTCATAACAATTGATTTTGGAACTATTTCATTCTTTTTTAATGCGCTTAAAACCTTTTCTCTTATTGAGAATCCATCATCAACTGTAAGATTGTTCTTTTCCAACAATTCTTTAAATATATCCGTTAACTTCTCATCGGTACCTAATATGTAATTAATATCTAAATTTTCGTTAATTCGGTTTTGTATGTTATTATAGAATTCCTCCAGTTCATCGTCCTTGGAAAGATATCTTTCAATTAAAACATTCAGGTATGTTAAATCTATCATTCTTAAATTTTGATAATATCTGTCATTGATATCGGATTTCCTCGCTATTTCGATAAATATTGGATTCTCGTTGAATTGTATTAGATTTTCCATATCAAAAAATGCACAGGAGTTAATGTTTAAGTCATAGATATCTGTTGTTAATAATTCCTGCTGATTATCCTTTTCAAATCGATGATAGATATCTTTGAACTGCTTGTTGGTATAGCGTTTTGAATAATTAACATGAAAGTTTATGTAGCTTATTACCAGGTTATTGTCCAGTTTTTTTGCCAGATTATAATCTATCAACAGATCTATCATTCTACGATTAGGATTTCTCATGGTAATTGTCATGTTGGGTTGTGATAGAAGATTTATTAAGGTCTGATAAAATAATCCTTTTTTTCTGAATTCCGGTAAAATATAAACATCATTAATGCATAATACATGATTTAATCCTTCTAAATGTATAAATGATATTATACCAACTACCTTGTCACCATCTAATATTTCCTGTATTAAATCGAATTCATTATATTCTATCTTATAATTTTCATGTTTCATTGATTGGAGAATATAGCTATACTCCCTTTTTAAAAATTTTGATGTGTAAATTGTTTTGGCTTCATCACTTGTTGTGAGTACAAAATTTCTGTCCGGACGTCTTTTATAGTTAATTTTCATAATGTTTAATTGTAACCTCTTTTTTATTTATTCAGAATATAATTATATAACAAGTATATAAATATTATAAATTGTTTAATAATTTTTCTGATAAATAATACTTTTTATAAGATAATATATAAATATTTCCATATTATTATGTATTTGTTTAAAAAAAGAAAAGATAAATTTAAATATTTTTAAAAAATCAATACAATACTGCACAGACATTAACCAAATACTCTGGAATTTTCATATCCTTTTCAATCCATTTTAGACTAAAATCAAATATGTCCGGAGTTAACTTCTGGATATTGGAACCTATGCTTTCAACAGAATATCTCATAAGATCTGGAAAGCGGCATGGTTCATCAGTTCTTTTTGCACATTTTTCACATATATCACAGCGGCCGCCATAAAGATATTTTCCGTCAAGTTCATCTTCAAGATTAATGAGGGTCTTCTTTAATTTGCTGCGTTCAACATACAGGGTATTTTTAATAATATAATTTAATTCATCGGAAGTATATGATTTGCTTCTGAAATCATCAGTAAAATCAAGTTTGACGGCAATTATTTTAATTTTATCAAACTGTTTCCAATATTTTTCCACATCAATTCTGTGTGGAGGACATTCCCAGCTTTTGTTATAATTCTTGCAGAGACTGCAATATATTTCAAATTTTGGTATGTCAACGTAATTTTTCATAAATTCATCCAGAGATAATGTTTTAGTAAATGTAGTTGTCTTATAAACATTTTCACAATCAACAAATTGTCCTTTCATATTACTCACCATAAATACTATTATATTTAAGAATAGATAAACCTTTTAGTATAACAATTACGGTTGGAACAATGAAAGATAATCACTTGACATACTTTGTTAACAGAACGAACAACTTAATTAATTATTTAATTAAAGGATTTACTAAAAATAATCTTGATGAGCACTCATTAATATTTTTAGCAAAGAATACAAAAAGATTTATGACAACAACTCAAAAGGCATACTTATTTGTGATTTTTAAGTTATTGGATAAATTAACATTTCTTAATGATAAACTATTTAAGGATTTCATCGATGTTGAAGCTATGATTTCAAATATTTTTGAAACCATTAACACTACTTTGAATGACCTGTTAAGTCAAAAAATAGATAAAAAAAGACAGGAAGATATTGATATCATTGTAGATAACTTATTGTTTGTACAGAAAATTTTACTTGACATAGGGGATATGGCTATTTCCATATTGAAGTTTCAGACAAATATCATTGATGAAAAGGAATTCAGAAACAGGTATAAGAATTTTAAGATAAGTCTTGAAAATGAGAAAAATGTTTTCGACCAAAAATATAAAAAAAGTGGTTAGAAATATGATTCCAGTGCTTTGACTTGATTGTATATTACCTTATTTACAGGTACTTCCACATCATACTCTTGTGCCAGTTGAATTACTTTTCCTGTAAGAGTATCTATCTCGGTTGCCTGTTTTTTTCTAATGTCTTGTAAGGTGGAGGAGTTATGATTGTAGGTATCAGGAACCAGTTTTGTGTAAAAGATTTCCTTATAATCCTCGGCATTTTTCCAATTTGATGAATATCCACTAGCTTTCATTACACTGAATATTTCTTCAATCAGTTTGTTCATTAATTCAATGGTATAGTCGTTTTCTGTTAATTTTCCATAATTTACACCCAATATGGCACCAAGAGGATTTAATGTACAGTTGTACAGCATTTTATCCCATAAATATTTTGATAATTCCTTGGTTGTTTCAGATGGAATACCACTATTGTTTATCATCAGGGATATTTCGTTTAGACATGATACATCTACATCTTGCAGTGATCCAAGTAGAAGGGGTTGGGTATGTACAGTAATTTCACTAATGTTTCTTTCTGGTCTGTTGAATCCCGTAATTACTCTTGCACAGTATACTTCATCCTTTTCGAAATATTTTAGATAAGCTTCATCGTTTGCAAAACCATTTTGGAATATTATTATTTTAGCATTCTTTTTTAGGATGTTTCTGTAGTCATTTAAATCTTTGCTTATGTCCTTATTTGATGTTGTTTTAACACTTACAAATATATAATCAAATTTTTCATCACTTATGTCATTGTAGGATGTATAGACTTCATATCTTGAACTGTCATATTTCAAGTGTTCAAATATTCCTGTTCTTTCTATTCCTTCTGTTTTAAGGGCATCTGCTGTTTTACCTCTTGCATAAAAAGATACCTCAGCACCCTGTGATATCATTGATGCACCCAATGATATTCCTATTGCTCCTGAACCTATAATAAGTATATTCATTTAAATCCCTTTTCTTAGTTGTAAATCATATTAGCTACTTCTTTTTATAATTAATATTTTATTATAATTTATTAATCTATTTTTTATATTTAAATTAAGATATATCTCTTTTTTGTTATTTTATTTATAATATATATTATTGTTATACAATATCTATTTGAATATATAAAATTAAGATTTTTTTTCAATATTCACGTATTTTTTTATATAATTATCAATACATTTATAAAGTAGAAAGATTAAAGTATTATATAATTATCATGATTAATTATGATAAATAATTATTAATATAGGTGAAAATATGGGAAAATTAGACGGATTAGTAGCAATAACAACCGGAGCAACTTCAGGAATGGGTAGAGCAACTGCAAAATTATTTGCACAGGAAGGAGCAAAAGTAGTTGTAACAGGAAGAAATGAAGAAAGAGCTAAAGAAGTAGTTGATGATATTAAGGCTGCAGGAAACGAAGCAATCTATGTTATTGCAGATATGTCTGATTTAGATGATGTAAAAAAAATCTTTGATATTACAATGGAAACATATGGAACAGTGGATATTTTATTCAACAACGCAGGTATGTTAAGTATGTCACCGTTAATGGACTTAACAGTTGAAGAATGGAATAAGGTATTAAATGTAAATGTTACATCAAGTTTAGTATTAACACAATTAGTTGCACCAGTAATGAAAGAAAAAGGAAAAGGTGTAATTGTAAATACTTGTAGTGTAGCATCATTTGGAGCACACCATGGATTTGCTGCATATGTAGACAGTAAACACGCTATGGCAGGTTTAACAAAATCTATTGCATGGGAACTTGGACCAGAAATAAGATGTAACGGAATTGCTCCAGGACTTATTCACACAGCAATGGTAGATAGTATAGGTGGTCCTTCAGCAGTACAACAAATGATTGACCAATGCCCAGTACAAAGATGTGGACAACCAGAGGACATTGCAACAGTAGCATTGTTCTTGGCAAGTGACGATTCAGCATTCATTGATGGTCAAATCATAAAAGTAGACGGCGGATTTGAAATATAATCCCTTATATCACTTTTTTTAATTAAATCTCCCTTTCTATAAAAAAAACTTTCTATTTTTTTATTTTTATTATCTAAAAAAATTTAACAAATATCTTCCAAAAATAATAATATAATTTAGGGAAGATAAAGATGAGAAAAAAATTTTATATTATCTTGGTTGTAATAATACTATTGATTTTATCAACTTTTACATTGGTAACTGGAACAGATCTCTTAAGGGACAGTATTTCAGACACCATAGAAAATCAATTGGATAATATTAAATCTATTACAGAAACAAGTGATGATGGAATACCAAATAAATATCCCGTAGAAAGCATTGAAGTCTCAGGTTTTGATGAATTAAAAACGGCAATAGAAACAAACTCCAGAAAGATAGAGAACAAATCAGTAATTGTCAATTTAAATGATGGAGATTATAACGTTACAGATACGATAAAGGTTGGTAGTTATCGTACAGATATGCAATTTACTATAAATGGTAACGGACATACAATTGACGGACAAAATCAGCATGAATTCATTGAATTGTTTGGTGACCTGAATATTAATGATTTAACTATACAAAATACAATTCCAGGTGAATCTAATGCTTCTGGTGCTATAACCATGGAAAGTGTTTCTAGTTTATATGTTAATAACTGTCAATTCATCAACAATAACGGAAAAATTAAGGGCAGCACCATAACCAATAGGGGAAATACTACAGTAAGGAATTCAATTTTTATCAATAATACTGTTGAAGAGACCGGTGGAGCAATATGGAGTACCGGAGAATATGAAGGTTGTTTAATCGTTGAAGATTCTACATTTAAGGAAAATTATGCAAATATGCACGAAAACCATGAAAAGACTGCCATAATATATATGGTTTCGGATGGTAACAATATAATAAAAAACAATGAGTTTAAAAACAACAATGGCAGATGCATTCATTCATACAATCATACGAATACTTCAATAATGGACAATAACTTTATTGACAATACTCTTGTAGATTCTGATGTTATTAGAGGAGGAATCATTGATAATTACGAATCGGACATTATAATTAAAAATAATGAATTCACCAATGACATTACTGAGGGAGAACTCAGGGGTGGTATAATTTATCATGAAATAGGTTATCTGGAATTCACTGATAATAAAGTAAACAATTATCATATAGATTATGATCCCAGTTCCACAACTGCCTGCAGTAAAGGAGGAGTAATTTTCAACAGAAATGCAACTATAAAAGTTGAAAATAATGTCTTTAATAATACAATGGTTGGTAATTATTCCCGTGGTGGTGTAATATTTAATAACCTGGGAGTAGTTAACCTAAAAAACAATAAGTTCACCAATACCGTAGATGGTAGTGATGTTAGGGGAATTATAGTATTTAATGATGTAAACAGCATATTAAATGTAGAAAACAATACTTATGAATCAAAGGATTTAAGATCTGTCAATTCCATTGATGAAAACAAGTTTTTCAATTCAAAAGTACAAAATGAAGAAGGTTCCGGTACTATCGGCATCGTAAACTACTATTAGCTGTATTTAAAAAATAAATAAAAAAATGGATTTGGAAGTTAAAACAGGAATAACTCCAAATCCTTAGAAAGTATGCTTTTACAATTTATGCCTATACTTTCAATACTTTTTTTTTCCACAAAATTATTTTAAAAGAAAAGGGGAGAATCATTGTTAAATAAACAATGATTAAGGTAGTAAATAATGTTATATGCCCAAAAAGGATATTATTTAATATCTCCTTCGACTTATATCATTTTTGAAGTAATTATTTAACTTATCAGAATAACAATGAGTTAATAAATCAGAATAACAGAATTAAATATTATTATAAATAATAGAATTCAGTGAATAATATGCACATGCGATTGAAAATAATTAATATTTTACTGTTAAATAAGATTTTATAACTTTCATTGCTTGTCATAGATGTTTACCTTTAACATCTTAAGTATTTAACATACTTATTTTGACTTACTTCAAGCCTCATGTCTAATTTTTAGAAATGAACCATAAGCCATCAACAATATCGCAGCAATTAATATTGTCAATAAGAATATTGCTAAAGAATTTAAATTATTTATAGCAACGAAATTAAATAATTTTTCTTTAATCATAACTATACTAATAATTAATAATAGAGCCATTCCAGAAACTAAGTATGCATTTGATATAGAATTTTCTTTAGCATTATGTTCTTTTGATTTATGGTAATTACTTAGAGCCTTTTGTCTACAACTTTTCATTGTATCTCCAATATTGTTAAATTATGATATTCCTATAAAAAATAAAACCAAATATCATACACATTAATATTTGTAAGTTAACCTATTTAAATATTATTTAAAAAAATTCATATAATTTTAATCTTACATTTTTATATAAAATATTATAATTATTGTAATCTATTTCATATAAAGAATATTATATAATCATTATCAGAACTATATATTTATAATTATCTATATGAAAATATTATTTTAATATATATATTTTTTCATAAAAAAGTTCAAGTCAAAAAATATGTGTAGAAAATTTAATTTTTATTTATAATTAGTTAAACTATTTTTAAAAAATCAAAGAATGACCCTCAAAAAATAAATAATTATATATATTACTATGAATAAA
>CADBRM010000063.1 GCA_902797085.1 uncultured Methanobacteriaceae archaeon
ATATATGGAAAAAATTATATGAAAATACCTGGAGTAATATATGACCATGGTTTTCATCATAGGTTGTTTACTACAGAAAATATTGATGAATTATTCGAATATGAAATTAATAAATTAAAAGGGGTTAACAGGAAATATAACCGATGAAATAATTTATTAATAACTATAATCTTATTTTTTTTGAATTTAACTATTTTTTTTTAAAATTATTTGAGAATTGCTTCATTTTATCTTGTATCTTATGAATTCCTGTGATAATAATTTTAATTATAAACTATGATTTCTTCTCTATTAAATTATTTTTTTTGATATTCATGGGGTAATTAAGGTTTAACTTGAAAATATATTTTCAATGTTAAAAATAATTAACTCTTTTCTTATAAAATGATTATTACTAATTGTTAAAGTATTGTGGTTGAAAATAAATTTATTAAGATTATTTTGACATGATATTTTATTAATAAAAATTTTTTAATCTAAATTAAATTAAAATAGATATTTATTTAAATGTGAAATGATATAGATATAAATAGTTTATACTTTTTAAGGGAGATAAAATGACAAAAGTTTCAGTAATAATTCCGGTTTACAACGCTGCAGAGTATCTAGAGGAATCTATTGGCAGCGTATTGAATCAAACTTTAGAAGATATTGAGTTAATATGTGTTAATGATGGTTCAAAGGACAATTCACTTGAAATGTTAAATGATTTTGCAAAAAAAGATCATAGAGTAAAAGTAATAGACAAACCTAATGGAGGTTGTGGTTCAGCAAGAAATAAAGCATTGGACAATGCAACTGGTGAATTTATCTACTTTTTTGATCCAGATGACTACATATTAGAAAACTGTTTTGAAGAATTATATAACAATGCGATAAACAATGATACTGATTTGGTGATGTTTAAAATAGCAAGATTTAGGGATGGAGAGCCAATAAACTATAATATCCCCGGTTTTAACTTTGATGACATATTCAAAGGGGTGGACTTTAATAATTTTTCATTTGATTATCATGACATCAAGCATTATGTCTTAAATGCTTCATTTGCTCCATGGACAAAGCTATACAGAAAATCATTCCTGGACAAATATGATGACTTTAGATTCCCATTAGGTGTGGCATTTGATGATGTTCCATATCACGTTAAATCGGTTTTACGGGCAAAATCAATATCATTTGTACCCGAATTTTTCTACAGGTACAGATTATCTAATGCAAACTCTGTAAACAACACTGCATCAAATGGTATAGGTATATTCAGAATATGTGACTTGGTGGAGGAATTTTTAAGAAATGAAGATTACTTCAAGGAATTCAGAGAAGAGTTTATTTTATTTAAAATAACACAGGTATTTAATTACTTATTGTCATCCAATACTGATGAATATTTTAATAAAACCAAAAGTGAATTTGAAATTATTAAAAAGGATTTCTTGGAAGATAAAACATTCAACATTAAGTTCATACCAAAAAATTTGTTGGATAAACTAGAAATAGTATTAAAATCTAATTCCATGGAAGGTTATCTTCTAAATACTGAAATAACCAAATTGAAGCAGGATAACAATCAGCTACAAAACAAGAACAGAACATTATCTAATGAAAACAGTTCCATTAAAAATAATTTGAATTCATTATCAAAAGAGCATGAAAACGTTAAAAATGATTTAAAAGTACTTAAAAAATCAATACAAGAAAAATCTAATCAAAACAATAACTCATCAAAAATAAATATTAAAGAATTATCAGACAATCTAAATATTTTAACCAATGAAATCAATGATTTGAAAGATATTAATGAAGAAAATAATAAATATTTAAGTTATAAAATCTCCCATTCAAAAAATATCAGGCCATTAATTTCTGTAATAATGCCCTCATATAATGTTGCAGATTATATTGAACAGTGTATGGAAAGTGTATTAAATCAAACACTGGAAAATATTGAAATTATCTGTGTTGATGCAAATTCAACAGATGGAACATTGGAAATCCTTAAGGAATATGCCCTAAAAGATTCCAGGATAACTCTCATTACAAGTGACAAGAAAAGCTATGGTCATCAGATGAACTTAGCACTGGAATTGGTCAAAGGGGAATATGTCGGAATTGTTGAAACAGATGATTACATCAAAGAGGATATGTTTGAAACATTATATAATATGACTGAAGATGCCACTGTGGAAATATCAAAGGTAAACTTTTGGCACGTACATGATGATGATCCCGAAGATACTTATTCCTTTATTGATGGTACAAAGAAAAACTTGCCCACAACTTCGTTTACAGTTAGTGAAAATGAGAATATACTCAATGGTCATCCATGTATCTGGTCAGCAATTTATAAGACAGATTTTCTAAAAGAAAATAACATACAATTTATGGAAGAACCTGGAGGTGGATGGGTGGATAATCCATTCTTCTTTGAAACATTCCTCCTTGCAGATTCAATCAAATATAAAGATGAACCATATTATTACTACAGGGAATCAAATCCAAACTCATCAACAAATAAATTACCAAATTTAAATCTTCCATTAGAACGTATGCATAATAATTTGGATGTATTTGAAAAACTAGATTGCAATGAAGAAAATGTTCTGAGGGCATTGTATGTAAGAATATTTTGGCAAGTAAAGGATATTCATAAAAAATTGGATAATAATGCAGACAACGAGGAAATATTTACCAATATTCAGTCTATACTTAAACGAATGGATGAGGGAATAGTTAAGAAGTATTTTACAGAAGATGATTTGACAGTTTATTATAAGGGATTAGAAAAATCAAGACCATTAAACGTTTTACTGGTTGCATCAGATAACAACAAAACTTCAGGAGCATTTTTAAGTATGGCTAATTTGGCCGTAAACTTGAAAAATAAATATCATGCAAATGTCTCAGTAATAGTACCTTATGAAAATCATGGAACAGAAGTTTTGGATAAGTTAGGAATTAAACATACATTAATCCCATCAAAAGACTGGGTAATTCCGATGTCCAAGAAAATAGATGAAAATGCTATCAAGGAGATCAACGACAAAAAAGCAATAAATCAAAAAGCGGTAGAACAGTTAATACAATATATCAAAGAAAATGATATAGATATCGTACATATCAATACAACATATTCTTATGTTGCTGCATTAGCCTGTCTACAATTGGATGTACCGTTTGTATGGCATTTACGAGAATTCTTGGAAGAGGATCAAAGTAATACATTATGGGATAGAACTAAAGGAAATGAACTTATTAACAAAGCAGATAGAATAATAGCAATATCTGATAGTATTTACAAAAAATATGAGAGAACCTTTGACAAAGAAAGGTTGGTGCGTATACATAATGGTATAGATGCGGAAAGATTCTACAAAGCATCAAGAAGCATATTGGACGAAGAACCGTATAAATTGATTATGGTTGGCGGATTTGAGTACTATAAAGGTCAACCGGAATTTGCGGATGCCTGTATCAAAGTACTCAAACAAGGATATACTAATATTGAAGTTTGGTTTGTAGGATTGGGAAGTAAAAATGTACAGGAAGAAGTCAAGGCGAAATTTGAAGAAGAAAATTTAACGGATTACGTTAAATTCTTCGGATACAAATATGATGTGGAAAACTATTATGATAAGGCGGACATATCATTCACATGTGCAAAATCGGAAGCATTCGGACGTACTACTGTAGAAGCAATGCTTTCAGGAAATTTACTTATTGGAGCAGATACTGCAGGAACTAAGGAATTAATAAACAATTATAATACAGGACTTTTATATAAACAGGGAAACAGTAATGATCTGGCAGAAAAAATAATATATGCAATAACACACACCTATAAATCAAAAAACATAGCTAAAAAGGGTAGACAATACATGTTTGAAAATATGACGGCCGAAATTAACGCAGACAACATATATAAATTATATGAAGATGTTCTAAATCTAAACAATTAATATTTTTAGGTGATAATTATGGTTAAGGTTTCAGTAATAATTCCAGTGTATAATGCTGAAAAATATCTGAGGGAATGTTTGGATAGTATTATAAATCAAACATTATTGGATATTGAAATAATCTGTGTAAATGATGGATCGACAGATAATTCTCTAGAAATATTAGAAGAATATAGAGACAAGGATAAAAGAATTAAGGTATTTTCGCAGGAAAATCAGGGACAGGGAGTAGCTAGAAATAATGCTTTCAAACATGTGACTGGAAAATACTTTTCATTTGTCGATGCTGATGATTTGCTAGAATTGGATACTTTAGATACATGTTACAAGGTTTGTGAAGAAAAATTCTTGGACATGGCTATGTTCCAGTTAATAAATTATGATGATGACAAGAAGGAATACTATAAAACACCTTTATATGATATGTATAATGTTGCTAGAGCAATAGAGAATAAAATATTCAACTATCAGGATTTAGGGGAACTAATCTTTAACCTATCTGTGACACCCGTTAATAAACTATATAACACACGATTTGTAAGGGAAGCAGGAGTAACATTCCCTGAAGGAACAATATTTGAAGATAATATATTCTCATGGAATTTGGTGTTCAAAGCAAAAAGACTGTTCTTTATAGAAAAATACTTCTACATCCGAAGAGTGCATTCAAATTCAACAATGGGTGCCGGAAGTCTAAAATGGGTGGATGCAATTGATATATACAACGGCGTTTGGAAAATATTCCAGGAACACAATGAATTTGAAAAGTACAAAACCAAATTATATAACAATAAAATCATCTTTGCCCTCTTTAGGTTAGACAATATTAAAGAACAATATGCAGAAGTGTTCTTTGAAAAATGGAAAGAAGATCTGATAAATGTTCAGGACAATTATGCTGATTACTACAAGGAGTTAACTGAAGAAAACAGGAAAACATTTGAGCTGGTTTTATCAGCAGATAATTATAATGAATTCAGAATTTTACAAAGAATAGAATGTGTAACAAACAAGATAAACGACATTGAATTACAAAATCTTAAAATCAACAAAGACTTCAGCGAATTGACTGGTGCCTATGAATCATTATTGTCAAGAGAGAAAAAGTTAGCTGATGAAAACAGGGAAATTAAAACTAAAATAAATAATCTAACACAAAGTAACGATAGGTTAGTCAAGGATAATGATAGGTTATCTAAGGATAATGATAGGTTATCTAAGGATAATGATA
>CADBRM010000064.1 GCA_902797085.1 uncultured Methanobacteriaceae archaeon
CCGAATAACATGTCGTCTGCTGATTCTGTTACCATTTTTGTAAATACATTTCTTGACATATAATTTCACCACTTAAAATTTTATTTTGTTAAAATCTTATACCCACATAATTATTATTTTATTAATGAGAACTATATAATATATAAGTTCTATTTGTTACTGAATACTTGAAATCTCGTAAAGTAAGATTTAAAATAATAAGAATAGTTGAAAAATCGTGACAAAAAATGGATTTGAGAGACCAAGTATAGAAATTTACAAGACCCCCATGTTACCTGTTAAAAAAGAGTATTAACCGTTTTTTAATGAAAAAAAGCATTAAAAATAGGAAAAAAAATATTTTGAAATATAAAAAGTAATAATATTGAGAAAAACTAATCGAATTAAAAAGTTCATAAAAAATAGAGTTAAAATAGCATTAAAATAAAAAAAATAAGATAAGTAGTTTAGTATTTAACTACTTATTGGTAAAATTCATCTCTAGCTTCTACAAATGCTTGTAAGTTTGCTAAAGGTGATTTAGGTGCAATACCACAACTTGGTGCTAATACATCTATACCGTTTTCTAAAGCTTGAGTTACTTCTGCTTTTACTTCATCGGTTGGTTTACTGAATAATGTTTGACTTGTAGAAATGTTTCCTACTAATACTGTGTCAGAACCTTCTGCTTCTTGTACTTGTCTTGCATCAGCAACAGCAACTGCTTCTTCGAATGAAGCTCCGTTGAAACCGGAAGTTAACATACCTTCCATAATAGGGAGGGAGTTACCACAAATGTGAATAATACTTTGTGCTTCCATTTCTGCAGATAAGTCTTCTAATGAAGGTTGTGCGAAGTCCATGAAGTCATCAGGGTTTAATAATTCAGGGGATGAAGTAGGGTCTGCTACACAGATTACATCTACATTTACATCGTTGAATGCTTCTACTAATTCAGTTTGTGCTTCTAATGCAATTTCTACTACATCTTCTACTACGAAACTGTCAGTTTTTAACATTTTTACTAAATCTTCTACACCTAATAAGTGACCTGCTAATGTGAATGGACCAGCCATACCTACTACTACAGGTACTTCAGGGTATTCGTTTTTGAGAATTTCGATAGATTCAATAATAACTGGTAATCTTCCTTGGTTTGCGAAATCATCTGGTACTTCTAAATCTTCTACATCATCGAATGGAGCGTGTGATCTTAATGTTGGAGTAGCATCCATACCACCTAAGTCTACTTCACAACCGAATGCTTCAGCTTCTGCGGTTAAGTCGAAAGGTACTCTAGCACATTCTAATCCTGCTTGTTCGTGTAAGGAGATACCTAATTTTGCCATTTGTTGTGCATCTTTGTGTGCTTCAGGCCAGGATACTCCTGCTCCAGGGAATGCTTCTTCTACTGCTGCTGCAGTTGCACTGATTGCTGGTACTTTTTCTACTTCTTCGCCGTTTAATGCTGCTTTTAAATTTTCTATAAGATCCATTTGTTCACCTTTTATAATAATATTATTATATTGAGTTTTATTCTTTTAAACTCACAAATTTGTTTATTTTTATAAATAAATATCATTTATAAATATATTTATATATTAATAACAAGTCGCACTCGGATTATAAATATTCAAGTTAAAAATAGCTTTATGTAGGTATAAGACTATTTTTAATATTCTAATAAATTTGTATTAATATAAGTACAAACTTGTTAATGATATAATATATTATTTTTACTACATATAAATTTTAAGATTTTAAAGATAAAAAATTTCTTTCAAAATAAATTATAATACTGTGTTTAAACATATATATTATACATATAGAAAAATTTAACAATTTTTACTAAGGTGAATTCATGAAAGTAATAGAAAAAGTAGAAGCAATCAAACAGCAAGAATTAACAGCAACAGAAAATCTAGAACAAATGTATCAAGTAATCGAAGAAAAAAATGATGACATAAATGCTTTTGTTGAACTAGATTTTGAACGGGCTCAAAAAGTTGCTAAAAGCATTGATCAAAAAATAAAAAATGGGGAAAAAACAGGAAAACTCGCAGGATTAGTCATTGGTATTAAAAGTAACATCAATGTAGAAGATTTCATAATATCTGCAGCATCACCTACATTAAAGGAATACCAGGGAAGTTACAATGCTACTGTAATTGACAGAATTATAAAAGAGGATGGAGTTATTGTTGGTTTGACCAATATGGATGAATTTGCAGCAGGTAGTTCTACTGAAACATCAATGTATGGTCCAACAGACAACCCTAGTGCACCAGGACATATTCCTGGAGGTTCCAGTGGAGGATCAGCAGCTGCCATTGCAGCAAATATGTGTGACATTGCATTAGGTTCCGATACAGGTGGTTCAATTAGGAATCCTGCTTCACATTGTGGAGTAATGGGTTTTAAACCAACATACGGTATGGTTTCAAGACAGGGATTACTTGATTTAGCAATGAGTTTAGATCAAATAGGTCCGTTTGCAAATGATACAACAGGTATTGCATTGATGCTGGATGTTATTGCAGGATATGATCCATGCGATACCACAACAATCAATAAAGAATTGACCCCATTTATCGATGATACCGAAACCACTTCTTTAGAAGGAACAACTGTAGGTGTAGTTAAAGAATTCATGGATGTTACTGATGAAAAAATCGATTGTGTTATAAATAAATCCATTGACCAGTTATCTGATTTGGGAGCTGAAATCAAAGAATTATCCTTCCCTGATATTGATTTAGGATTACCAACATACTATTTAATAAATTATGTAGAATTCTTCTCAGCAACACGAAAATATGATGGACGTAAATATGGTGAAAGGATAGAAGAAGTTTGTGGTCCTGAAGTAGGTCGTAGAATTCAGATTGGTTCTTACATCAGTCAAAAAGAATTCAGTGGAAAATATTACAACAAAGCATTACAGGCAAGATCACTTATCAGAAATGACTTCAATGATTTATTAAAAGATGTGGATGTGATTGCCGGACCAACAGTACCTAAATTACCTCACAAAATCGGGGAAGAAATTGATACTATGGACATGTATGCATATGATGTGTTAACAGTAATCGCAAACATCACGGGTATTCCTGCAAGTAGTATGAAAGCCGGTGCTGTAGATGATATCCCTGTAGGATTACAGTTACAAGCAAAACCTGAGGAAGATCATAAAATACTCAGTACAATGAGTGCTATAGAAAAAATATAATCTCCAAAAAAAACTTTAGTAAAAATTAGGAAAAAAGATGTGTTAATACACATCGAACTTTTTTTTTATAATTTATTCTTCAAACAATCCACGTTTAACTGTGGTTACTTCATTATTCTTATTCAATACGAAACTTTTTAAATATTCCATATCATTCTTTTCAGGATAATCTATACGATAATGGGCTCCTCTACTTTCTTTTCTTAATAATGCTGATTGAACTATCAATTTTGCTAATTTTATCATGCTAATTACTTCTAAAGCAGTTACTAAACCGTCGTTATATTCTTTAAATGAAGGAACATTCATATCCTTGGTCTTTTCTTCCAAATCATTCAATTCAATTTCTGCCTGTTTAAGACCTTCTTCATCACGCACAATAGCAACATATTTCCACATGATATTCTGGATTTCTGATTTAATATCATCGGGAGAATATGTTCCCTCTTTTTGCAAATCATTTATTCTATCAATTTCAGAGCTAATTTCATCCATATCCGGATTTTCTATTTCAGACTCTTTTGCACGTTTTGATGATTGTATACCTGCAATATTTCCAAATACCTGGGTATCTGCTAAAGCATTTCCTCCTAAACGGTTTGCTCCATGAACTCCGGATGTTGCTTCCCCTGCTGCAAATAAGTTTTCAATATTGGATTCACAGTTTCCATCTATTTTTATACCGCCCATAAAGTGGTGTGCAGTAGGTGCTACAACCATAGGTTCATTGATTATGTCTATGCCCACATCCTTGAACTGGTGTACCATGGTATGTAATTTAGTTCGAACCTGTTCTTCAGGCAAATGGGTTACAGAAAGGTATACTCCACCATCTTCAGTACCCCGTCCCTCCTGTATTTCAGTATAAATTGACCTGGCAACAATATCTCTTGTAGCCAATTCCTCACGAGGGTCATAGTTTATCATGAACCGTTCACCCTCAGTATTTATTAAATGACCTCCTTCACCACGGACAGCTTCAGTAATTAAAACACCTCTCCTTGACTTTGGAGACACCATACCTGTTGGATGGAACTGAACCATTTCCATATCCATCATATCCGCCCCTGCTTCATAAGCCATGACTATTCCATCACCAGTCTTTTGAACAGCGTTTGATGTTACCGGATATAACCATCCACATCCACCAGATGCTATAACAGTTGCTTTAGAATGATATACAACTATAGAACCATCAGCCAATGACAATCCCATAGCCCCAACAATTTTTGTATGGCTTTCATCAAATAGTAACTTCGTTATCATTATTTCTGAATGTGTCTTTACACCTTCTCTAATGACTTCCTCTTTAAGACCCAACATCATCTCATGACCGGACTGATCACCTTTGAAACATGTTCTTCTGCAGGATTGTCCACCGAATGCCCTTTGATTTAATCTTCCATCATCTTGTCTGTCAAACAAACAGCCATAAGATTCTAATTCTATGAGTCTTTTAGGTGATTCTACAACCAATTCATGAACCAAATGTAAATCATTCAGGAAAGCTCCTCCCTTTAATGTATCCAATATATGCAACTGTAATGAATCTGCTTCATCAACATAGCCAAACACTGCATTATATCCTCCTTCAGCCAACATAGTACAACCAGATTTAAATGTTAAACCTTTAGAAACTATAATTACATCCTGGTCATTTTTGCTAGCTACAATACCACATTTACATCCGGCCCCACCTGAGCCTATAACTAATACATCACAAGTATATTCAGTAATATTCATATCCTATCCCCTTTATTTTTATTTAACAATATTTTTTAATATTCCAATTTCTTCGACACCAATTAATACAGAATCTCCCTTATTTAAATGGTCTATACCAGGAGGAGTTCCTGTTGCAATTAAATCTCCAGGATATAATGTCATGATATTTGATATATATTTAACCAATTCCTTTGGTGAAAAAATCATGTTTTTAGTATTTGAATCTTGTTTTATTTCATCATTTACTTTAGAAAATATTCTTTGATTAGAAGGATCTATTTCTGTCACAACAACAGGTCCCACAGGACAAAAAGTATCAAAACTTTTGGCTCGTGTCCACTGGCCATCCTTTTCTTGAAGGTCTCTTGCTGTTACATCATTAATTATAGTATATGCAATATCCAAATCACAATCATTATTTTCACGATTAATTTCAGATAATATTACAATACCCAATTCTGCTTCAAAATCCAATTTTTGAGTATCTTCGGGATAAATAATATTTTCATCTGTTGCAATAACACTTGAAGAAGGTTTCATAAAGAGTAATGGTTCTGATGGAAGGTTCATTTCCAATTCATCAGCATGATCTTTATAATTTAAACCAACACACACAACCTTTGTAGGATTTACCGGCACTGATACAATAACTTCATTTAAATTATCCTGATGACAGTTTCTATATGTGTTTTTAACATTTACTTCATCTTTTATTGCATCAATTATTGAAGGATAATTCAATCTGTAAATTACGTTTCCATCCAATATTCCAACAAATTCCCGAGTGTCTATAATATAATTAATGTATTTCATATGAATCCAACTTACTATTCCAATATTCTTTCAATAGGCAATACCAATAAATCTTTAGCTCCAAGTTTTCTTAATTTATTTATTGTTTTAAATACTTTCTTTTCAGAAATAACAGAATGTACTGCAACAATTTCATCATTACCATACACTTCTGAAACTGTTGGCCCACTCATACCAGGCATTGCTTCTTTAACTTTTTGTAAATCGTTTTTATGAACGTTAGCCATAATTAATTTTTTTCCTTCTGCTTGAAGAACACCTACAATTCCCGTTTTTATTTCTTCAATTTTTTCATATTCTCTTTCTAAACTTTCTCTGTTAGCAATCAACATTATGGAACTTTCTAAAATAGTATCAATTTCGCGTAAATGATTCATTTTAAGTGTTGTTCCAGTACTGGTCAAATCCGCAATAACATCGGCCACACCTATCAGAGGTGCCACTTCTGTTGCTCCAGATAGAGATAATATCTTCGCATCAATATTTTTTTCTAAAAAGTATTGTTTTGTTAACTCAGGAAATTCAGTTGCAACAGTATTGACTTTTTTTAAGTCTTCAACTGTTTTAAAATCAGAACTTTCCGGTGCTGCTACAACTAATCGGGTATGACCGAAATTCAAATCCTCTAAAACTTCAACATCAGCTCTTTTTTCTTTTACTAAATCATAACCTGTTATTCCAATATCTGCAGCTCCATCTTTCACATACTCCGGTATGTCCGCTGCTCTTGTAAACATCACAGTGATTTCCGGATCAAAAGTATGAGAGAAAAGTTTCCTATTTGAATTGTCTGTTAATCCTATACCTGCTTTTTCCAATAATTCAACTGCAGGTCCACTTATTCGACCTTTTGAAGGTATCGCTATTCGTACAGTCATCTATTTTTCCTCAAAATATTGTTAAATAAAAAATTAATTAAAAAACATTTTAATATATTAAATTACTTATTAGTATTTATGTTTTTCAAAATATAATATAATTATTAAAAAAAAGATAAATAAGAATATTATAATTGAAAAAATAATATAGGATGGATATATTGATGTTAAATTTCGAAGGTATTGTAACTTCAGGTCTGGGAAAAGCAGGAACATTCATGCAAAAGGAGACTTACAAAAAACAATACCTTAATAAATTAGGTTTTATCCCATATAATGGTACCCTAAATATAAAATTAAAAAGTGATATTGAGATAAATATTAAAGAAGAATACAAACAACACCTAAAAATTATTAAAGGAAATGATACTCTTGGTGATGTATACTTTTTAGATGCAACAATCACCGATAAGGAAAAAAAAATATCAAAAAAAGGTGCAATATTATTCCCAATAAAAACCGTGCATAAGATAGATACACTAGAATTTGTTGCAGAAGAGAGATTAAGAAAAAGTATGCAAGTAAAAGACAATTCAGAAGTAATTATCACAATAAATAATGAAATTTAATAAAGCCATGAAAAATAATATTAAATATAAAAAATAAAAATTATTTTAGCAATGATGTTAAAATATTTAATCAATAAGAATTAGAAAAATTAACATAAACGATGAATTTTATAACGTATTCCGGGAGGGGTACAATGGCAGACAACTACGAACTAATTTCAAGTGCAACCGTAACTAAATCAATGTTAAGAAAAATTGGAGAAAATCAATACTTAAAAATTATTCCACCAGAAAAAGTAATAGAAATATCTACAATAGAACAAAAGAAAATCACGCAACCAATAGTTCAAACAGACGAAATCATCATAAATGGTTATCCAAAAGAAGTAAAACTTTTTAAAAATCAAAATCAAGACACTAAATATGAAACAAAATGGGAAACACGCGAAGGAGAAACTTTTGACATACCTGCTTCTGATATAAAAACAATTTACTCCTTATTAAAAGCAAAAGGCATTATCGTTGTTGACAACATGTTGAATTTATCCAATATTTTAGGTATGATTATAAAACAAGATACTTTAGAAAAGAAAATTGAATCCATCAAAGAAGAAATATAATTATACTTTTCTAAAAAAAAATCTAAAGAATAAAAAAATATTCTTTAGTAGACTTTTTTTATTATTTTTTATATATGTCGACAATATCCTCAAAGGTTAAATAACCCCTAAATTTAGGAATTTCGGCTAATTCTACAAATTTCATTACATCCAGATCTTTGTTAACAACATCCATGGAAGCTTTTGTGAAATTCTCTAACTGCAAGTAATCTTCAGGAACCTGACCCTTATTTTCAACTTTGGCTTTAGAAATACTCCATATATTTTCCTTATCAATTCCCGACTTCTGTGATAGGAAATCAGTTACATGACCCACAATTTTATCATCATATGTTCTGTTCAAGATTATTCCTTTAGTTTTAATATCCATCTTATTGAGTAATCTAATATGAGCCTCAATGTCAATAGCTGCAGTTTCAATACCACCTTTACTTACACTGGAAACCATAATTACAGGGATATTTCCTGCATAAGCAATTTCAGCAGTAGAATAAGGTACTTTCTCATTCAGCAACCCTGTAGCTGCACTCATTACTCCCTCAACAAGCACCAGGTCATATCCTTTTCCTTTTACCTTTTCTATAACTTCATCCAATGCAGTCCAACCAATGTTACTGATTTGTATTGATGCATAATCATGCAACTTTTCTTTATTTACATATAATGCGGGAGACAAATCCCGAATGTCAGGACCTACTTTTATTACATAAGTATGAATGCCCCTTTGACGTAATGCTCCAACTATACCACTAGATAGGAATGTTTTTCCAGACTCAGATCCGGTACCCATCAACATTATCATTGGAGGTACTTCAGGATGTTCCTTAGGAGTGTAAGTCTGATTTGTTCCAACGGCTATTTCATGGAATATCTTGTCATGCAATTTTTTATTTCTTGCCTTGATATCATCATATTCATCTGTCGCATCCATATATTCAAGTATATTGTTTACAATTGCAGGATTGTTATCCAATAAGCCATGTATGGTTGTTCCCATTATATTTCCTTTCTTATTTGTTACACCGGACAATACCCGTTTTGGTTCATGTTTATAATTTGCCCTCTGAATATTTGAATATATCACATTCTTATCATTAGATTCTATTTCACCATAGGTGTGGCAGTGAAAACCTGTAACGGTTGTATCTTTAAGTCCTTTAGTGTATAAAGTAGTTTCATCAACTATCTCTGCATTAACCTGATTAGTATTTATCATTGGTTCAAATGTAACATCAAGTAAACCCAAACCTTCTCTTATTATAGGTACAGGTGAATTTCGTCCAACATTAACCTTTTTACTTAATATTTGAAAACCCGCACACATACCAAAAATAAAACCATCATTATCATTGATTAAATTAATTTCTTCAGCTATTTCAGGTGTTAAGGATTCGGATTCCATTATAGTTCCACCAGGAATAATAAGACCATCCAATTCTTCATGAGCTTTTTTTCCGTTTTCTAATTTACCATCCTCTCTTACAACATCGGTTGGTAAATGTCCAAAATGTTCATATAAAGTTAAAACACCTTCCACTTCCAAAATTCCTATTTTTGCCATAACATTCCTCAATGTAGTTTTTAATATATACTAATATTATGTATATGGTAATATAAAAGAATTATTTAAAGCAAATTGTATAAAAATAAAATTATTTAAAAAATAGAAAAAAAGATTTAATAATGCCCTGACGGGGATTTGAACCCCGGTAAAGGGATCCG
>CADBRM010000065.1 GCA_902797085.1 uncultured Methanobacteriaceae archaeon
CAATACTAATGAGTACAGCAACGGCATTAATACTATTGAGATGCCGGATATGTCCAGGGTTATTACACCGATGTATTCTGCTATGACTATACATAAAAATACTGTCAGATGTAGTTTATAATCTTTACAAGCTTCTATTAAATTGTCATTTTTTGAATTATATTTTGTTTCTACAGGCATTTTTCAACGAATCCTCCTAATAGAGAAAATATTATCTTCATACATAATTTTATTAGAGTAATACTCATTTTATGATTACAGATAATGATAAAAATTTAATGTTGAACATCATAAAATGTTTGTACTACTAATATGTGTACCTGTGATAATAAACGTATCGAGATGAAATTCTGAAAAATTCTAAAAATAAAACTGTTTATTACATGTTATTTCTTAATAATCCGTTAATACTTTTATAGGAAAGCTAAATTAAAGGTATTTTTCTTTAGCATGGGATATATTATGATTTTTTTTGTTGAATAAACTTTAAAGGCCTGTTAAAGCTCCAATACAAATCATTTAAAAAAGGTATTATAATCAATTATTTTAATTAAATCCTAATTTACAAAATTATTTAAATTAAATAAAGGAATATAATGACATGTATGATAAATAACGATTTATAATGTTCCTTTAATGTGATTTTATAGAAATTATTGTTCACATAATGTATAGTGAAGTTCAAAGGAATGGTGCACAAAATAAGAAATAATAGTTAAATTAGTTCTTAAAAAGTGAATAAAATTTCTCAATTCTGTAACATCAGATATGAAAGATAATTTAATAAACACTAACCTGTCAGTGAAAACATATATCATATTGAATGTGGACATATGTTAATGACTTTCACATGAGAAGATAATGTTATTAATGAAATTTCACATAAAGTGGTACATGCTTTAGAGCAGGAAATTGCGGAGAGTGTAATCTATGTCAAAAAGGGAATATTTATTGGAAAATGGTTATAAGGCTTATGAAAACGATGAAATAATTGTCTACTGGAATCCTGAACTTTGTCAACATGCAACCGAATGCATAAGAGGAAACAGTCAGGTATTTGATGTTAATAGAAGGCCGTGGATTAATCTATCCCTTGCACCGGCAGAGGAAATAGGAAATATAATTGAGAAATGTCCATCAGGAGCTCTTAAATACGAATACAAATAGTATCTTATGGATTTTCTAAATGAAAACGATACAGTCAATCATGATGGTACAAAACAGGTTGGAGAATGACATTTCATCCTTGAGCAATATGGATTATCATAATGCATATGTAGGTGAGGTATGAGGAGAATCAAATTCAATAAAACCAGTTTGAAAGTAGGTCTACTGGTTAATCTCTTCATTTTATCACTATATGAATGTGTAATTAGATATATATTGATTCGGGGATGAATTGTAATACATTTTTAGGCTATTGAAATTTTTAAGTTTCTATTTTTTTAAATTCTTAAGAAAGGATGTATTTCCAGAATTGATTATTGTAAATAATTATAAAAATAGGTAAAAAAAGAGTTTTTGGGAGAATAATTATAATTTTAAACTGTTAATGTTACTATGGAGATTATTATTGATATGAAGAAGATAATACTTCCCTTGAACATTAAATCTGATATGTTTCTTTCCACTAATAGTAATCCACCGTAACATACTATTGCACTTGTAACAATTTTTCCTACACCGGTAAATGGTCCTCTGGTTATCATATTGAGTATGTAGGATATTATGGATGCTATTATTACCAATAGTATAAGATATACTACTATATGTCCCTTGAAGAAGTCTAATGATCTGTCCACATCTATTGCAGGTAGCTTATTCTTTATTCCACTTGCAGCACTTGTATTGAGATATCTTCTTGGCTGGCTATATGCAGGTGTTTGATATGAATTTGTACTTGAATTGCTGTGGTTTCTGCTGAATCTACCTGAAAATATTGCATGTGAATTGTTTCCTCTGTTAGGATTTAAACTTGCTGGTTTTGAGCTTGTTTCATAGTAGTAATCATCATAATCGAAATCATCTTCATCCACTACAGGTTCCGATACTACTCTTTGTTTTTTAGAGAAGTTTTTAGCAATTTTTACTAAACCTTTCTTGTCCACTAGTTTAATGTTTCTTTTCTGTGCATATACTGCTGCACCATGAGTAAAACTGCTGGTAGTGAATATTAATATTTTGGATGCTCCTACAGCTTTTGCTGCATTTTCCATATCTTTCAATACATCTAATCCAACTTTCCATGGTTCTTCATAGTTCTTACAAGCAGCTATAACACCAACTTCTCCGACGGAAGTTTCTAATGTTCCATATATATCTATAACTTGATTGTCAACTGGATAATTGGTTGTGGTTTTAAACCCACTATCTTCCATTATAGTGGCAATAAAGTTAATTAATCGTTCTTTTTCCAATATTCTCCCTCTGTGACGTCATTTTAATTGAAATAAGCAAATTAATATTAAACAATTAATTTATTAGTTTAAAATTATTATTGGTTTATAATATATCTTTTAAAGTATTATAATTTAACTATTTATTTATGTATTTATTGAAATTTATTATTTAAACTTTTAATGATTGGACATACTTCAATATAAAAATAAGTAAGACATATGTACATAGTTATTATTATGAGAATATTAATAACAAATGATGATGGAGTAACTTCTGATGGAATCATTGCATTAAATGAAGCAGTAAAGGATTTGGCCGATACAACTATTGTTGCTCCTGCACGCCAACAGAGTGGGGTTGGGCATGCAATAACTCTTATGAAACCATTACGGGCAATGCCTACCAAGATAGGTGAGGATACTGAAGCATATGCCGTTACGGGAACACCAACAGATTGTGTAATAGTGGGTTCTAAGAATTTGATGGAGGAAGAACCCGATTTAATAATTTCCGGTATCAATGTGGGTGAAAATCTTGCGACATCCATCACAACCAGTGGAACACTTGGTGCAACATTTGAAGCAGCATACTTTGATATTCCAGCAATAGCAGTTAGTCTACAAGTAAAGCATGAGGAATTGAAGTTCAAGGATGGAGTTAAGAGTATAGATTATACTTTTGCAAAGAAAATAGTTAGAAAAGTCGTTAAAAAGGTATTGGAACATGGAATGCCCGATGGCGTTAACATATTGAATCTGAACATACCTGCACATCCTGTTTCTGATGAAATTGTTCAGGTCAGGCTTGCAAAAAGAATGTATGACACAGATATAGAAAAGAGAATAGATCCCTATGGTCACCCGTATTATTGGATTGTCGGTGGCTTGATAATGGAAGAGGATGGGGATTCCGATGTACATACATTGCGTGTTGAAAACAAGTCTACAATCACTCCCCTATCTACAGACATGACCACGAATGTGGATTTATCTAAATGGCTGGATTAGGCTGCTATCTTAAAACCTCAATTCCCATTATTTCCTCTTTTTTATTTTTATAGACATCATATGCAATGTAACTGCTGCCGATTGCACCACTGTGTGATGTAAGAACTTTTACTGGAGCGATGGATTCAACTTTTTCTCTTATCATACCGCTGATATCTATAGGTTCTGTCATGATTCCGCCAGAACCGGTTAATACAATGCCGTCCAAATTGTTTTCTGCAATACCATACAATCCGTATATCTCCATAACAACACTCATTACTAATGAATCAATTGCCAGTAGGGCATCCTCATTCTTGGCTAATGCCTTGTCAATAATTTCATCCTTGACACGGTTTATTTTTGTATCTACCTGTGCAATCTTTGATATTCCTGCATGGGAGAAACATTCATTTGCAGTTTTTCTTCCCTCATCAATATCTCTTATCATCTCAAGATCTATCGGACCATGAATAAAACCCATGGCACCAATGCAGGCATCAAGTGCTCCTCTGATTTTTCCGTCCTCCACCAGTATGCATACACTGTTGGAACTGATATCGGCAATTATCATGTTCTTCCATCCTGTAATACAGTATGCATAATAGCTTAGGCTGACCTTTTCGCTGCTGGCACAGTGTGAGTAGCTGGCACGGAATCTTGCATCCATGAAGTCGCAATTTCTATGAAGTCCGGGAATGAGTACTGATGGAATTTTAAGCTCTAGAATGTCGTTATACACCTTACTTCCTCCACCAGTAACTTTTCCCGCACCCTTGATGGACAGTATTCCCCTGTCATTAACTTCATCAAGAGGTGTGATTTTGTTAATGGAGTCACCCATTGCATATGTCATTGCAAGCAAATTAATCTTATTAACATCAACATATTCGCATACACTATCTTTAAAGTTTATCTCATCATTTGACAGTTTGTCCCTGTTAAGCTTAAAATAAGCAACATCCTCTTTATTATCATCAATCACTTGAAAACTGACAGCAGTAGTCCCATGATCCATACCCATATAATATTTCATATACTTATCTTTACTATGGTTTGTATTTATTAGTTACTAAAAGAGTCATGCCAATGCACTTAAAAAAAGGTGTGCCTATATAAAACATAAACTGGAAATTAGAATTTATTGTCAAAAGGGTTTGGTGAAAGGCTTCTTTTAAAATGATACCTCAAGAAAAAGTTAAAATATATTATAAATTGTTATGGTATGGTTTGGCATTAATACTTCCATCTTTGAAAACCTAACCCGTGAATAAAAAAAGTGGGTGGGAATAGTTTTAACTACTTCCTCCCTTCTATTGTGTATCTTCTAAGATTCTTTTCATTTCATTCAAAGTTAGTTTGTTCTTTTCATAGGCCCATAGTGGAGAGTATGTGTCCCTGCAGTTTGCCAGGGTAAACTTGTTTTCAGGATGCACGTTAAGAACTGTTGAACAACCGGAACAGATCAGGTAATGGAATGATGTCAGGCCGGGACTCTTGTATTGGTTGAAATTATTGTTACATACAGGACATGGAATTTCGGTTGGTAGTTCAAGCCTTAACTTGGATAATTCTTTAATCTCATCGGGAGCATAATTGCCTGCCAGGATGTTCAACCATTCATTGTAACTGTACCTTTTCTTTAGTAGCTTGTTACTTAGACGGGTATTTAACGGAGCATTCTCCAGTACAAGAAAATTATTCTGTTCTCTGAATTCTATTTGGCAGTTGGTACAGTGATGGTGTACTTCACTGGAAAATAATCCCTTTTTATGGTTTGTCAGCATGGGTCTAGCACAGTTGGGACAATCCGTATCCAAATGAACATTTTTGCCTGTGTTCATATAACTATCCTGTGTTGGAGCCTCAAGTACTGTAGGTACAGGAGGAATTTTGTTGACAGGTGGTCTTTCTTCCGGTATGCTTTCGGGAGGAACATAGTCAGTAACAGGCACATTCTCTGATATCCTGTTAATCTCATCAACAAAATTGTCATGTTTCTGTTTAATTTCTTCATTATTGTTTATATTGTCTATCCGATTTTCTTCACCAGCAGTTACTTCACGGATTAGACTTGTACCGCATTCGGCACAGAACTTTGCATTAGGGTATGCTTTTGTACCGCAGTTTGGACAGAAATTCAAGTAATTTGACATTAAAATCACACTAATAATTGTTCTTAAAATATTCTATATAATTAGTATATATTTACTGTTACTATAACATTAATGGTAAGAAAATAATCTTTCTTATTCCTTTAAAGTTAGCAGAAAATATTAGAAACAATTAAAAATGAGAAAATTAAAATAGAATACAATACAAATATACTTTTAACTAATAACAAGGTATGATAATATGCAGTTTGACATGATAACTCCTTTAATAGAAAGATTTAATAATTTAATAGATTCCCTCATCAAGGACTTCGAGGAATATAACCTTGACGGGGAAACCATAATTTTCCTGGCAAAGAAAACTAAAAACTTTATTAACTTCACGGAATTGGCATTGTTGACAGTAATCTTCAAAATACTGGAAAAGATGAGTGATGTGACCTATCAGTTTGATGAAGAGATAAAAGAAGCAAATCAGATGATAGACAAAATCTTTGAAGAACTCAACAAATCAGTAGAGAAAATTCTAGAGCAGGACAATGAGGAAGAGCATGATCACCACCACCACGGACACGGACACCACCACCATGAACACCATGATATAGATGTAGACATTCTACAGGAGCCTGTAGAAAAAATCAAGGAATATTTGGACTTCCTTAAGAAATTGATGGGAAACATAGGTGATATGGTAATAAAAGTGCTCAAGTATCAGAACAAGGAAATTACTGAGGAAGAATTCAAAGGAGAATACAACAGCTTCAAGGAAAACATGAAAAAATTCAAGGAAGAATTTGAAAGTAAAATATAATCTTCCACTCTCTTTTTATACTATTTTTTTATAATTAAAAGGTCTTTGAAAAGTGATTAATGAAAAAGAGGTGGTTAGGATAACATAACCTGTAGGTTTTGCTTCCAGAAAAGTTTGTCACGGGAAATTTTCTCACCATAGATATCCATAGACACTTCAAGATTCTGGAAAGTATCAACGTCAGATTTGAATTTGTTGCTGAGTCCGGAAGTGAATGGGAAACTTTCTAAGGATTTAGCTTCCAAACTGTCATCAGAAACTATATCATTAGGCAATAGTTTAACTACCTCGTTGGTGCTTCCGTCTTCTATGTTGTCATTGACAAACTTGGTGGATTCCTTGTGAACATCCAAAAGCTCTTTAGCTTCATCAGCATGTTCGGAAAGGAAATCATCACTGGCTACAACAACACAGCATGGATGATTTGGTAAAAGTTTAGAGGAGTCCTCTAATACGGTGAAGCCCTCGCTTTTTGCAATTGTAACATCAGGTTGATATGTGACAATGGCATCTACATCACCATTTTCTAATGCATCCTTCATTTGGGAAGCCTTCATTGTAGAAAGGGTAACATCATTGATTGACTTACCATTTTCTTCCAGGTAATATGGGAGTAATATATTTTGAATGGAACCTTCACCAAGGGTAGCTACATTCTTACCCTTCAACTTCTTGGCGGATGTGATATCGGAATCTTTAGCTACGACAATACCACTGCCTTCGTTCTGTGCAGAAGAAATGATTTTTACACCAACAGCATCATTGATTGATGATGATACGGGAGCAATACCGACATATCCCACATCAATTTCTCCCTTTGCCATTGCAGCCATCATATCTGCACCATTATTATGTTTAATAAGGTCAACACTCATATTCTTGTCCTTGAACAACCCCTGAGCATCATCAACAAACAAAGCTGCATCATGATCGGTAGGTAAATATCCGTTTTAATTTTTTATTATTTTAACGACTTTTTTTAATAACTTTTATTATATTTCTTTATTTCAAAATGTATTATTATTCTTATTTTTGTTTAAACAAAGTTTATGTACTGTATGTAAATGCTCCTTGTAATGTATGTGGGAAATCATAAAGTAAAAGTATAATAATCTAAATAAATTATATGAATATCATGGAAACAAGAAAAGTTGTATTGATTGTTATATTTGCTCTAATTTGTGTATTAAGCATTTGCAACGTATTTGTATCACCAGTTAACAACTACAAGACGGTAACGGTAAATGATGTTGAAGTTAGTGTTCCTAACAATAACTGCAGCGTAGTAAACAGGACCGATCATTTCAGTTATTATGAGGATATGGCTGGTGGTGTGATGGTATATGTTTTTAACAGCAGGGGAAGTAACCTGACTGATGTTAAGGAGATGTTTAACTTTATAACTGTACGTGATGTCAACCAGATTGAGGTGATTCCAGTTGAGGAGGAGGAATACTCCTTCAACTATTCAAGTTCGTTGAATGAATATACCTGTCTGATAAATGTTGAAGACAGGAATGTCTTTGTCATAACAAAGAATGAGGATGATATGATAAGGGTTCTTGAAAGTCTGAAAGTCAAATCGGATGATGTTGGGGAAAACAGTTCCTCAGGTTATCAGGAGAGGATTGTTGAGGATACGGTAAATTTTCATCCGACATTCTGACCTCCCTTTTTTACGGTTATTTGTGCTGTTTTTAATAATACTTTTCACGCTTTTTTGATTACCTGTTTCTCTTCATAAATCTTTCAAATTTTAATATTGTTTACTGATTAATATTATGATTAAATATAACCTCATATAAATATATAATATAATGAAATATGTTTATTGGGTTCGGGTTTTATCTTTTAAAGAATAGAATGTATGGTATGAGAGTTTTTATTCCGTGCTAGCTATCTATGTCGATTCTGAAGATTATGTTAAATATTTTTTTGATGGTGTTGTTGTTATTGGATTTTGGGGAAGATATTGTTTTTAGGAACGTGGAAATCCCGGTCAAAGGGATTATTCTCACGGTTTTTGTTCTATTATATGAAAATATTCACGTAGTAGAAAAAAATATTATAGGTATGATCCAATAATTATGTAAATCAAAATCATGGTTATCAATTTGGATACGAAAAATCATAGTATAACATAATCACATTATAAAAAACGATGCCCTGTATTATTTTATGAAATTACACTTAAAAGATGATTTATGTGGGATATTATTTATATATTAAATCAGATTGACAATGTCATGTACTTTCCTATCCTGATTATCGTCATGGCAGCAGCAGGATTGTATTTTACTATCCGAACAAGGGGAGTACAAATTAGATTGTTTATAGAGTCTCTAAGAATCCTGCTGGAACCCGCCGGTGATGAAAATTCAGTTTCATCATTGCAGGCAATGCTGGTTTCGACGGCTTCAAGGATAGGGACAGGAAACATTATAGGTGTGTCAACGGTAATATGTCTGGGCGTTCCTGGTGCATGTTTCTGGATGTGGCTCATGTGTATTATTGGTGCATCCTCAGCATTCATTGAAAGTACTCTGGCACAGATCTATAAGAGAAAGGACGCCGATGGTCATCTTTATGTTGGTCCGGCATATTATATAGAAAGGGGATTGTATCAGCCTAAAATAGCAATACTCTTCTGTATATTCCTTATAGCTACATATGCAGTAGGATTTAACCTTTTATGTTCGTATAACCTGCAGTCAACGTTCATGGATTATTCATTCTATAATCCGACCACAACACCGTTGATTGTGGGGGCAGCATTAGCAATCCAGACAGGATACTGTCTGTTGGGTGGAGGAAAAAGGATTGTTAAGGTAACAAGTACTGTTGTTCCGTTCATGGGACTGTCCTATGTTGTCATTGCACTGATAGTGATAGCAGTAAACTATCAAAACGTTCCATCAATGTTCTACCTGATATTCCAGGATGCATTTGATTTCCAGTCAATAGCATGTGGAATTGTAGGTTCATGTCTGGTATACGGAATTAAAAGGGGACTGTTCTCAAACGAGGCAGGTGTAGGTTCAGCACCTAACGCTTCAGCATCCGCTAAAGTGTCACACCCTGCAAAGCAGGGACTTGTACAGACATTATCAGTATACATAGATACGCTTCTTCTGTGTACCGCAACGGCATTGATGTGTCTGTCCACAGGAGTGGCAAGAGATGCAGCAGTTTACAGGAACACCATACGTACAAAATGCGATTTCAACAGTATTTGGAACGGCAGGACCGATTTTCATAACAATTGCAATGGTACTCTTTGCATTCACAACGCTTCTGGGTAATCTCTACTATGTAGACAATGCAATTATATACATGAACAAGAAAAAGGAACCATCAAAACAGTTCATGAAGATATTCTATGTGTTCTGTACTCTCATAGTATTTGTTGGGGCAATGATTCCAATGGATGCTGCATGGGCAATGGCAGAGATAACCATGGGTGGAATGACACTAATTAACCTGCCGACATGTATGGGGATGGGAAAAACGGCCATAAACTGTTTGAAAGACTACGAAAAACAGAAAAAAGAAGGAAAGAATCCTGTATTCAAGGCAAGTGCAATAGGATTGAACGAGCAGGAGCTGGACTTCTGGAAATAGGAAAGAATACACTAATCCAGTAACATTATCCTATAAACTTGTTGAATGGAATAGTACAGTATAATAAATGTTAGTGGGATAAAATGGTATAATGAATTATATTGGAGGATGACATGAAAGAGGACTATTTCTTCTTCGAAGAGGAAAACTATGACATACCCTTTTACAGGAAGAATCCTGAATTGACAGGACAGTACCAAACATTACTGGTGACTGGACTCATAATAGCGGTTATTGCAATATTTTCAATACCTGTGGGACAATACCTCATGCCTAGAGCACTATTAATTATGCTGGCAACACTGGTTCCTGTACTATACACACTAAGGGGACACCTTGACACAATATTCAGAATACCTCGGAAAGGAGATATTCCTACAGTAATATTGGGAGTGCTGGTATACGTGGCACTGGGTATACTGGTATCGTCAACACTAACTGCAATGGGTGTGCCGGTACCAATAAACAGATCACAAAGTTCAGACAATCCTGTACTGACAATTGCTGCGATGACTATACAAATACTGGGAGAAGAACTGCTCAAATTCATAGCATTCACAATGACAATGACATGTGCCTGCAGGATGACAGGCAGAAAAAATTCGATAGCAGCTGCAGTCATAATGTCACAACTACTCTTTGCCCTCTTGCACATAAGGGCATACGGATTGAACCTGCCATATCTTCTGCTTTCTGTAGCTCTGGTATCAACGGTACTACCTGTAATCTACCTTAAAACAAAAAATGTAACAGTAACCTACCTAACGCACCTGCTGATTGATGTTATGCCTGTACTACTTGTAACGTTACTAATGCCATCAGTTCTGGTTTAACAGGTAAAGCACCTATTTTACTTTTTTTCACTAATTTTTTTTGATGTATTTCCCTGATATTTATTTTTTTAGGTAAACTTTTTTCGTTAACAAATCAATAATAATAAGTATTCCTAATCGGTTCATTTCAGGCTTTTTCCAGACAATATCTATTAAATACCTATCGGTGCTAGCCCTACTTTTTTTAATAACTTCCCTGAATGTAGTGGGTCATGTTCCAATATATGAACTCTTATATATGATTAAACATTATTATATCAATGGGGATGTTGAATTATAAATATTTTCACGTCTGTTTGGATGTTGGTTAATAAACATTAGCGTATCAATGGAGGTATGAATTATAAACATTAACAAATAATTATGGTAACTTTTGGAGCGATTTCTAGCATTATATTTAAAGTATTAAAATATTTTTTAATGATTTTATTTTTGGATATTTTTCAATGATTTTCTTAAATATAATCTAAACCTTTAAATATATCCTGTCACTTATATACTAATTGAGTATTAGCTAACAATCGTTTGTTTTATTACAAGCGAGTATTTGTTTGTAAAATACTCATATCAAAAAAATTGACAAGGAATATGAAAAATACAAAGATACTCTATTATTTAATTTAATATACGTCTTCTGATTACTGATAATTTCACATAATGTTTCATAATAGGTGTAAATTCACCACTCATAATAATAATTAAAATAATGACCCTGAATGTGATTATTGGTAAAAATATTAATTGAATTAATACATTGTTTTTAGCGAATGTATTATTTTTATGAGAATTACTCATATTGGATAATACTACAAATATTACACGTATTCCCCCAGAACCCAAAAATTAATTATTTTGATTAATTATCAAAATAAAAAAATTGAAGAGATATTTTGACAGGATATGTATCGGAGACATGTTCCAATCATTATACTACATACAACTCACTCTGTACCGAAAGCACACACACCGAATTAGAGAAAAAAAAAATGAAAAGTATCACAGAAATTCATATCTCTTCAAAAATATTTTGAATTAAATATTTTTTTTATAAAGGAGGTAATAATATGAGTAAACCAAAGATTGTTGCAATGACAATATTCTTTATTCTTACTGTTACATTACTCGCAGGAACACTTTACGCAAGTGAAGTGGATTCCACACATACAGATACATATAAGATAATTGAAAATGATGGATACATATCCATCCAAGAAAAAATTAGTAATGATAATACTATCAATACAAACATTGAAGATAATAAAACTGTTGAAAAAAATTCAAATGTCAACAAGAATACCAAAAGACAGACTATATATAATGACAAGAGTGTAGTGCCATCAAATACACATGAAAAGAACTATACTAGAAACAATACACAAAGCACTAACACGACCGGTGATAACATTTATGTGTCAAATTACACCACATTAAATGGTGAGGATGGTATGATGCCGTTTTATATGAACGATAACAGCACAGCAATTTGTCTAGAACCTGAAGCAAGTACACCACACACGGAGTCACCTTATGTTATTGGAACAAACCATACTCTATTAAATAAAAGGAATGGTAAAAATGTAACAGATTACATAAAAATATTTTTATACAATCACATTCTTGATGAGAATCAGATAATTTATCAAAACAGCACTCCTCCTAATGAAGTTAGTGCCCTGAAATGGGGAGTTTGGTATTTCCTATTACAGGACTATGAAAGAAGTCACTATGTTACAGGTCTGGAAGGTTTTATGAAATATGTACAGAACGAAACATTGACTTTCTATAACGATCATGGTCCAGTACCTGATGAAGGAATTCTTGCAGATGGAGTTACACACTACAAATTCCAGTTTTTAGACAATGCTGATTCACAAAATCATTATCAGAATCTTATTTCTATAAAGACATGGACCGATAGTGGAAACATGTCATGGGCATGGAAACTGGTGAACATGACAACAACAGAAAACATAACTGAAACATATATTGTAAACGTAACTGTTGAGGTACCATATAATGTTACAGAAGAATATAAAGAAAATGTAACCGAAATGGTTGCAAGTAATGTTACAGAAAACTATGTTGAGAATGTAACAACACTGGTTCCATATAACACTACAGAAGCATATACCGAAAACATTACAGTAGAAGTGCCTGTTAATGTTACAGAAACCTATATTGTTAATGTGACAATGTGTGAACCATATAATACTACCGAGTATTATACCGAGAACGTCACTACTCTTGTACCTGTTAATAAGACCGAAACATATACTGTTAATGTAACAAATATGGTTCCTTATAATGAAACGGAAGTTTATACAGAGAACGTCACAACATTAATTCCAACTGACAAGACGGAATATTATACGGTCAACGTTACAAAAGAGATTCCGTATAATACTACGGAAGTTTATACAGAGAATATAACAACTATGGTTCCTGTTGTTCAGACAGAGTATTATATCGTTAATGTAACAAATATGGTTCCTTATAATGTCACAGAATACTATAAAGAAAACATCACTACAGAAGAACCTATTAATGTTAATGTCAGCATTAAGGATAAGGATAAAAATTCTGAAAATCAATTCTATGATTATTATCCTGAATACGTTCAGACGATAGTTGACATAAACAGTAATCACAAGGGAAGCAACACCAATGGTAAAGGTAATGATAACAAGGGTAATAAAAACGAGGTAGTTGTCACCGAGTATCATAATGTTACACGTGAAGTAACTAAAAACAGAACAGTTACCATGTACAAAAATGTCACAACCCAGGAAATCAGACAGAGGAATGTCACAGTCTACACTCCTGTTACACAGGAAGTGAATAGGACCAGAGTTGTAACCAAGTACCAGAACGTAACGATACCCGAAATTCGTGAAAAAACCGTTACCGTTTATGAGCCAAGAACCGAAGAAGTGGTTAAGACTAGAATTGTAACTAAGTATAATAATGTCACAAGTACCGAGGAAAGAGAGCATATCATTACAGTTTATGAACCGGAAACTCATGAGGTAACCAATAGCCGTACTGTAACCAAGTGTCGCAATGTAACGGTTCCCGAAGAAAGAGAACGTATCATTACAGTTTATGTTCCTGAAACTCAAGAGGTTACTAGAACTAGAAACGTTACATTATACGCTAATGTTACAACACAGGAGATAAGAGAAAGAAACGTCACAGTCTATACACCTGTTACTACTGAAGTTACAAAAACCAGAACAGTAACCAAATATAGGCAGGAAGTTCGTCCTGAAGAAAGAACTCGTGTTGTGAGCGTTACCAATTACAGGTACATGCTTTATATTTATTTATTGTATTTAGATGGGAATATCAGTTATTCTGATTTAGTGGCTATCGTTGGTCTTGATAATCTTCTTTTCAATGAAGACGGTACTATCGAATTAGCTTTTGATAATATTGAGGATGTTCCTGATAGTATAACTGTTGCTGGTAAGGATGAATCTGTTAATGTTCCGGAAACTAGTGATGATATTGATATTTCAAATCCTGATAATTTAGAAGAGCCTGTTATTGATGCAGGTATTGTAAATAGTGAATTATAATTTTTTATTTTCTCTTTTTTTATTTTTTTTGTTACCATGAAAGTAACCTAACTAACGTTAGCAAAGCAAATTTTTTTAAGTTTTAAAGTATATATCTTAAATTCGGGGATAACATTTTTTTAGGAGACTAGGAAAGTGCAAGTAAATAATACAAAAAACCGGATTATAGATGTTTGTATTGAATTATTTGCAGAAAAAACTTATGATACTGTTAGTTTACGTGAAATCGCTAAAAACGTAGGAATCAAGGAAAGTTCGGTATATAGTCATTATTCATCCAAGAAGGAAATTCTGCAGAAAATAGTAGAACTTCAAAAAAATGGCAATAACGAACAGATAGCACAGATAGATAGACTGCACCTGAGATTAATAGAAAATATAGAAAATTATAAGGAAATACTCACTGACTTCATGGCTGTTTCAAGAAGTCCCCAGTTTATCAAAATATCCAAAATCGTGTTTAAAGAATCGTTCTCTAACCCTATTATGAAAGATGCAGAAGCACAAGAACTAGCAGCTGCAAAAGTAATTGATATTTTGGTATATGAATTAATAAAACAAAATATCATAGACAAGAAATACGAAGATTTAATGTCAAGAACTATACATGGATACGATAGATCACTCATCTTGGAATTTATTGTAAAATGCAATGGTGTCGATGAAGAAGAGATGATAAATTTATATGATATGTATATTCATAATGCAATAGAGTTTATAGATGAACAAGTAAAATTATTTAGAGCAATATCCAAAATGGATACCTAAACACCCTTATTTACATTTTTAATTTTTTTTTAAAGAATAATCAGTAATTTGTTGGTTAATTATTTCTTGGAATTGCTGTTTTTGTCATGGAAGTCATTATTCAATATGTTTGTGGACTTCATACTGGGATATCATGATTTACAGCAGCGAAGAAAAATCATAATGTTAAAGATTAAAAAAAAATGTAATAGACAGACTACATTGAGAAAGGATGGCTATTTTATATTCAATATTTCCTCATATTCCTCCTTCAACTGTTTCTTCATTTTATCCGATCTCAAATCATCTTCCAGAACATACAAGCCAAATATCACCATTTCATAGAGAATTTTATTAAACTTTTCCCCCTTTTCTGTAAGGTAATATTCGATATTCTTGTATGAATCTTCTCTGGTAACCTTATATATCAATCCTTCATTTTCAAGGAAAACAAGAGTATCCCTTAGCACCACATTACTAATCTCAGGCTTATCCTCTTTAAATTCAGTGAAATGATGTTTACCCATAAAAATATCCTTCAAGATTCCAAAAACCCATTTTCTACTTAATAAATTAATCACACCATTCACGGGACAGACTTTTTCCCCAGTAGTTCCAACCAACATAAATTTCACATTAAGCTGTATGATAATACTTTTATTCAACATGATATATTTAAAAATAG
>CADBRM010000066.1 GCA_902797085.1 uncultured Methanobacteriaceae archaeon
AGCTTTGAGTATAAATTGAGGTTCAATTCTTCCAGAGCACATTACTCTGATCATTCTTATGTTAGGTGGGTATTGCATTCTTGATGTACCTGCGGTATCTGCTCCACCGTAACAACACCAGTTACAACTGAAAACGATGATTTTAATATCGTCATTAGCCATTATTTTTCCTCCTATTATAAAAAACATGATTATTTAACTTATAATAATCATTTAAACTTTTAAATGCTCCAACATTTAAAATAAATATTTTAACACGTGTTCTAGTATCTTCAACATTCTAAAGATACAGTACAATTGTACAATTTACTAAAATAATGTACAATATTATATCACTTTAACTATTATTATAAAGGTTGTTTTATGGAAAGAACCGTTAAGTTTAAATATCATGAATGAAAATTTTGATTATTTTTAGTAGAATTTTATTATAAAATGATTATTCAAAAAAGATGCTAAAACAGTTATATGGAAAAATAAGATTAAATAAAATTTTTTATAAATTCCAAAAACTCGAATAATAACACTCAAACTTTAGGTATACCTAAATAAATTATCATGATTCTACATTATTTCAATTAACGGATTTTAAAAGAGAGAAATATATAAATTAATTCCAAAAATCCATTGTTTTAATAACAATGTTATATAACAGCGTTAATACAACATTTAAAAATTAAGGAGAATATATAATAAATAAAGAAAAGATAGAATGATTTTTTATTTTAATAAATTATTATTTAAATTACAATTTTGGTGATTAAATGCTACTTGAGATATCTGATTTAGAAGTAGAAGTAGAAGGAAAAAAAATACTCAATGGTGTTAACCTAATAATTAATGAAGGTGAAACACACGTTTTATTAGGTCCAAACGGTGCAGGAAAAAGTACTTTATTCATGACTATTTTAGGATTTCCTAATTATAAAGTAACTAATGGGAAAATTATATACAAAGGACAAGATATTACAAAATTAGAAACCCATGAAAGAATTGCTTTAGGTTTAGGAGTTACTTTTCAAAATCCACCAGCAATACGTGGAGTTAAATTAAAAGATTTGCTAAAAATTGTTGACAAACAGGAATATAAAAGCAATGATGAATTAGATGAAGAAGTAATAAAGTTAGGTGAAAGATTAAAACTTAACGAACAATTCTTAGAAAGAGATGTCAACCTTGGATTTTCAGGTGGAGAAGTAAAACGTTCTGAATTGTTACAACTATTAGCACAACAACCAGACTTCATCATGTTTGATGAACCAGATTCTGGTGTAGATATAGAGAATGTTGAATTAATTTCTAAAGAAATCAGTACCTTACTTGACCAAAATAATGAAAATAGTCAAAAAGGTGGATTACTAATTACTCACTTAGGATACATATTAAGATTTGTTGATGCAACACATGCACATGTATTAATTGATGGTAAAATAACTAGAACAGGTAATCCGGAAGAAATTATGACCGATATTAGAAAATCAGGATTTGGAGAGGCATAACATGGTTTCAATAAAAGATAGAGCAGAAAAAGCAGTTAACAAACAAGCAGCGATTGGAGCAGATATAGATTTAAATGAATATGAAGCTGCAGATGTAGAAGCACACAGACATATTGATTCATTAGATGATTTAACTAAATCAGACAAAGAAACATTAACTAGCGTTGGAATGATGACTGACGAAGAGGATAGATCAGCATCATTTTTACAAATGGATCAATCCGAAGTATTTGTAAATAATATGTTCCCAGGAGTGGAAGTAATGGGTACTGCCCAAGCTTTAGAAAAATATGACTGGTTGGCAGACTACATGTGGAAAGCTGTTCAGGTGGATGCTGATAAATATACTGCAACAACAGAACTGGGTGCAAAAAGCGGATACTTCATCAGAAGTTTACCTGGCACAAAATTAGAATTACCTATACAGGCATGTATGTATATTGGTGATGATGCAGTCAGACAAACAGCACATAATATAATAATAGCAGAAGAAGGATCAGAGATAAATATTATTACAGGATGTTCAACTGCAGCACACGTAGACAATGCAGCCCACATAGGAGTATCTGAATTTTACCTTAAAAAAGACTCAAAAATAACTTTCACAATGGTACATAACTGGGCTAAAGAGGTAGATGTAAGACCAAGAACAGGGGTAATAATGGATGATAACAGTACTTACATTTCCAATTACATACTAACCAAACCAGTAAGAAACTTACAAGCATACCCAACTGCATATGCAAATGGACAAAACACTAAAGTATTCTTCCAATCCATCCTTGCAGGTAAAGATGACTCTGTAATAGATCAAGGATCAAGAACGGAACTTAACGGAATCAATTCCCAATCCGAAATGATTACTCGTGCAATATCAGAAGACCAATCAACCATTATCACTCGTGGAGACTTACATGGAAAAGCACATGAAGCAAAAGGTCACTTAGAATGTATGGGACTGATATTATCTGATGACTCAAAAATTTATTCAATTCCTGAATTAAGAGGAGATTGTACCGACATGGAACTATCCCACGAAGCAGCAGTAGGAAAAATTGCGGAAGCTGAAATACAATATTTAATGGCTCGTGGATTAACAGAAGATGAAGCTGCTTCAATGATTGTAAGAGGTTTCTTAGATATTGATATTAAAGGACTACCTGAAGAACTAGCAAAAGAAACCAAAAATATTATGGACCTAAGTATGGAAGGAATGTAATTATTCTTTCCTAAAAAACTTTTCCTTTAAATTAAACTCCAATAAAAAAAATAATCTAATTTTAAAGTAAATTTTGTAAAAACAGTTATAATAATATATAAAAATAAATTGTTAGAAAAAAAAGTTATTATAAAATAATCAAGAGATTATCTTATATCCGAATTATCCTGAGATAATAATAAATTCACCGACTTTTTCAACTTTACCGAATGGTATGATTAATAAATCACCATTACGTTTAGCACCTTTTACATTAACATTTCTTTCAGCATCAGTTCTAATTACAATGTCAGTGATTTTTCCAGTTTTTTCATCTATAGTTAATTCATCAAGATTTCCTAAGATACGGGCATTACTTGTAGCAACTTGATATCCTTTGATATCAGCCCATAACTTCTCTTCTCCTTTTATTAATTCCCTTTCATTAGTCATTACTGTCCACCTAAAGTATTTTATAGTTACTTAATTGGTAATAATTATGATATAATTTCTGTTATCTAAACTATATAAATTTTTTTTAATTATACTTTTGTTTTTTTTACATAATGTTCCGATAAATCCAAATCATTGATAGTATTAATATTAAATGCCAACTCAATATTATCTGATTCATAAATAGTTTGATCTTGTTCATCATTATTGGCCAACAGCAAATTAACACCTGTTGGAACTAAACCTTCAAATACCAATGTAGGTTTGATGCCGTATTTTTCAAATAAGTGCTCTGGAACAGAAACACACATAGCCGGTTTTTCTCTTTCAAAATAATTTTTAAAAACATCATCCAGCTGTTCTCCAGTAACAAAAGGCAAATCTGAAACAATAGTCATGATTACTTCATTTTCATCAACATAATCCCTGTTTGACAATACTTCAGATAAATCTTCAATATATCCCTCACCCGAAGTATTTACTATGGTCACTGGAAACTTTTCAACATATTTCATTGTTAAAGGAGTATTTGGACTTACTGCAACTAAGATTTTGTCAACATATCTTGATTCTGTTAATGCATTGATAACATGAAAAATCATTGGTTGATTGTTTACTTTAATCATAGGTTTTTCACATTCCAAATTCATTCGAGTTCCTTTTCCTCCAGCCATGATTAATGCAGTTGTCATAATTACACCCATAATATAATAATTAATTCATTAATAATATTTATAATAAAATGCTATAATAAATATTATCAATTCAAACAAATCAAATACCAAATAAGGTAGGGGGATAAAATGTTAGAAAATTTAAAAACAGTAATTTTGTTAGGTTTTATGTCTGCTATTTTAATAATCATATTTGGATTTATAGGTAGTTTATTTAATATCAGAGGATTAGGAATAATGATCGGATTGCTTTTGGCAATCGTCATGAACTTCGTTTCCTATTTCTACAGTGATAAAATTGCCTTAAGTTCATATAATGCAAAAATAGTTTCAGAACAGGAATCACCAAATTTACATAGAATAGTTGGAGACTTAGCTAATCAGGCAGGCATAACAAAACCTAGAGTAGCAATTATTCAATCCAATGATCCAAATGCATTTGCAACCGGTCGAAATCAAAATCATGCCGTTGTTGCTGTGACTACTGGAATTTTACAATTGTTAAATGAGGAAGAGTTAAGAGGAGTTATATCACACGAAATGGGACACATTAGAAATAAGGATATTTTAATCAGTTCTGTTGCTGCTACCATTGCAGGTATGATTGTTGCAATAGCTAATTTCAGCAGGTATGCACTTATTTTCGCAAATAATGACAACGGTATGATGGACATTGTAGGTTCAATATTATTAGCAATACTTGGTCCTGTTGCAGCAACCGTAATCCAATTAGCAATAAGTCGTTCAAGAGAATTTAAAGCAGACGCTACTGGAGCAGAAATTTGTGGAAATCCTTTAGCTCTTGCCAGTGCATTAAGAAAATTAGAATTCGGAACCACAAAATATCCTATGAAGGAAGCTAAAAGTACTGATGCACACATGTTTATTATAAATCCATTTGGAAATGCATCCAGTAAACTTAAAAATTTATTCTCTACACACCCGGAAACCAGTGAAAGAATTAGAAGATTAGAAGAAATGGCCGGAAAACCATTATCTAATTAACTAATTATTTATTTTTTTGTATTCTTTGTTGCATTATACAATATCCTTTTTTTGAACCGCCAATGGGGTTTGTAGGAGTTCCTAATGAATTCATACATCTTGCCATCATCAATGCACCCAAAGCCAATGCATCTTCTGCAAACAGTATTTCATCAAAGTCATCCTTCATATAATGATGTATCAATTGAGGTTTTTGCCCTGTAATACCTGCCCGACCAGTAATTCCCAATGTCATTTCAGGCAACAGCAAATTCAATTTTTTTGTCTCTTCAACCAAACGTTTAATAAATAATGCATAAAAATCATCAATTTGCAACATCACCTGATTTATGTCGTTCACATCCACCAAATCAGCAAATGTTTGAGAGAGTTTGTTTTCATCCGATATTTTTGAAGCTATGATTTTTACATCCAATTCATTTTTATCTGAAGAATGTATATTCACCAAACCAAATTCTTTAACATCATGAGGTATGGCCATAATATC
>CADBRM010000067.1 GCA_902797085.1 uncultured Methanobacteriaceae archaeon
CTTCATCATAGGTGATGGTGAAATTAGAGGCAAAGGATTTGTTATTACGGAAAAATGTATAGAATGCGGTTTATGTAAAATGTTATGTCCCCAAAAGGTTATTTCTGATGGCACCCCTTATGTAATTAGTCAAAATAACCGTTTACATTGCGGCATCTGTTTTGAAAACTGTCCTTCAAAAGCTATTGAAAAAATATAAACTCAATATTTCAATTTTTTAAATAAGTTTTTTTCACTAATTATTTTTATTTTCATTCCCTTGTCCTGTAATTTTTGTGCCTTAATTATTTTTCCACCAATATTTCCATATTTCCATGCAGGACTACCCAAATCCCCTACAAATAAGTAATCAACCTTAGATGAAACAGAACTTTTCGCTATTGCTCCCTCCTTTTCCAACAAATGAGTAATCTTTTCCTTGTTACCATGTAGAAATTCGCCCGATAAACAGAAAGTTTTTCCTTCAAAAGAAAATTCCTCGTTTGTTACCTTAATTGGAGTGATTAATTCTTTAAATTGTTGTGCTAATTTTTCCTGTTCATTGAAATCCACATATCCCTTTTTTAAGTGAATGTTTGTGATCTTTAAAATCTTATCATAGATATAAGTACCCGTCAATGAAGGATTTCTTAACAACCAATTCTTAAGATGAGTTAATTCTTCGATACTCACCCTATTGTCTGCTGTTATTGCCTTAATTATTCCTTGCAATACCTGTGTCTTTAGTGTTTTCTCGGAGTAAATACTGGATACTGAAATGAAATCCACTGTATTGACCAATGCCTTTTTATCAGAACCTGTCATGTAACCCTGTGAGATTATTCTTTTCAATTCCAGACTGATTTTATGGAAAATTAGATATTGATTGTACTGTCTATTATTATCATACCATTGCTCAAATAATTGAAATTGTTCTTGGGATATATTTTCTCTAAACAGGATAACCCTTAACATACCATATAAATTATTTAAGTTTGTAGATAATTTTGGATCATATTTTTCCACTACCTTCGGCACATAGTGATAATGTTTTGACTGTGAATGTGAAATTTCTTCGTATCTATTTATGTACTCAAATACTTCAAAAGAAGCACGTGCATCCTCTATTGCATTATGGGGGTTGTAGATGATATGTAATTTTTTTGCTATGTTCTCTAACTTATAAGAGGGTAAATCCATATATCTTCTGCTTAGGGATAATGTGCATAAATACTTAAAATCAGGAACTTGTATGTTATATCGTTGCAATGATTTTGATATCACACTTAAATCATATGTTATGTTATGTCCAACAACAATGTTATCCGTTAACAAATCTTTAATTTCCGGCCAGTACTCAGGAAGTGTTGGACTATCCTCCACCATATGTGGAGCAATTTTTGTAATATCCATGTTTATTCTATCGAAGGTATCTTCAGGGTTTATTAAAGAATATTTCTTTTGGACAACTTTATTATCCCTTACCAAGATAATACCTATTGCACATATTGAATTTTGCCTAAAATTAGGATTTTCCAAATCCATTACTACGTAATCTTTCAAATAAAAAACCTTCAATAAAATGTAGAAAAAATAGAATTAATAAAAAAATGTTAAAAAAAAATTATATCTCTTTCAAAGTATCCAATGATGATTTATTCATTTCTTCAGATAATTTAAATAAATCTTCCGCTTCTTCTTCTTTAGAATAATATACTTTATCATTTTGAGGATTATAATAAGGGTAATTTTCTCTAATGTACACTGTTATTCCTTTGTAATCTAGAGGCACGTATTCTCCAGCTTCATCTATTTGGTAAATCTTTTTAGTTTCACCAGAGTTCTCGTTTGAAGACATGTTATGAACTGATGAAGTAGTGATAACTGTACTATTAAAATTTTTAATAATACTATTAATTTTCGACTTCATTTAAAATCCCTCTCAAAAAATATAATCATTTATCATGATAGTTAGGTAATTATTTGTAATTTTAAATATATATTTTTTGTTTTTAATACTTTCCGAATTAATCGTATTATATATTCACATTTATTAATTAATAAATACAAAAGATATATTATATAGGGTGATATAATGAAAGAAACTTATGAATATACCATCGAAGACCAGGAAAATGAATCATATAATATCAAATGCAAAGTAGACTATGATACCAATAACGCATATAATACAGATTACTATTTTTTTGATGGTGAAAACTGGTTAAAAGATTTTATAGATTTAAATAAACTATCACCAAGCGACGAAAATGAAACAAAAAGTTTTGAAGACTTTATAACAAGAGTACATGATTACATGGTTCATGGAGATCTATGGGAAGAACTTAAAGAAGTTAAAGATAATGAAAGCAAAAATAAAGATGCTTACAAATTAATCATTAAATCAAAAAAGAAATGAGGGTTTAATTTGTCCACTAATAAAGAAATCCAATGTAAAGTTTTAGATGGTAAATATGAAGAGGATGATTTTCAGGTTTTACTCAAATTAATAATCATTAAGCCACACCATTTCGAAATGTTAAGTTGGGACGGTTTAGAATGGAGTAAAAAAGGTTTAAATAGATACTATACCGATAAAACCAGTCAACTGGAATATGATGAATTCATTAAAAGATTAAAAAAACTAGAATCTCAAAAAATCATCTATGAAATTGCTGAAGATTTGGATGTTGATCAAACATTTTATTTCGAAAAAGAAAGAATCTACTTATACATCGAAAATAAAGAAAAAATAGAATAAAACTTAATCTCCTTTACTAAAACTCTTTTTGAAAAAGTATATTGTGTGTATCAAGCATATATTTCTTAGAAATTTCCGTCAACACACAATTAAAAAAAAATAGGAAGACTTAAGGTGTTAACCGTCTTCTATCTCTAGGGAAGAGAACTGTTTCCCTAATGTTTTTAGCACCAGTTAATACCATAGTAAGTCTGTCTGCACCCATACCCCATCCAGAGTGTGGAGGCATTCCATATTTGAATGCTTGTAAATATTTTTCAAAGGAATCCGGATTTAAATCTTTTGCTTCAATTTGACTGTATAATAAATCATAGTCATGTATACGTTGTGAACCACTGGATAATTCAAGGTCACGGTACATTAAGTCAAATGCAGTACTTTTTTCAGGATCATCTGCTTTAGGCATTACATAGAATGGTTTAATTGCTGTAGGCCATTCTGTGATAAAGTAGTAACTACCCATTGTTTCTCCCAATACCTTTTCAGCTGCACGGTTTAAATCTTCCCCATATTCCATTTCTACATCCTGACTGTTTACTATGTCAATGACTTCTTCGTATGGAACTACAGGGAATGCACCTGAAGGAACATCCAATTCGTGTCCAAGGTCTTCTAATTCAGGAACACATTTTTCTTGTAAATTGGATAAAATGTTTTGAATTAAGTTTTCCAATAAGTTCATTACATCTTCCTGACTTCTGAAGGACATTTCTGCATCAATGGATAGTGCTTCGTTTAAGTGTCTTAATGTATCATGTTCTTCTGCTCTGAAAATTTGACCAATTTCAAATACACTGTCCAATCCTGTTGCCATCATCATTTGTTTGTACAATTGAGGACTTTGTCCGAGGAATGCTTCTTTTTCAAAGTAGGTGATAGGGAATAATTCTGTTCCACCTTCTGTTGCAGAAGCTACTAATTTAGGAGTGTTGATTTCTGTAAAATCATTGTCATAGAAGTAGTTTCTTACTGTGTGTAACATTTC
>CADBRM010000068.1 GCA_902797085.1 uncultured Methanobacteriaceae archaeon
AAAGAAATAGGGGATAATTGAAGGACAACTGTTGATAAAGAGTTATCACTTACTTGTTTACCTTCGGTGTTTCAGGCAATAACGGTTTAGACAGGAAGTCAGGGTTCTGAGCAATCTCGTTAATGGTATCATTCATTACAGAAATTCTTTTGTCATCTGATGGATGGGTTGAGAAGAAATCGAATTGATTACCACCTGCTTGAGAGAATCTAACCCAAAATTCCGGAACACCCTTAATGTCATATCCTGCAAGGTGAGAAAGAATTAAACCTAATTTGTCCGCTTCGAGTTCATGGTCACGACCCCATGGTTGAGTCAATAGGAATTGTGAACCTGTATTTGCAATGTTGATTGCTGCTCTAGCCATATTACCGAATTGTGTCAATCCGAAAAGGTCCAATGCAAAGGAACCAAGATATGTTGCAGTGGAAACTGTACTTTTAGTTTGATTTACACTTTGCTGGGTTCTGGAATGATCCAACAGTGCATGTGAAATTTCGTGGCCTAGAACAAAGGATAAGTCATCCTCGGTTTTCATATATTGTAGAATTCCGGCATAAACAACTATTTTACCGCCAGGATAACAACACGCATTAACAATATTACTGTTAATTAAATGCACTTCCCAGTCATAATAACCTTCAACATAATCGTATCGGTTAATTTTTTTAAGAAACTCTTCAACAGCCATAACAATATTTTTACTTATGTTAATAACCTGTTGACCAATCTCTGTCTGATCTAATAACTCATGTTTATTAATTTCTTCATAATAAACTTTATAACATTCGGCTAAAAATTCATCATCGTTTACGTTATCATAATGTTTTTTACCTGTAAATGGATTTACAGGACTACGGTCATCTTTACTCATAACAACACGTCCTATATGAAAAAATTTTTTTTAGATATTATATTATATATTATGCACATATACTAAAAGTTATTGTATTTCTTGTAAAATTTTTAAAAATAGATTTTCAATTTTACTGTTAATCTTTGGAATTTTATTGTTATATCAAGAAAAAAGATTTTAATAAAAAATTTTATAGGTTTATTATATATTGGTTATTTTCTCTTTCCTTAATGTTTTGACAAGTTTTTTGAAATAATTGCCATTTTTTATCCATGGGTCTTCTTTTCTTTTTGCCAGTACATTGAATCTTTTTTCGTCCTCATCTCTTACTAGGCTTATTGTAGATCTTTCCACTTTCAGTAAGTCTTCTTGTCCTGTGTATATTTTGTTGTTTTGTGAGGTTTTTATCAGTGCATCTATCTCCAGGTCGTAAAGGTTTGTTTCTGTGAAATATTTTGCCTTTTTTCCCTGGCCGTGATAGCTTTTGTTTGTGTGTTTGAGGGTGTCCTCAAATGCTACCTGGTCGAATATGAATAATATGTTTGACAGCAGGAATCTGTCCTTGATTATCGTGCAGTAGTTTGCTTCTTTTATATTGTCTATTATTGTTCTTGATGGGTTTTTTATGTATATCTCTGCTTCTTCCAGCAGTTGTGCAAAGAAGTTATATGTTGCAATGAAGTGTTTGTTTCCTCTGTATTCAGGTAGCACGTAGATTTGGTTCATTATTAAGCTTTTTTCATCGTAAATTGTAAATGTCGCAAATCCTATTGTTGTCTCTTCAGTTTCATCCGGTATTTCAAAGAGGTAGAAGTATCTTTCGTCTTCCGGTATGAAGTGCTTTTCATCCTGTATTGATTTGTATAAATGGGGATATTCTTCTTGGAGTGTTTCCATTAGTTTTCCATTGTTGAAACCCTCATTGTTTACTTGGGCTCTTTTTATCCAGGGGTGTTCGGGGAGAAATACTGTGTAATTATCATTATTTAACAATCGTTTGTTGTAAAATTCTTCTTCGTTCATTTTTATTCACTCATTTAACTATATTATCTATATTGTTTTTTTATATGAGTAAATTTTTCTGTTGGAGCTGTGATGTTTACAGGAGATATTAATTAATTTATTTTGGGATATTTGATTTTTTG
>CADBRM010000069.1 GCA_902797085.1 uncultured Methanobacteriaceae archaeon
GTATAATCACTTTTTAATGAAACCCCATTAATCTTAAAGACAAGATTTCCACCATCAATTAAATTGCCGTTGAAATCTCTCAGTACTGCTTTGAGTTCAACTTCTTCACCAATACGACTTTTTATAGGTGAAATGACAATATTTACCATTTTCTTAGACTTAACGGCAGTTGTGTTGGTGAGTGTTTTTCCAAATAAATTTTTGTTAACTGTGTTTTTAACATCACCAACCGTACCATTGAAGGCATTGATGTATTTTGCAGTTACCAATATGTTACCTCTGACATATGCCGGTAAGATATACCTTAGTGAAACTCTACCGCCACTTACTGCCACGGTTCGGATTTCCCTGTTGTTCAAGTAAATGATTGCCTGTCCGTCACTAACCAAACCAGTATCATTTCTTATTTCCATATCAATCTTTAATACTGCTGCAGTGGTTGTGTCTGGAATGACTGATGGTGTGCTGACCGTGAAAGAAACCTTATTATCATAACCCGTTTTAGGATTCTCGGCATTAGCCGGTGCAGTATACTTTCCACCCATATTGAAGTAGTAACATTGTGCATGAGTGATGTCTGATGAAGTTAAAGTCCAGTATGGTGTTACGGCCATAAAACCATTTTCCTTAAGTGGTCTGTCGGTATTCATCATTTCTGTCCAGGTAGCCCACTGTACTGCAGCTATATTATGGCTGGGACCACTGGGATTTAAACATAGGAATTTACTATTAACTGAATTGTATGCCACAACACACATATAATGGCCTCTGATATGCCAAAAAATCATTTTACCGGCTTGTAATGCTGAAATAACAGAAATTTGGGTATTGGCAATATTCGTTAGCTTCATGTGTACTCCCGGAGAAAAACTGATAATGTCACTTTCTTCTGTTCCATCCCTAGCAGTAGTCATGTAAATTCCTGAAAGCTTTCTTTCACTGCTATAACAGTTTAGTGCTTGGCTGATCATGCTCATAGCTGTTGGTCCACAGGTATACTGATGTCCATTAATCCACTCCTGAGCATCATAATATACAGGATAATACCTTATCTTTCCAGAAAGATTTACTGTAACTGCATATGGTGGATTCACACTTGAATATCCCCAATTTACATGATAACCATTAAGTGAACGCATAATTACGTTCCATTTTTCTCTGCTGATAATATACTTTACATTGCTACCAATTTCTCGGAAGAAAGTATATTTTGGAACATAACCATATAACTGTTGACAATAACTGTCCAAAGCTGCTACACGCAGAATTTCTGCACTGGTTATAGTGTAAACGGCATTCTCATCAGCATATGCATAGTCAGCTCCAAGTTTAGTTACATCAGGAAGGCCATTGACACTGATATTCCTTGTTATAGCTGTCTCTTTACCTACATCATAAACCAGATCTATTGTCTCATTATTTATTGTCGTGTTTAAAGTTATAGTATAATTAGAAAGAACTTCCTCACTGACAATCATTTGAGCATCTATGGAATCATAGACTGAACCTGTTATATTTGATTTTTTTGTATTGTTTGTTGATTGAATCTTGTTTTTCCGTATGAAATCATTATCCTTTTCATCAAAATCCGCTGTTTCTTGTGTATTTGCTGAATAATCCTCAGGAACTATTTCCTGTGAATTATCCAAGACTTTTTCATTATCTTCAAATACACCCTTAGTATCATTGCAATCTGTAGCAGATACCAGACCAGTACCAATTACAAGGAACAATACTAAAGACAATATAAGAAAAATGCTTATTCTATTCTTCATATTAACACTGAAAATATTTTTTTTATTAAAAAAGTTCTTTCTCCCGATAATAATCAGGAAAACTGATATTATATCATTAACAATTTTGTATGTTAAAAAATATAAAATTATCCTTCACTAGAAATTTTTGTTTTAAATCCATAACCACAATAAAGAGGTTATCATACGACAATATACATAGCAAATTTCGGGAGTGACTACTTGAGAAAACTTTAACAATTATATACTAATAACAATAAATATTTCAAAAAAGATAACTGATGTATTTGCCAAAATATTTAGAAAACTTAAGTGAAATGCTTTAGAATGAATCATTGAAATTTAATATCAGGTGTAATTATGCATTATGTTCAAGCGAAGTCTATATTATCCGGGAATAATGGCATGAACCTTTACAGGGGCTGTAGTCATGGCTGCATATACTGTGACTCTAGAAGTAATGTGTACAACATGGACCATGATTTTACCGATATAGAAATAAAACAGAACAGTCTGGAACTGCTCAGAAAAGCCTTACAGAAGAAGAAGGAAAAATGTATGATCGGTACCGGTTCTATGACTGATCCCTATGTCCCCCTGGAAAATGATTTGGAATATGTCAAAAGGAGCATGGA
>CADBRM010000070.1 GCA_902797085.1 uncultured Methanobacteriaceae archaeon
GTTTTGGTGGTTAGTAGTCTATCATATATCCGTATCCGTTTGTTCCCACGTATCTGTGCACTCCTTTTTTATCACTGCTTTTTGCTGATGATCTGCTGATTGTGTCTTCCATGTCTGCCTGCTGCCAGTATTCCTTGTTCTGGTCGTGTATTGTTTTCTGGTTGTAGTAGTCGTCGAAGTAGCTCATCTGTTCCTTTGTGAGTGTTTTCGTGTCATAGTCAAGTACTGGTATTGTTGTTCCGTTCTTGTATTTTATTGTCAGTATGAGTTTTGGTTCCTTTCCTGAGCTGTGTGTCATTATCAGGTCTTCGTCGAATTTAAATGTTTTTTTGGTTGCGTATGCTATTCCCCTGACTGTTCCCAGGGACAGTCCGTATGTTTTGTTGTCCTTTGTGTTGTTGCAGTATGTGTCCATGAGTCCCAGGTCTCCCTCGTATGTTGTTGTGTTGTGGTCACTGTAGCAGAAGAGGAAGTCTGTCGGCTGAAATTCGTGTTCTATTTCCCATTCGTTTTGTGCGTGCACTCCGGATATGCCCAGTGTCAGTATTATAAGTATCAGTATTATGCTCTCTTTTTTCATGGGTTTTATTTTGTCTGTTGTATTATATCTATTTTTCTTGGTGTACCACTCCCCTTGTTTTTGTGCTTACTTTAGTTTGATGTTTGTTTTCCTACCGGTATGTTCACCATTCTTTGTTTTCTCTTTTTTTTTGATTCTGTGTTGTATGGAGTCTTTTGTTGATTATGTTTTATCAAAAGATTTATATAACATTGTTAATTAATATTAGTATGACCACTATAAAAAAATAACAATTGTTATATAACGATAATCTTATCACGAAAAAATAAAAGGAGGACAAATAATAAATGTCAAAAATATTAGAAGAAGTACTGGAAGCAAATAAGAAATATGCAGAAGAATTCGGAGAAAAAAGTAAATTGCCAATACCACCTGGAAGAAAATTTTCAATAGTAACATGCATGGATGCAAGACTGGATCCGGCCAAATTTGCGGGACTGGAAGAGGGAGATGCACATGTAATAAGAAATGCAGGAGGAAGAGTAACCGAAGACACCATAAGGTCACTGATTATTTCACACAAACTCCTCGGAACTCAGGAATGGTTCATTATACACCATACCGACTGTGGAATGTTGACATTCAAAAATGACCAGCTGCACGAACTACTCTCCGAAAGCCTTGAAACAGCTGCTATAGGAGAAGACGGATGGTACAACCCGACCAAGGAAGGCGGATCGGAAGCTGCACAATACATCAACTTCCTGCCAATCAGGAATCTGGCAAAAAGTGTGGTGGATGATGTCAGAACAGTACGTGAAAATCCGCTAGTACCTGCAAACATACCTATATACGGTTACATCTATGAAGTTGAAACAGGAAAGATTGTTGAAGTCAAGGAGGCAACTGAAATAGGAAAAGCAAAATAGGATAACCGTTAAAAAAAAAATTACTCCCCCCATCACCTCCCCCTTTACATGAACAAACATATGAAACATACTTTTTTTTACACCATACACTTTCAAAAGCCATTAACGTTTATCACAATCATATTCCATAAAGCAAGCAATAATTATACTAAAAACGGTTTACGTACTGGCAATATTGTTTTTTACGATTAGGTGCAGAAGATTATACATGAACACTAAAGGATTAATTATTTTGGGAGTACTCGCTGTACTCTATGTTGGAGCGGGGGCTTATTTCATGCTGTCCTCCTCTCCTGAGTATATGAACATCACGATGAACTGTGTGACTTTTGAAGTTCCTAAAGACAATGCCACCGTATTAAATCAGACAGACCATTACATCATATACAATGACAGTACAGACAATATTGAAATTTTCGTATTCGACAGCGAAAACAGCGGACTGAATGACATGAGTGAAGCGATGAGCTTTGCACTTATGCGTGACACTTTCCAGGTGGGCGCACAACTGCAGAACACATCCAACCTGGCATACAACCATTCAGATACATTAGATGCCTACACTTACCTCACGAATTTCGGTCATAAGAATGTCTTCATAATTACGAAGAATGGGGAGGACATGGAACACATTTTATCCAAACTGGATTCGAACTCTGTTACATTGTCCATCAATGATACCGAAAACACTACCAATGAAAGTACGGGCACCACCCAATCTTCAAGTGCTACCAAAAAATCATCCCAATTCAAGGAATCGGAATATGGCGATTACATTGATGACGAGTGGGTGAGCATGTCAGAGGAGGAGTATGCCGAAAGATATCCGGTACTGTATCATGAGCAGTCGTTAAGTGAATGAAAATATGACAGTTATCATCAGGATATGTATGATGTGGACAGGGAGAATGGATACATTTAGTTTGTGAACCATACCCCCACCATTTTTGCAAATAATATTGTATCGGCAAATTACTGACTGTCATTCTCCGAGCATTTTTCTTATTCTGTTACGTTTTACTATTATCTGATATACATGTAGCGATTTTTTTCTTATAATCTGATATGTTTTTATTGCAATTATATATTTAGACTTTTTTAAATTGAATGTTTTGTTTACGTTTAAATTTTATTTAATGTTATTTTATTTTTTCTTGCTGTTGTTGATTATGCTTCCAGCCGTAACCGTTTTTCCGTAAACATTGTTATAGTAAAATGAAATAATATGGGAACAAAAAATATTTTGTAAAAAGAGAGAGTGAAAAGTATGAACAAA
>CADBRM010000071.1 GCA_902797085.1 uncultured Methanobacteriaceae archaeon
TTGAGGTGTATCCATGTATTCTAGGATAGTTTTCATATAGAGAGCATCATCCCTACTACCTCCGTCTGAATTGTCATTGTAAATAACAATATTTTTAGCCCTAAATAGAGCAGCATATCTTCCTAATAAGCCGACTTTATATGTTCTAATCTTTGAATCTTTTGATTCGGCCAAAAAACTATTTGGTACGAATATTGATAATTTTTCCATAATAAAAAATTTGTTCTAAAACATATATTAGCTTTGAGGAAGTTTTTTATCAGTTGGAATACTATATTATATATTACTTTAATACTATATATAAACTTACCGTTTTATAGGTACAAAAAAAGAGTAAATATTTTTAATTATGGTAAAGAAAAATTGTTCTGTGAATTTTTCTCAAATAGAAATTATTTGAAAACATTTATCGCACTAAGAAATTTATCATGATTTAATACAATAAATACATAGAATACATTGACTTTAAAAAAATAAAAAAAAATATCAAAAGGGAATTAGTCAATTACCTTTTTTGATCTTCAACAATCCTTTGCATATATGCATTCACACTGGTTGAAATAGCTGCAACTTTTTTACTTGGTAGGAATGTGGAATTCAATTCACTGATTCTATCTTCATCTTCTTTTACAACTTTTTCAATTTCCATTATAAGGTCTCTACTGTTCTCTTCAATGAAACTGGTATGCAAATTAGCATCTTGGAAGTTCTTATTTTTCATTAGGGCCTTGTGGAATGGAATTGTAGTAGGAACACCGACAACAATAAATTCATTCAATGCTCTTCTCATACGGGCGATTGCTTCTTCCCTGTTATTTCCATGTACAATTAATTTTGCAATCATGGAATCATAAATTGACGGAATAGTATAGCCATTGTATACTCCACTATCCATCCTGATACCAATTCCACCAGGAGAACGATAACCTAATATTTTACCAGGATTAGGTACAAAATCATTCAGTGGATCCTCGGCATTGATACGACATTCGATTGCATGACCATTTACTTTAATGTCATCTTGTTTGATTTCTAGTTTTTCACCTGCAGCAACTTTAATTTGCTGTTTTACCAAGTCCACTCCAGTAATTGCTTCGGTGATAGGATGTTCCACCTGAATTCTGGTATTCATTTCCAAGAAATAGTATTCCCCATTAGAATACATGAATTCAACTGTACCTGCACTATTATAGTCTACACTTTTGGCTGCTTTAATAGCTGATTCACCCATTCTTTCACGTAACTCTTCAGTCATGATTGGAGACGGTGCTTCTTCAATCAATTTTTGATGTCTTCTTTGAATAGAACATTCACGGTCACATACATGTATTGTGTTTCCATGATTGTCTGCCAGCACTTGGAATTCTATGTGACGAGGTCTTTCAATATATTTTTCTATATATACTGTTCCATCCCCAAATGTAGATTGTGCAAGGTTTTTTGTGGTTTCAATTGCACGAGCAAGTTCATCTTCTTCATAGACTACTCTCATACCAATTCCTCCACCACCCGCAGAAGACTTGATTATAACAGGATATCCTATCTCTTTAGCCCTTTTCTGTGCTTCGGCAATATCCGTTATTTCATCCTTGTCTCCCGGAACTGTTGGTACTCCAACTTTTTGCATCAATTGTTTTGAAGTAATTTTGTCACCCATTGACTCTATGGCATTTTTTCTTGGTCCAATTAATGTTATTCCATTTTCATCACAACGTTCACCTAATGCAGGATTTTCTGATAAAAAACCATATCCAGGGTGAACCGCATCTGCACCTGTTTCTATTGCTATGTTGATAATTTTATCAATGTCAAGGTAGGATTGTGCTAAGATGGATGAGTTGAGTGGCTTTGCTTCATCAGCGTATTTAGTAAATAATGCTGTTTCATCAGTATCGGAGTATATTGCTACTGTATCTACATCTAATTCTTTACAAGCTCGCATAACACGTATAGCTATTTCACCACGGTTTGCGATTAACACTTTATCAAACATATACTATTTCCCCTTTTGATTGTATATTATAGTCATAAAAATAATTTTTCTTTCATTACTTTGCTATCTATATAATATCTTATTTACTTTATAGTATTTATTTTTACAGTTCATTGCCACCTAACCTAAAAAAAAATAAATTAATTAAAAAGATATTAATTAATTAATTCCAATATATAATATTACCATAAAATTATTTTTACACACAGCAAAGTGTGTGTAATTATTTGAACATATTCAAATTTTGATAGGGTTTAAGATGATTAGACAACACATACTTAAGAATATTGAAGAAGAATACGCTACTGAATCCGAATTATTAAAAAGATTAGAAATATCTCAAGAAAAACTTCATAAAAATTTTGAGATATTAAGAGAGGCAGGATATAAAATCATTCATGATGAAAAAGGTTACAAATTGGAGGATACGCCTGATATTGTTGAACCTTTTGAAGTCGGCAGAGGATTAAAAACCAAATATATGGGCCATAGCATACACTTCTATGAAACAATTGAATCAACAAACAATACCGCCAAAAAATTTGTTGCAAATGATGCCAAAGAGGGTACGGTAATTATTGCCGAACAGCAAACGGCTGGCAGAAGTAGGAAAAAAGCAGATTGGGTATCACCAGAAGGTGGTATTTACATGACAATTATTCTCAGACCGGATGTTACTCTTTTAGAGGCATCAAAACTGACAATTGTAACGGGAGTAGCTATTGCAAAAACACTACACGATGAATTCAACATTGAAGTGGGAATCAAATGGCCAAACGATTTGTTAATTGGTAACAAAAAAATTTGTGGAATATTAACTGAGGCAGTAACCGAAAAGGATAACCTTGAGGCAGTATTAGTGGGTGTTGGTATCGATGTAAATATCAGTCCTGAAGATATCCCTGAAGAGATTGAAAATATTGCTACAAGTGTTCAAAAAGAAACGGATATACAATTTAACAGAGCTGAAATTATCAGAGAATTCTTTAAGATATTTGAAGAGTTCTATGAAGAATTCAAAAACGGCAATTTCAAATACATTGTATCTGAATGGAGAAGGTTATCCAGTACCACAGGTAACCGTGTAAAAGTATATAAAAATAGTAAAGCATTGATTGCTGATGCTGTTGGTATTACAAATAATGGTGCATTGATTGTAGAAACTGATGATGGAAAATTAGAAAAGATTACTTCTGGTGAATGTATAATAATGAAAGATGAATAATCCTTCACCTCCACTCTCTTTTAAAAAAAAATGATACGAAATTAATCGTATAATACTTGTTCTATATTGTTATTTTTACAAACATCACATACCATGTCAAAAGTATTGACTATTGCATTTATCATCTCATCCATGGTCAATTTTTCAGAATCTTTTGCAGACCAGTCAATTCTTATGGTTTTACTTGCACCCGGCATCCCTACTGCAGGAATTGTGATAATATTGTAATTTTCCAATAGTAACATTGAATAAACTGTTGCAATGATATCTGCAGGAACATCGACATCGCCAATTTTCTCTTCAACAACATGTTTAATTTCATCTTCTTTAAACATGAAACCGGTAGGTGTTTCAAGAGGATTCAGTCCTTCTTTTTCTAGTTTTTCTATTAATTGATCTTTCTGATGATAAGCTTCCCTGATCCTATCAGGAGAATATTTTTCTAAAGCTTTAATCATTCCGACAACCAATGGTGCTTGTGCTTCAAGACCATACTGATTGACTGTCAGTTTAATAGCATCAATCAATTCAGTACTTCCAGCCATTAAACCTCCACGAGGTCCTTCCATAAGTTTATCAGTACTTGTTACAGACAAATCAGCACCCAAATCTATTGCTGTCGGTTGATTATATACTGCTCTTCTTAATCTTGCACCTGATGCATCATCTACAAATACCAGAATATCCTGTTCTTTAGCTTTTTTAATTACGTATTCGAAATCTTCAACGCTAATTACCTCATGATCCATGGTAGTACCCGTAATCACTACCAGTGATGTATTATCATTAATTGTAAAGTCATCGATATTTGAATATTCGACATAGTCTGCACCAACCAGTTTTGCAGCTCTTGGAATTGAAGGATGTCCCGGTTTTTCAGGCAGATAATGAACTATCTGTGTTCCTTTCTTTACAAAGGTTATAATCATTGCGACTATACCACTGGTTGTTCTGTTTAATGGCAATACCTTTTCTCCACCCAAATGTTCTATACCTAATTGTTGGATTTTTTCGTCAAATACTGCAGGACCTGCATATGTTTCCAGCAAGGATATATCTTCTGGTGTTACATCGAACCCTCCGGCCAATCCGGTTAAGTCTATTATACTATTAATCCCTTCATTTTGAATTGTATTGTTTATAACTTTATATCCTTTTTCCCGTTTTTTAATTTCATTTAATTCAATCGACATTGTATAACCTATAAAATAATTATGTTGATAAAAAAAATTTGTGTAAAAAAAAAGTATAATTGGAAGTGAAGCATTATTCAACGTTTACTTTAAATACATCTTCAAATAATTCTACAATTAATTCAAGCTGTTCATCACTGAAACTGATGATGGTTACTTCACCTTCTTCTTTAACAAAGTATTCAGCGTTAACTATTGCTCCTTCCTCATTCATATATAAATATATCCCATCAGAAATTCCTATTTCTGCATCATTAAGATATATTTCAAACTTAATAAGCATATCCACAGACTTAACTTCTTCAAAGCCACAATCTGGATCTTGCTTATGTTTTTCTAATGACTCTGCGAGCTCAACCATACGTTTTTCTAATCTTTCCACGTTCTTTGTCATAAAATCCCCTATATGAAAAATAATATTGATATTGATTATTATTATCTTTTTTAGAATTAATATAAGTTGTTATTTCTGATGATTTAACTAAATGGGATATAAGTTAAATTTGATAAATTTTAATCTTTTTTTTTAAATTATCTTGAAATAATATATTTCATTATTTTTCATAGGATCGAATAATACCTATAACAAAAATTCAGTTTTTTGAAATATTTAAAAATATTGTTTTGTTTAAGGATATACCAGTAATTTGATACTGGAAAAAAATAGTTCGTTGATATTTAATAAAAAAAATGGCTTTGTAGAAATCCTTTGTTTGAGTGAAGTATGAATAATACTCAAATATGGCTTTCATACAGAGGGAAACATTTTATTTCAATACATCCTAAATTCCATGCAACACCAATACTGTTTGCTCATATTAACCAGAAGTGTCTTCATATGATTCCCGTCTATCGCCAACGAAGCAATAGTAATTGTAACAGGCGATTTCCTGAAAACCCTCTGTTCATAAATAATTAATCATAAATAAAAACCGTGCAGGTTAGTAAAAAATAATAATAGCTGTAAACAACATCTGAAAAAAAATAATAAATCCGAATTCAATCAGTTTAATAAAAGAATGAGAAAAATGATTCAAAAATAAATTCTTTAAAAAAAAAATTCCAATAACCATTCCAAGTCAACACTGACAATAATTTTAATTTAAAAAATAATGATTAATATATCGGTTTTTTCGGACACCCCTCATATTGAAATCAATAATATTGTAAACTGATAATCTGTGAATAATTTACTTTAAAGGATAACTAAATACTTATAAAATAATTAATAAAAATATTAACAATTGTCTAATCCGAAATATTATTTATTTTTGAATAATATTTGAACAAACTGGGAGGTAGATACTTGTCAGATAAAGAATCCAAATTGGCATCAGGAAGTTTAATTATTTTATTAGGTTCTATATTACTGCGTTTTGGTGGATTTATTTATCGATTTATACTAACTAGACTATTATCAACAACTGGTTACGGAATTGTTGGATTAACTTTACCATTCCAGAACATATTTATTATTGGAGCTTCTGGAGGAGTACCTCCCGCAATAGCAAAATATGTTGCACAATATGAAGCTGTAGATAATGAGGACATGGTTCATCAGATTATCATTACAGGTATGAAACTTATGATATTCATGGCTGTAATTGCTGCAGTGCTAATGTATCTGATTTCGGAACCGATTGCTGTTGGAATATGGAATAAACCGGAAGCTTTACTCCCTCTAAGATTTGTATCATTAATTATACCGTTTAGTGTTATTGTTGGTGCAATGCGTGGAGTATTTCAAGGTTTCTATGATATGAAAAGTATTTTTTATTCTAAACTTATCGAACAGATATTTACAATAATTCTTGCTTCAGCTTTAGTTATTTTAGGATGGTATGCTGCCGGAGCTGTATTCGGTACAGCATTAGGATTTCTGGTTTCATTGATTGGTTCATATTACCTGTATAAAAAAGATATCAATGCTTATTATACCGTTGATTCTTTTAAAAAGATTACATTTAAAGATGAATTAAATTTAATGTGTAAAATATTAAAATTTTCCATACCTGTAGTTATTTCAGGTATTGCCGAAATATTTCTCTATGATACCGGAACATTTTTCATAGGTATGTTCTTACCATCATTCTTTGCCGCATTCTATACGAATGCAAGTGCTATCGCAAGAATGACATTAATAGTAGCAAATTCTGTTTCAACATCAATATTACCTGCAACTAGTGAAGCTGATAGTCTAAAAGATAAAGAATTACTTAAAATGTATATGCATCAATCATATAGATATACAACTGTAACTTCATTACCTGTATCTGCCTTTATTATGGTATATGCACTTCCGATAATGGTATTGTTATTTGGAAATGAATATGCTCAAGGTTCAGAAGCTCTAGGAATACTTGTTGGAGGAATGTTTTTCTTCTCGGTATATTTAATTGCAAGTAGTATGTGTCAAGGATTGGGAAAACCGACTTTTCCTATGATAGCTTTATTAATTGGTGTTGTTGTAAACTTTATTGGTAGCTATTTCTTAATACCTGCACATGATATTACGGGAGCAGCAATAGCAACAACATTATCCACATTTATACTGATGTTGTTTACTGTTTTCGAATTAACCAGAATATCCAAAGTACATCCACCATACAAAGATATTTTTAAGATACTTATAGCTACATTTGTAATGGTATTTGTAATGGCATTAATTCCTAAGACAATAATTGGAATGATTGTTGGTGGAATTTTAGGTTCAGTTGTATTTATCATAATGATACTGCTATTAAAAGCAATAAAAGTCGAAGACGTAGTATTTATAGAGAATATCATTAATAGAACTGGTCCATTGAAAAAATATTTAATAAAAATAGTAAAAATAATGAAAATATATCTTTCAAGATAATTTTCAATCAATTCTTTTTTTTAACCATATAATTTTATGGTTTTTTGATGAGCTTTAATTTCAATTGAATCATCCAAAGGATCCAATGAATCAATGTCATACTTGTTTTTTAGAGCTTTCAATATCAAATAATCGGCCAGATGTGGATTTTTTGGCAATATTGGTCCATGGAGATATGTTCCAATAAAGTTTTTATATACAACACCCTCCTTTTTATCATTGTCATTATTCCCATAACCTGATAATACATCACCTAACGGTTCATATTTACTATATGTACGGCCACCATGATTTTCAAATCCGACAATGGTTTTTGGGGTAATATCCAACGTACTTTCAATAATAATATTTCCGATAATCCTTTTTCCTTTACCAGATTTACTATCATAATCCAAAATGTTTAATCCTGGCAATTCATTTCCATCCTTATCTATATACTCTGCACCAAGCAACTGATATCCCCCACAGACTGCCAGCACCACTTTTTGTTTGTCGATTAATTCCCTAAATTTGTTCTTATACTTTAAAAAATCTTTATAGACCAATTGTTGGGATCTATCTGAGCCTCCACCCATGAAAAATAAATCACCATTATCCAAATCAGGTTTATTCTCATCATCAGAGAAATTATATATATTAACTTTAATTCCACGGTCTTCAGCTCTTTTTTTCAAACACTTAACATTTCCTGTATCTCCATACAAGTTCAACAAATCCGGATATAAATGAATAATATTTAATTCCATGATAAAACCTCATCTGTTAACTATTTCACTAATATAATCCCGTGTATCAAAAACGGCGGTATAAGTAGGTAATACATAAACTATTTCCACATCATCTTCAATAGCCTTATCTACCGCTTCATTCATTTCATCATATATGTGTATTTTTTCTAGTGATACATCATCATATTTCTTTTTTAAAGCAATTTCTTCCGATCTAATTCCACTACAATAATAATTTTCTATTGAATCATCATTTGTACAGAATGTATTGGCATCCCAAATCCATGAGATATCCCTACCATCTGCAGGATTATCATTTAATATGTGAACGACAGTCTTTTTCCTATTATCGTCAGAAATAATTCTTGTAGCTTGACTGAGTCCTATAGGATTCTTCGTAAGTATAACTTTAATTTTCTTGTTTTTATAATCAAATTCTTCCATACGTCCTAATGAAAATGAAAAATTTTCCATATTATCTATTATCACATCAGTATCCATACCTAACTCTTTTGATATGGCAAATACACCACATACATTATATGCATTATATAAACCAGTATATGGATAGTTTACACTTACTTCCCCATTATTATTGTTTATTGTTACTTCCTGTGTTGAATCATTTTGTATTACATTGGTTACAATATAATCTTTTTCATAATTGTCAAATCCACAGTTAGAACATTCATAATCACCCAAATGTCCATAGGTATGTTTAAGGTATTTTAATTCAGCACCGCATAAAGGACATTTATTAATAGTTAAATTTTTTTCTATAACTTTATTTGAAGGAATTGCTAATCCAAAGGATATTGTTTGGTTATCTAATCTGTACTTAAACTGATTTACATAAGGGTCATCAACATTGATAACCAGCTTAGTGTTGGGCAAACGTTTAATATCTTCCAAAACTTCATTAATTATCCCTTCAATTTCACCATAACGATCTAACTGATCCCTAAAAAAATTTGTAAGAATAATATAATCTGGTTTTAAAAAATAACTAACTTTATCAAGTGAGCCCTCATCCACTTCAAAAATTCCATAAGTATAATGACTTTTTGGATTCTGAACATAAGTGGTAGCCACACCCTGAATCATATTAGCTCCCCTTAAGTTAGATAAAATGGTATAATCCTTAAAAACATTATTTATCAAATTATTAGTAGTGGTTTTACCATTAGTTCCCGTAATTAAAATAATATTATCACATTTTTCATTAATTACTTCCAAAAAAGAGTTATCAATAGTTAATGCAACCTTACCCGGAAACGCAGTTCCCGTTTTATTAAATAATTTTAAAAAAGGTATTGATAATTGACCTATTTTCAAAGCCAAAACATGAATGAATTTACTAATCATATTAATTAAATCCCCTTTAATATTAATATATTGTCCTAATATAATATTTAAAAGTAATTAATCAATATATAATGAATTTTCAAAAAATAAGTAAATATTATTTTTAAAGGAAAAAAATTATAATCCTTTTAATTATTTCTGTCAGAAAAAACGTTTATTCAAGAATATTAATTACAATAAATGAAAATTAGAATAAAAAATATCAAAATCTATAGTATAAGACAAAAAAGAAAAAAAAGGAATAGATAAAAAATTATAATTTAATTTTTATATCTAATGCACTGGAACCTTCCTCATAACAGAATACAGGGTTAATGTCTAACTCTTTGATTTCAGGGAAGTCAAGAGTTAATCTAGCTACACGTTTTAATGTGTCTTTTACAGCATCAATGTCACAAGGTGCATCTCCACGATAACCTTCTAATAATTTGCTTACTTTTGTACTGTTGATTTGTTCATCTATAGCTTCTTCAGTAAGTCCTGCTCCTAATTTGAAGTTTACATCATTAATTAGGTTTACGTAGATTCCACCCATACCAAATCCAATGATTGGACCGAATTGTGCATCTCTGAGCATACCGACAAGAACTTCCTGTCCTTTAGGCATCATTTTTTGTACTTCCACACCATCAGGTACTACATCAGGATGTGCTTCTTTTGCATTTGCAATGATTTCCTCGAATTTTTCTTCAACTTCTTCTTTGGAGTTGATGTTTACCTGTACTCCACCGATATCTGTTTTGTGTAAGATTTTGTCGGATGCGATTTTAAGTACTACAGGATATTGCATATCTTCTGCTGCTTCTCCTGCTTCTTCTTTAGTGGTTGCAAGTACAATTGGTGCAGCTGAAATACCGTATGCTTTTGCAACTTGGTATGCTTCACTACCAATTAATGCATCTTTTCCGCTAGCTTTTACTGATTCTATGATTTTTGCAGCTTCTTCCTTGTCGATACCTTCTAAATTGTCAATTGCTGACTCTTTTGATTTTTGTTGAATTTCTGAGAATGCTGACATTCCTTTAAGAGCGGTTACTGCTGTTTCAGGGAATACAAATGTTGGAATGTTATGTTCACGTAATACTAAGTTCTCTTCCACAAAGGTAGGTCCACCCATGTTTACTACCATAATTGGTTTATTGAATTTGTTTTTAGCATCAACAATTGCTTCTCCTACTTCTTTAGGTTTGTATGAAGCTGTAGGACATGCCATAATAATTGCACTATCAATGTAATCTTCTGCTAATACAATTTCTAATGTTTTTTCATATGCTTCAGGTGATGCATCACCTAATACATCAATAGGGTTGTGTACACTACCTTCATCAGGAATAACTTCTCTGAGTTTTGCCATAGTTTCTTCTGTAAGTTCAGCAAGTTGTAATCCTTCTTCTTCTATTTTATCTGCGGTGAGTACTCCTCCACCACCAGCATTAGTGATTACTGCAATGTTTTTACCTTTTGGTACTTCTGATTTAGAGAATGCAGTTCCTAAATCAAACAAGTCTTGCATGGATCTTGCTCTCATTACCCCACTGGTTTCAAATGCTGCATCGAATGCAAAGTCATTTCCTGCTAATGCTCCTGTGTGTGAAGATACAGCTTTTGCTCCAGCTTGACTGGATCCAGATTTGAGCAATATTACAGGTTTTTTCTTAGTAACTTCACTCATAACTTTAATAAATCTTTCTCCTTCACTGATTCCTTCAAGGTATCCTAGAATTACATCAGTTTTATCATCATCAGCCAATTCTTCAATTACATCAATTTCTGAAACATCTGCTTTGTTTCCTAAACTTACTACTTTACTGAAACCTATACCTTCAGAAACACTCCAATCGATAATTGCAACAGTCATTGCTCCACTTTGTGATACAAATGCAATGTTTCCAGGTTCTGGCATGATTTGAGCGAATGATGCGTTAAGTGGTGTGTGAGCATCTAAACTTCCAAGACAGTTAGGTCCTTGAACATTAATATCGTATTTTTTTGCAATTGCTGCTAATTCTTCTTCAAGTTTTACTCCTTCTCCACCGACTTCTTTGAAACCAGCCGTTAACACGATAACATTTTTAATACCTTTTTGTCCGCATTCTTCTAATGAAGCATTAGTAAATTTTGAAGGAATTGCTACAACTGCTAAATCACATTCACCTTCTATGTCTAATACCGTTTTGTATGCTTTTAATCCTAAAATTTCACCATCTGCTTTGATGTTTATAGGATATATTTCTCCTTGGTATCCACAGGTTTTTAGGTTGTCTGTTACGATATAACCTAATTTTCCTTTTTGATTTGATGCGCCTATAACGGCCACTCCTTTAGGATTGAATAATCCACTGAGATCTTTCATAAGTATTTCTCCAAATAAATTATTTTCTCATAAAATAAAACAAACTCAAAAAGTATTTTGTTTTCAATTTTTATGAAAATTATCATGATATATCATTATCAATATTAATCATGTGTTATATGTGTATATTTTTATACTACATGATATATAAATCTTATTTTAAATAACGAACATGTAATTAAAAAACTAAATAAAAAGTTTATGAAAAAAATGAAAAATAATAAAAGAATTAAAGTATCATACTTAAACTAATTCTATTTTTTTCATAATCTACTGATAAAACTTTAACTTCTATAATATCCCCTACATTTACTATGTCCATTGGATGTTTAACAAATTGAGTATCAGATAATTCAGATATGTGCACCAATCCATCTTGATGTACACCTATATCCACAAATGCTCCGAAATCAACAACATTTCTGACAACACCCTCCAATACCATGTCGACTTCCAAATCTTCTATATCAAGTACATCCGACCTTAATTGTGGAGCATCAAGTTCATCCCTTGGATCACGGCCCGGTTTCTTAAGTTCAGATATGATGTCTTTAAGTGTCCATTCACCAACACCCAATTCACCTGCTAACTTCTCAACATCATCCACCTCAAGGTTTACCCCACCATTTCTAACATCATACAAATCATAACCGAAAACTGTTAATAATGATAAAGCAGTATCATAGGATTCAGGATGAACACAGGTACTGTCTAAAATGTTCTTTGGTTCATAAATTCTCATGAATCCGGCACATTGTTCGAAAGTTTTTGCACCTATCCCAGGTACTTTCAATAATTGATTTCTATCAACAAAGGAACCATGTTCTTCCCTATATGCTACAATATTATTAGCAACCTTTTTTGATACACCAGCTACATGTTGTAATAATGTCGCTGAAGCAGTATTGAGGTCTACTCCAACATTATTCACACTTCTTTCAATAATTCCGTCCAACGATTCATCAAGTTTTTTTGGATTCATATCATGCTGATATTGTCCTACCCCTATGGATTTAGGGTCAATCTTTACTAGTTCAGCCAGTGGATCTTGCAGTCTGCGGGCTATTGATATGGCACCTCGTTCTGTAACATCATATTCTGGAAATTCTTCCCTTGCCAGGTCACTGGCAGAATAAACAGAGGCTCCTGCTTCATTAACTATAACATATTTAACGCTGGTATTTTTAATTATTTCAACAATCACCTGTTCTGATTCACGTGAAGCAGTACCGTTACCCAATGCAATCAAATCAATATTATACTTTTTGATTAAGTCTCTGACCACATTTTTTGTTTCCTCAATTTTATTTTGAGGTTCAGTAGGATATACCACTGCAGTATCCAATACTTTACCATATTCATCAATAACAGCCAGTTTACATCCTGTTCTAAATGCCGGATCCCAACCCAATACAGTTTTACCAGTAATCGGTGGCTGCATAAGCAACTGCTCCAAATTTTTCTTAAAGACTTTAATTGATTTATCTTCGGCAACCTCCGTAAGGATTGTTCTAATTTCTCTTTCAATTGCAGGAGCAATTAATCTTTTATAGGAATCAGCAATAGCATCTTTGATGAAATTAGTAGTATACTTATTATATTTCTCTTCTTCAGGATTATCCGAATAATTTATCAATATCTCATCTTCAAGGAAATATCTGATATTTTCCAATGGAGCGTCTACTTTAACGTTCAATATCTTTTCCTTTTCTCCCCTGTTTATTGCCAGAATTCTATGTTGTACAATGTCAGAAATGTCTTCCGAGTAATCATAGTACATTTCATATTCACTGGAAACATCCTTTTGTTTAGGTGTTATTGAGATTTTTCCTTTCTTAATTGTAATGTCCCTTATAAATCTTCTAAAAGTTGCTTTATCCGAGATTATGTCAGCAATTATATCATTAGCTCCCTGTTTAGCTTCTTCAATTGTTGGAACTTCATCATTTATATAGTTCTGTGCTTCTTTATCAATTGAATGATCCAATTTCTGGTCATAAATCGTGTAAGCTAATTTTTCCAGACCTTTATCCCTAGCTTTACTTGCTCTTGTTTGTTTTTTCTGTTTGTAAGGTCTGTACAAATCTTCCAATTCAACCATGGTACTGGCTTCATTAATTTGATGCTCCAAATCTAAGGTTAACTTGCCCTGTTTTTCAATGTTATTCAGAATTTGCCTTTTTCTTTCATCAAGTTTTTTTAGATATACTAACCTTTCATTTAAGCTTCTTAATATTTCATCGTTTAATCCACCTGTAGCTTCCTTTCTATAACGAGCAATAAATGGTATGGAGTTATCATCATTGATTAAAGTTATTGCTGCATCTGCCTGCCAAGGTTTAATATCTAATTCTGTTGCTATAATTCGTTCTATGTCCATCATATCTATCACTATATAATTGTTTTTCTAGAAGATTTGTCAATTATATTACTATATCTAAAAGAAACTTAAATTATTTTTGTAATGAAAAAATTATCGACAAAAAAATAATGTTGAAATTATATCTTTAAAAATAATAATGATGTTAAATATAAGATAGTATAGGAAAAATCAAGGGTGAATAAATGGCTAAAAAAGACATACCATCATTAAATAAAAAGACTAGCACGGACAATAATTATAACCTGTCATTGGATATTCCTAAATTAAACCTTGAAAAAATACCACCCATACCTAAAAAAAGTGCTTTAATTATAATAGGGGTCGTTATTTTACTATTAATTATGATTTCCACTATAAACTATCATGGTGACAGAGCTAATCAGACAGAGGATACTGTTGAAAATATTACACCAACAACAACAATAATGGGAAATACTTCAATAGGTTACGTTGTTAAAGAAGGTCCATACGGAAACACAAGTTCAAATGTACATATTGCATATATTCTGGGTGTTCATCCAAGGGAAAAAGGTGCACATAAATTAATGGAACAAGCATTTAAAGAAAAAGCAGATATGCTGCAATATTCATATGATATCTATAAAGTAAATGTTACTGAAGATTCTACAGACTTTTCTCAAAGCAGATTAAACGGACAAAAATTAGCAAATGAGTACATAGTACCAAGATTAATTCATGACAATTATACTTTTGCAGTAGATTCACATTATAGTAATGGATTCTGGGGTGTAAGCAACTTTGTCTTTACTCCTAACGAAAACAATATCCTTTCAAGCGAAATAGGTCACGCAATTAGTGAAAACTTTGACTGGATAACATACTTTGTTCCTGAAAATCCTACCAGTCCCCAGTATGTAACTGGCCCATTAAACAACGGTGGAGTATCCGCCATTGTATATGAAGCATATACGGAAGATACTTCTAACGTTACACTAGAACATGATAGACAAATAGTTGATTTTATTGACAAATGGAACTTTACTAGTAACATGACAGAAACTAGTGAATAATTTCATTTTACTATTTTTTTAAAAAAAAAAGAATGAGTAAAAAAATATTACTCAGTATTATTTTGAATTGAAAAGCTTATTTTTCCGGTACCTTCACTTGTAATTTGCATCTCATCACATTGAGGACTGAGATTTGACAGCAAATCAGTTCCATCCGAACTGCTCATAAAGCTAGGTAAATAACCTAAAATATAAACCGGGTAAACTGTTGCAGTTACATTTTCACCTACAACATCAAAATCTACAAAATATGCAGAATGTGTAGCTGGATTACTTTGGTCAAAGATAAAGTTTCCCAAGTTATAGAATATTGGTTTTCCATTGTATACCTCTATTCCCTGTGTTACGTGAGTATGAGTTCCTACAACAGAAGATGCACCTGCATCAACTGCAAGGTGGGATATTTTTTCCTGATTACTGTTAGGACTTCTTGAATATTCATTTCCATAATGCATGTAAACAATTATAATATCAGAACCGTTTTCCTTTGCCTCTCTGATTTGATTTACACTTTCCGTATCATCCCATGCAGAATAACCTGGACTGTCGTCTCCTGCTATTGGCATAACTGCCTGACTATACTCTTGGAAATTTTCACTATCCATGTAGTTAAAGATTGTTATTTTATGACCCTCTTTTTCAACAGTAACCGGTCGTGTTGCTTCTGCCTTATTTTCACCAGCACCAATATGTGCAATACCATTTGCATCCAGATTTTTTATTGAATCTCTCATACCTTCAATACCATAATCAAAAACGTGATTATTAGCATTTGCAGAAATAACCATTCCTGTTGTTCCATTAAGCAGTGGAATATATTCAGGACTAGCTTTCAAGGGTACATCCGGTTTAACAGAATTTCCACTGGTAGTGAATGGATTTTCAGTATTTACCAAAAGAATATCCGTATCACCTGTCACGTTACTTACAAACCTATAAGGACTTGAATCCAAAGACAATACTCCCGGCATTTTACGTCCAAACATAACATCTCCTGTAACCGTTATTGAAAGATTTCCTTTTTCAATTCCCTGAGAAATATCCAAAATATTATCAGTATCCCCATTAGCAAGTTTTTGTGCCATATGTAAATAAGGACTATCTAATGCTACCAATAACACTCCCAAAAGAATTACAAGAAATATTATGACAATAATTTTATTTTTTACATTCAAATTATCACAACATTAATTTCTTAATATGATATATGTTCTTTAAGAAATAAATTTTTTAATAAAAAAAGAAGAAGAAAAAGAAGTTATAAATCTTCTTTAGATGGTAAAATAGTTAATATTAATGGAATAACAGTAAATAATAGTGCAATAATTAATTGAATTATTAAATCCATTGATTGTTCAGTTTTAAATAAATCAATTATGCCTATAATCCACATTACTGATAAGAATATTGGTAAAATATATTTAATTACTGTTATCCATGTTTTACCTATTTTTATTGTTGAATTTTCATTTAGTATTGGTACCAATTTTTCAACACCGTACATCCATCCAAATATCACTGATTGTAATATTACTGCCAATATTACCCCAAATTGATTAATAAAGGCATCGGCAATGGTTAAGATATAGTTTCCGGAACCTGTTGTGTATACCAGAGATAGTATAAAACCGAATATGCATAAATACGTTACTGATCTAATTCGCGGTAATCTGAATTTTCTTGTCAATGCCAGTGTCATAGGTTCCAAAAATGCTAATGCAGATGTCACTCCGGCAAAGAACACGCAAAGGAAAAATATTGGTGCTATGATATATGCCATATCACCCATAACATTGAATATCTCCGGAAATACTATGAACAACAATCCTGTTCCACTAGTTGCTATTTCATTTATCGGAAGTCCACTTGTAAATGACATGAATCCTAAAATACTGAATACTCCCAATGCAGTAAATATTTCAAAACTGGAGTTTGAAGCAACCACAATCAGTACATTATCAACGAACTTTGATTTATCGGGTAAATAACTGGCATAGGTAACTGCTATTGCCTGACCCATAGACAATGAAAATATAATCTGTCCAAACGCAGCTAACCATACATTAATATCCCACAACAATGCCCAATCAGGATTTAATAAATTTGTTAATCCAATAAACATCCCAGGTAAGGTGAATGAATAAACAACAATAATTGCCATCATAATAAACAGTAACGGAATTAATATGTTTACTACCCTGGAAATACCCTTATCCAATGCCTTATGAGAGATATACCAAATCAATACCCATATTAAGAAAGTTGCGATCAATGTAGGTAAAACAAATCCTGTAACATTGTTCAGGTTATTGGAACCCACAACTATATTATTCATAAAGAATGCATCCGGATTTGAACCCCATCCTTTAAAAAGGCTCAATACAAGATAAATTAAATCCCAACCCATTATAACAACATAATACGTTAATACCAAAAATACCAAGAATGCAGTAATCCATCCTATGATTTCCAATTGAGGTTTAACTTCTTTAATAATGTTAGACAATGAATTTTTAAATTTAGCTCCCAAACCATATTCTAAGATTAGAAATGGAATTCCCATCAACAATATTGCCACAAAATACGGTATAAAAAATGCTCCTCCACCATTAGAATATAGAACATAACTAAATCGCCAGATGTTTCCCAACCCTACTGCTGCACCTATCATTGCCATTAAAAATGAAAAAGTATTATTCCATTGATAGTTGCTCTTTTCATGAAATTGTTCCGACATCATCATCCCCCAAATATGATATACTAATATGTATGTCATTCAAAAGATTTTTATATTACGATTTTTTTCCTAATCAATTTTTAATATTTGAAGATTCTGTTATTATAAAGTCAAATGCTTACTGTGAAATGGAGGAATTCAAATTTTATAAAATTATACTTCGTAATTTTTTTCAATATTTACACATACCTTTTTTCAGAGAATGTTGAAATTAATTAGGAGGATAGCCCTTTTAATTTTTTCATGATTATAATTTATTTCCTTATTTTAGATTAACTTTAAATAATATGAATTAATTAAGTCTATAATAGTTGCTTTAGCAACAATTGATTAAGCAATAATTTACTTGATAATCTCAATAAATTAAAAAAAAAATGGAAGTGAAATCTTGAATAACAATTCAAATGAAAAAGTAGATTTAATAAGAGGAGATCCAAAAATAGCAATAAGAGCTATAGCATGGCCAATGGTACTTACATTAGTATTAAACATGATATATAATATGGTGGATAGAATCTGGGTAGCTGGATTAGGATCTGACCCACTAGCAGCATTAGGTTTTGTAACACCACTATTTATCATAGTTGGAGGACTAGCAAACGGTTTCGGAGCAGGAGCAAACTCATTAATTTCCAGATACATTGGTGCAGATGACAAACACAATGCAACAAACAGTGCTTGGCATGGTGTATTAATAGCATTAATAATATCATTAGCAATACCAATAATATTACTACCCTGTTTAAATCAAATACTAACAATAATGGGAGCAGGAAGTGTACTAACCTATGCTAAACCCTATGCAGCAATAATAATTATTGGATCATTTACAATAGTATTTAATGGAATATTATCAAGTGAATTAAGAGCAGAAGGAGATGTAAAAAGAGCAACAATTGCATTAACCTTTACAGGAATATTGAACATCATAATCGATCCCATATTCATATACACGTTAGGTTGGGGAGTGGATGGTGCAGCAATAGCAACAATACTTTCAGCACTGGCTGCAACATTACTGATGATATATTGGATGTTTATCAAAAAAGATACCTACGTAAATTTAGAAAAATCCGAATTTAATTACAATAACAAAATATTAAAACAGTTAATTTCGGTATCTCTACCTGCCAGTGTAGAACAAATTATTATATCATTAATATCCATTATAATGAATGCAATGCTTATAACCGTAGCTAATACTACAGTTGTAGCAGCATATACTGCGGCATGGAGTATTATCCAAGTAGGAATTATGCCTGCTGTAGGTATAGGAACAGCAGCAATAACCATAGCTGGTGTTGCATATGGTGCAAGGGACTATGAAAAACTAAAAGCTGCATGTTTCTATGCAATAAAATTAGGATTAATAATTTCATTTATTATAACAATTATTCTAGAAATATTTGCACCACAAGTTGCTTTCATATTCAGTTATTCTTCTACCAGTGAAAATTTAGGAAATCTGATAACTGAAATATTGAGAATAATAGCAATATTCATATTAGGAGTACCTGTAGGTTTAAGTTGTGCTTCAGTATTCCAAGGAATGGGTAAAGGAACCATATCATTAATATTAACAATATTAAGAGAATTAGTACTGGTATTAGTATTCGCATTCGTTTTCACTTTCCTATTTTCAATAGGAGCCTATGGAATATACTACGGATTGGTATTAGGTTCAATAATTGGTTCCATAATAGCATTAGGAGCATTCTTAGTTTATTACGATAGAATTAAAAAGTTCAGAAATTATGAATAATATATATAATCTCCTTTGTACAAAGCATAAAACAGTGATAAAATGAAAATACCAGACAATTTCACGATAGACAATATAGACAATTTTCCTGTCAGTTTCATATTTACTACAATATCCAGACAACATACACTATTCCTTAAACATCATGTTGAAAAATATGATATTACTCCCGGAGAACATCCAATAATTATGAAACTATACCATGATAGCTCAAAAACTCAACAAGAAATTGCTGAAAGTTTTTGTATAACTGGAGGAACAGTTGCGAGAACTGTCAGGAAACTAGAAGAAAAGAAGATTATTGAAAGAACTATTGATGAAAACAATCGAAGACAGAATTTCATTTCATTAACTGAAAAAGGAAAAAAAATTGCAAAGGAAATAAAAAATATAGAAAAAGAATGGGAAAATATAGTCTGTGATTTTATGAGTGAAGAAGAACTTGATTCATTTAAAAAAATACTACATAAAATTACAATAAACTCTTTCGAAAGTAACAAATAAGGATAATTTACCGATTCATTTCCATTCTTATTTTTTTATTTATAATACAATTAAAATTAAATAAATCATCACCAATTTATTAAACTGTTTTTGTAAAGCATTGCCCCTTCTTATATTTCTAAATTTTTTTATAGCAAATAATACATATATTATATTATAATAAAAGATTGAATTTAAACTAATTTCGTTTTTTAAGATTATACTATTTATAACAATACGGAGGCTATCAATGGATATTGAAGAAACTATTTACAAATATGCTCTTACAAATGCTGTTGAGCATGGAAATAACTGTCAAACAGGTTCTGTTATCGGAATGGTTATGTCCAAACATCCAGATATGAGAAAAGATCCTAAGACTGTCAGTCAACTTGCAGGTAAATTAGTTGCTAAAGTAAATGCAATGAGTCCTGAAGAACAACAAAGTGAACTTGACAATCTCGGAGGTATTGAAGAACATAAAAGAGCTCCTGAAAAACCTAAAGGTTTACCAGAACTAGAAAATGTTAAAGATGGAAACGTTAAACTAAGATTTGCACCAAATCCTTCCGGTCCATTACATATAGGACACGCACGTGCAGCTATTCTAAACTTACTATACCAGAAAAAATACGATGGAAAACTGGTATTGAGAATAGAAGATACAGACCCGAAAAGAGTAGAACCGGATGCATACAATGCTATTCCCGAAGACCTCGCATGGTTAGGTATTGAAGCTGACGAAGCATACATCCAAAGTGACAGGTTAGACATCTACTATGAATATGCCGTAAAAGCCATTGAATGTGGTGCAGCTTATATGTGTACCTGTGATGGTGGAGACTTTAAAAAACTTAAAGACAATTGTCAACCATGTCCGTGCAGAGATCATAGTGTAGAAGAGAATATGGAACTCTGGAACAGATTCCCTGATATGGAAGAAGGTGAAGCAGTTTTACGTGTGAAAACTGACATAAACCATAAAAACCCGGCAATTCGTGACTGGGTTGCAATGAGAATTGTTAACCAAGAACACCCTAGAATAGGTAATAAATACAAAATATATCCAATGATGAACTTTTCTGTAACAGTAGATGACCATTTAATGGGCATTACTCACGTATTACGTGGAAAAGATCATCTTGCAAACAGTGAAAAACAGTTCTATCTATACAAACACTTTGATTGGGATATTCCAGAATTCATCCACTATGGTAGATTAAAAATGGATGATGTGGAGTTAAGTACTTCTAAAGCCCGTGCCGGAATAGAAGAGGGAATATATAGCGGATGGGATGATCCAAGACTTGGAACAATTAAAGCAATAGCAAGACGTGGAATTAAAAAAGAAGTATTGTATGAACTTATTGAAGAAATTGGTACCAAACAAGCAGATGCGACAATCAGCTGGAAGAAGATTTATGGTTTAAACCGTAACATCATTGAAGAGGAAACAAACAGATATTTCTTCATTCCTGAAGCTGTTAAAGTTGATGTGGAAAACCTGCCTGAAGACAAAAAAGAATTAAGTGTAGAACGTGAACTACACTACAATGAACCTGAAAAAGGATTTAGAACTCTTGATTTCAATGGTTCAGTATACCTTCCTAAAAATGATTATGATAAAGCCTTAGAAAATAATAAGCCTTTAAGATTAATGGATTTAGTGAATGTAACTGTTAGTGAAGATTCCTGTAGTTATGACAGTGATACACTAGAAGAGGCACAAAGCAAACATGCCACAATAATTCAATGGGCACCTGTTGAAGATAGTGTAGCTGCAACTGTTGTAATGTCAGACAATTCCAAAGTTGAAGGTTTCATTGAACCGGCCAGTAAAGATGTTCAAGTAGATGATATGGTACAACTAGAAAGATTTGGTTTTGCAAGAGTAGATAACATAACAAAAGATGGAATAACCTTCTATTACACACATAATTAATTTGAGGAAGTGAAAAAATGGTAGTAAATGTAAATGAATATTATAGTAACATACAAAACAATTACTTGTTTGTAGAAATAGCAAGACGTGTAGAAAAATATCAGGAAGAAAATCCTGATGCCGATTTAATAAAAATGGGTATTGGTGATGTAACAAGACCATTAACAAAAACTGTCATAAAGGCATTCCATGATGCCGTTGATGAAATGGGAGCTGCTGACACATTCCGCGGATACGGACCAGAACAGGGATATGACTTCTTGATTGAAGATGTAATTAAGAATGATTTTGAACCTTTAGGAATTGAACTTAAAAACTCTGAAGTGTTCATCAGTGATGGAGCAAAATGTGACACGGGTAACTTCCAAGAGTTATTCTCACAGGACAATGTTATTGCAGTAACAGATCCCGTTTACCCAGTATATGTTGACAGTAACGTTATGGCTGGACGTAGTGGTAGAATAGGCGATGACGGATTTTATGAAAACATTGTATACATTCCATGTACTGCTGAAAATGACTTTGTACCTGCTCTTCCTACAGAAGATGTTGATATAATTTACTTATGTTTCCCAAACAACCCTACCGGAACAACTTTAACAAAGGACCAGCTTAAAGTATGGGTAGATTATGCACGTGAAAATGGTGCTTTAATATTATTCGATGCAGCATATGAATCATTCATTGCTTCAGATAATGTTCCTCATAGTATTTATGAAATCGATGGGGCAAAAGAAGTTGCAGTTGAATTTAGAAGTTATTCCAAAGTTGCAGGATTCACCGGAACCAGATGTGGTTACTGTGTAGTGCCTGAAGAGGTATATGTAAAAAATGAAGCAGGAGAAGACGTGCAACTTAACCCATTATGGAACAGAAGACAGTCAACCAAATTCAATGGTGTATCATACCCAGTTCAAAGAGCAGCTCAAGCTATCTACACCCCAGAAGGTAAAAAGGAAATTCAGGAAAACCTTGATTACTATATGGCTAATGCAAAAGTTATTAGGGAAAGTTTAGAAAAACTAGGTTTACAGGTTTATGGTGGAGTGGATTCTCCTTACATCTGGTTTAAAACACCAAATAATATTGATTCATGGACATTCTTTGACATATTATTAGACCAAGCCCACGTTGTAAGTACTCCTGGAGCAGGATTTGGTCCTAGTGGTGAAGGATACATCAGATTAACAGCTTTTAACACCTATGAAAAAACCGTTGAAGCAATGGAAAGAATTTCTGAATTAGAATTCTAAATTTTTCTTCCCCCAATAAATGAAATTTTCATAATATTCGTTATACAAATTTCATTTTTAAAACTTTTTTTTTAAATTTTTTACAATTTTATACAAATACTTAAATACTCCTATCTACAATAATTAATAAATAAAGGAGATGACTCAAGATGACTGAAATACCAAAAGCACCAGTGACAAGAATTGTAAAAAGTGCAGGTGCAGAAAGAATAAGCAAAGAAGCTGAAGAAAAAATTGTTGAAGCCGTAGAAGCTTACACTGAAAAATTAGCATTAGCAGTTATTGACTTAGCAAAACACGCAGACCGTAAGACAATACAAGCTGATGATGTAGAATTAGCATTAAAACACTTCAACTAATTTTACTTCAACTTTTTTTTATTTTTCTTAACCACCATTTAGAAACTTATTTTAAACATTATTATATTAACAATTAAAAATATTGATTATTTGTTCAAAAAATAAAAAAATAATTTAATACAAAAATAGAAAAATAGTATTAAATCTTTAATTTTGATTTAACACCGACCAATGATAGGATTACTGCGATTACACAAAATATTGTAGAAAACATCATTGTGATTTGACTGCTTTGAACCAGTAAATGATAATTTGATGGAATAATAGGAACATTTCCCATTACAATAGAGAATATTAACGTCAGTAATCCTAAGCTAAATGATTGGCCTATTGTCCTTACTGTCGATAATGAAGCTGAAGCTGTAGGTATATCCTTTTTCTCAACATTACCCAATATAATATTGCTGTTTGGTGAAGAAAATATTCCAAATCCTACACCCTGCAGCATCATCGAAATTATTATCAGATACAAAGGTGTTGATTCATTAAGGAATGATAATAGGAACATTGCCACTGAAACCATACCCATCCCTATTGCTGCCAGTACCTGAGGTTCTACTTTATCAGATAGTCTTCCAGACAGGGGTGCCATTATAGCCATCAACAACGGCGATACTATCAGAATTAATCCTGTTGTCTGAGGATTTAGACCATTCAAATATTGAAAATGATAATTCAATATGTATGTTACCACAAAAGTAGCAAAGTAACTAATAAATGATGCAATATTTGAAGAGGCGTATTTTGGATTTTTGAATAATTTGATATTATAAATTGGATTTAATAATTTCAATTCATATTTAGCAAACAAAACCAATACAATTATTCCAGTTAGCGTTAATAATAACCCATTAAATTCATTAAGTATTGTGAATCCATACATCAGTATTAAAATTCCTACAACATATAATAACGAACCTTTAATATCAATAGGAACATCTACATCTACCGACCATTCTTTTTTGATTTTGAATAATAAAAATATTGAAACAAATATTAACGGCAATGTAATATAGAAAATACTTCTCCATGAAAAGTTCTGAACAAGAATTCCCCCGACAGTTGGAGCCGAAGTTAATCCAATATAAACGCCCATCACAGTTAACCCAATTGCCTGACCTCTGGAGGTACTGGGAATCTGAGCAGTAATCATGGCCATCACATTGACAAATAATATTGAGGAACCAAACCCGTGAATTACCCTTGCAATAAAGATTAACGTTTGATTAATAGCTAAGCCGGACATAACCGCACCAACAATATAAATCAACAAACCAATAATCAGGGTACGTTTCAATCCATATTTTCCACAAATCTTTGCCAACGGAACACTACTGGCAGCTATAATCAATAAATAAATATTCACAATCCAATTTTGCATAATATTACTCATATTAAAGTCAAGGGCTATCGTTGGTAATGCTACAGATAACGCATTGGAATTAAATGCTACTGCAAATGAACATAATATTCCCACAATCACCACATAATGATTTAATGTTTCCCTGTTTAACATGATAATATATTATCCAAAATGATAATTAATACTAATGGATTAAAAATATTAAGAATTTACAACAAATATGACATATATTAAGTTTGTCCTAGAATGATTCTTATGAAAGAAGAAGATATTAATAGAATACCAATTAAAGACAAAAATTTTGATAAATATGAAGAGATACAAACATTAATCAAATTATATCATATGAAAAATGATGTATCTAACCGATTAAAAGAAATAGAAGAAAACCTTTCTCCTGAAAATAAGGAAATAATTAATGATTTTAAAAATCTTCTTAAAGAAGAAGGAAATAATACGTTTAACAATAATATTAAAGAATTTATTGAATTGGAAAATGATATAAAAGCTGAAAAAATTCAAAATATTAACAGGCACATGAGTTTTTTCGAAAGATTGAAAAACGCCTTCAGTAAAGATGTCAATATTAATCCAGGTCGCCTAATCGGATTAACCGATGGAATTTTTGGTATGGGAATTACATTACTGGCCTTTGGAATATCATTGCCCGATATTACAATAACAAGTTCTGCAGACTTTACGCTCTTTATACAAGAACTGTTTCCAAATATAGGGATTGTATTAGTCAGTTTTGTACTGTTAAGCAGTTTCTGGATATATCATCATGAATTCATGAAAATCAAGACATTGAATTTACCGTTTTTATGGTTAAATGTAATATTTTTAGCTTGCATCTCATTTATACCTTTTACAACATCGGTTATAGGACATTATAGTCATTTCTTCTACGCTGAAGTAATATTCGGATTCAATATCTTCATCACAATACTGTCATTCCTGGCCATGCATACCTATGCCGCTAAGAGAAATTTGCTTGAAGAGGAAGTTTCTGCTGAAGAAAGGAAATACACCGTCATCACTTTCATCATGCTAATGATATTAACCATGACAGTAAACCTATTAGATTTCATAGTATCTCCAAATTTCATATACTTATTCCTATTAGTACCGGTAATTTCTACATTAAGAGATTTGCATATTAATAAACTACTCAGATGATAAAAAAAAGTTTCAAAAAAGGAGATTAATGATTATTAGAAGCTAAATTGTCTTCCAATACTTGAATAATGTTTCTTGCCACTTGTGGTGTCATTACCACTTGTGCAACACATTCCTGTATCATTTCAACATTACCAAATTCATCACTATCTAATTTTTCCTCTAAAAAAGCTACTCTAATTTGATCCTGTGAACCTACACACACTGCTCCTGAAACTGGTTTGCTAGGTTCATCCGTAAATTTAATTTTTGGCATTTGTGCATCATTAATATTATCCATAATTCATACTCCTCTTATCATAGTCTAGGTTTATATATTGTGTTAATATCATTTCAGTGTTTAAATTATTTGATGAGATGATTTTTGCTTTATTTTCCAGCAAATCAGAAAATTCCTGTTTTGTTATTGATACTCCATCACTGTGCTCTATCTTTTCGATTTCAGAATCAATATCAACTTCATAATCAAAAGTATCTAAAAATTTTTCAAATTCTTCATCTGATAATGCTTCCCCAATAGCTTCCCCAGTTTTTGATAATTCCTCATTCATAGCTAATTCAGCTAAAGTAATTTGAGTTTTAATCAATGTTTTAACTATTTTTGAATTAATATTTACATAATAACTCAAGCCTTCTTTAATTAAAATTCCCATATCTTCCAATTCTGAAATAAAGGAGTCTAATGTTACTCTGGATATATTTGCTCCTACAGCCATTTCTTTTTTTGAATAACTTCGTTCAGGATTTATCAAAACATAATTAATTACTTTTACTTGAGGATATTTACCAAATATTTGTTCATACATCAAATCATCTCAATTACAATTATTAAACGCATTGTTAAATAACATTAAAATGTACAATTTTTAAACATATTATTATATAAGAAGATTGTTATATATAAAGTATATGAAAAGTAATGACGAATTGGAAAGGGACATATTATCCACCTTATTTAAACATGGCTGCATTGGAAAACATCACACTCCCATAATAAATCTATGTAAGAATTTAAATCAATATTCCTGCAAAGAAATAAAAAAAGGTATTAAATCCCTTAGAAAAAAGAAGTATATCAATATCTACAAAACATATCATGGTTTAGACGTAAGAATCGTTCCGTCACATTTACAGGAAATAAAAAAAATAATAGATGTTGATTATTAAATAAACATATCATCATGTACCTCAACAAGCCTTTTCTCATAATCGTCATTACTGAGGGTACCTTCGATATTTTGAATCTTAATATCAAACACATTTCCGAATAAAGCCAATTGTGCAATAATTAACTTTAACAAATAATTAACTGATTGTAAATTAATGATATCTTCATCAATAACTGCATCATTCATATTCCATTTAATAACTGTTTCATCCAGTTCATATTGCAACTTATCAAACAAATATAAAACCATTAACTGAATTTCCATAAATTCAGGGTATATTTCATCTTCAAAATTCTCATCTTGACCAAAAAATGCCAACAATAATGGAAAAACCCTTTTAGATGCATATCTGATTAAACCAGTCAATTCCATATAGGTATAACCCGAGAAAACATTTTCATCAATTATTTTATCAATTTTTTCCACTAACTCTATATATTCTGTGAAAAGCAATCTTAAAAATTGAACATATTCACCGTAATCATCTTCTATATTAATAAAATTATCATCAATTATCTCATCAGCCATTATTAATTTCCCCATCAATAGCTTATTAATTATCTATTTCTATAGACTATTATTTAAAAAGTTATGTTTTATTTAATGTAATTCCACCGGTTGAAATAGTAAAAAAAAGATAGTTTAAATATTAGTATTTACTAATAGTAATGTGGATAAAGATAATTTTAATATGAACACATAACTACAATAAATAAAAAAAGCAACGACAGCCCTCTCTTATTACTATTTATAAAAATATTAAAATATCTTAAAAAATTAAACGACAAGTTTAAGTCAGAATTAAATTCAAAAAAAGAATTTAACGAATTGTTAAAAATTTTTAAGGTGAAATAATGTTAGAAGAATTTTTACCATATATGGCATTAATTGTCTTTGGTAATATAGAAAATTTAATACTAGCCTCACATGGTGTAGTAAAAGGAGCAAACCCAATAAAATTGTTGATAGCAAGTTTAATCTGTGTAGCATTATGGTTAATCATAGGTACTGAAGGAACTGTAATTGCAATGGATTATTCAAACGTAATTGAATTCATTGGTGGACTCGCAATTGTTATCTTAGGTCTTCAATCCATGATAGAAGCATTCAGATACAACAAAGATGAAGATTATGACTAGGTGTGTTTTATGGCTTTAAGTGATTATAAGGAATACTTAGGATTATTAATCTTTGGTAACATTGAAAACTTGGTATTATCCTCACAGGGTGCAGTAGGTGGTGTGGATCCTGTAATATTAGGTGCTCTAACATTTACTGCAGTAATTGGATGGTTTGCTCTTGGTACTTTTGGTACAAAAGTAGCCATCAAATATTCAAGAGTAATTGAATTCCTTGGTGGATTAGCAATTTTCATATTAGGTTTACAATCCATTCTAAGCGTTTTACCTGCTTTAATACAACAATTCTTCTGAATCGGAAAAATAATATAAGAATATTATTCTTATATCTACTATTTTTTATAAAAATTTAAAAAAAA
>CADBRM010000072.1 GCA_902797085.1 uncultured Methanobacteriaceae archaeon
CTGCAAAAGACACCTTCACAGTATTGGTACCAACACTACTGGTCTTATAGTTATATGAGAAAACACCGACATCATCAGTCCTGACAATATAACTATTACCGTTGACTTCAAGACTCAGACCAGTATATCTCAATGCATTAGCACTGCTATCAGTAAACTTACCTCCGATGACAGCATAATCACTGTACTCAACAGCTGCAAGGGAATTAATACTTATCACGGTAGACTTACTTACAACATTGAATGTCTTTGTTGTATTGGTTGCAGCATAATTAATATTTCCTGCATAAGATGCCATTACCCTATTGGTTCCAAGAGCAGTAGTTTTATATTCATATGAATAATATCCGTCATTGTCTGTTCTTGCATAATTGGTATTGCCATTAATGTTCAGTGCTACTCCGGTATATCTTATTGGATTTCCACTAATATCAGTGAATCTACCACTTATATTTGCATAGTCAGAGTATTGTGTAGTATTGATATTGTTAATTGTAATTTTTGTAGATTTGCTAGTAACCGTGAATGTTTTTGTTGCATTGCTTGCTCCATAATTAGCATTACCTGCAAAACTCACCACAACACTATTGGTACCAACCTTACTGGCCTTGTAATTTAACTTATATACACCCGTGCTATCTGTTTTTGCATTGTATTTAACTCCATTTACAGTTATTGTAGCGGTTAAATTTTTCAGCACTGCATTGTTAATGTCCGTTAATTTACCGCTGATAACTACATTGTCACTATATTGGGTTGTATTGATGTTGTTTATAGTGACCTTTGTAGGCTTACTGGTTACTTTGAACGTTTTTGTAGTATTGGTTGCCGCATAATTGGTATTGCCGGCATAACTTACAACAACACTATTGGTACCGACCTTGCTGGTTTTATAATTTAATGTGTATTGTCCATTATCATCTGTTTTATTATAATAACTTACTCCATTAACGGTTAACGTTATTTTTGAATTTTTAAGAGCAACATTATTTTTATTGGTGAATTTTCCTGTAATCGTTACAGCATCACCATACTGAACATTACTTATAGTGTTGACTGTAATTTTTGTACTCATCTTTATTACTTGGAATGTTGTTTTGGCACTGGTTCCTTCATAATTAGTACTTCCACCATAACTAACTGTTACATTGTTGGTTCCTACAATTCTTGCTTTACAGGTGTAATTGAAAATACCGTTCGCATCAGTTTTTGCCCGGGAGGTAACATTATTTACTGTTATAACCATATTGGCATTGGCTAATGCTACGCCTGTTGTGGTCGTGTATTTACCGCTGATTACCACATCTTCAGAGTATACTGCTTGATTAATTCTGTTGATTGTGATTGCTGTTGGTTTCTTAGTTACTGTCAGGGTGGTTTTTGCGGTTGATGCTGAGTATGTTGAGTTTCCGTTATATCTTACCGTTATGTTGTTTTGACCTATGACTGTAGTTTTTATGGATTTTTGGTAGTTTCCATTATTATCTGTCGTAACATTGTATGTTGCATTATTGAATTTAATGTTTATAATTGCCTTAGATATTTTTGTACTTCCACTTGTTAATGTACCCTTGATTACTACAGTATTTCCTATATATTCCGTTTTATTGGTTGATACGGTAATTTTTGTACTGAGTATTTTTGGATTTTCAATCGTGAAATTCTGTTTTATTTGATAATTTTCACTGGCATATATAGGTGTCATGATGTATTTATCATAGTTTACATCACTTGAATTAAATTTCAATGTCACTGTCTGATCTTTTGTAATGGATTTTGAAACAACACTTCCATTCAATACGAGTGGTTCATCATTTACAAGATATCTTAAAGTACCCTTTTCCTGTATGTTGGTAATCTTTGTAGTGAAAGTTAGCACATCATTGGATTTCGTATAGGTTGTAACGACCTGCGGCACATCTTTGGTATAAACTTTTATCGGTGCGGTACATTCGTATTCATATAAGTCCATCCAATCATCATCACTGTCATATGACAGGAAGGAAGTATTGGCCTTTATCGTTGAATAGTATAAATCGGAATATTCTACGATGATATAATTGTGCCCTTCTGCACTTTTATTGATTTTAATTACCGCAGAAAAGACATCATCCTTGAATACTTCAACGAAGCGATTCAACCTTATGGTTCTGTAACCGGGCATTTCAACAGTACCGCTTTGAGTATAAACCAGTTTATCGTTAACGTATATCTCAACTTCATAGTCTGATTTCTGCATGAAGTAACTACCTACAGCTGCGATGTTTTCATCTTTTTGTGCAGTGTAAACATTCTTATAACATACATAGTTACTGAATGTTTCTAATGAGTTGACAACAGTATCATATTGGTACAGATTAGAATAGTTATCATTGTTTTCCAATAATACCACGTAATTGAACTGTTCATTAGTACTATCATTTGATTTACATAACGAACCTATGGAAAAATCATAATATGACACATAGAAATATCCTTCATCGCCAGTACTTGTTCCCCAACTGTTTTTGATGATGAACGCACCATCTCCCGGAGGGGTGGTTTTGAAGTTAGATTTGCTATAGTTATCATCCCATCCAACTATTGTTACACCGTGATTGATATTTGCACTTGTTGAATATACGTTTACTCCAGAGTATAATCCGCTGGAAGCTATTCCTGTTGATACCGCTCCGAAATTATATACTGCCTGTTTGATTTTCTCATTATCCAATTCCGTTTGCCTTTCAGGGATAATGTAAATATCCTGAATGTGCATGGTAGAATTCAATACAGGTGATACAAAACTTCTTGCAACATACGGATCGTAGGTTTCATTTAATGGACCGAACCATCCGACAAAATAACTTATAGGTTCAAAATCATTATTTCCTGAATTTGGTTCGGAGTGTGAATTACCAATAACGGAATACTTCAAGAGCGTATTTTTCTCGTTATTCTCTGATAGGTCATAAGTGACTCCAGTTTTTCTCAGCAATACTGATTCCAAAGATGCAATTGAAGTGAATGCCCAACAGCTTCCACTAGAACCCTGTACTTTAACACTTGTAACAAGACCTTCATCCCTCAAATCGTATCTGGACGGCAGTATGGAATTAGGTATTGCAATGTCTGTCAAATCTATAGGTGTAACAGTTATATTAAGTGACGTGTCTTTAATATTAAGGTATCCTTTAACCGTCTTTGCCAGGTACAGACTATTTCCTGAAAACGTCAATGTGGTAGTATAGTTGTATGCCTTCCATGTTTTCGGTATGGTGTAGGAAATAGTTGCCTTACCCTTAGATAATGTGCCTGTCAACGTTGCATTATTAACTTTAAGTGTCACCTTATCATTAATGGCGCTGTTTGACACTATATGAAATTTTACTGTACTACCCACCGTAGAGGTAATATTATTTAATGACATGTATGCTTCTATTTTAGTGTTAACTGTTAGTTCCTGATAGTCAATCTTTACTTTTACAATACCATTTCCTGTATAGGTATTAGTAATATTGTTCTTTATTGTCATTGAAGTTTTATTGAAGGTACCATTGTTTGCCGTGAAAGTTGCAGTTCTTGATACCAGATTTGAGGATACAGTAGTAGAATCACTTAATTTATTAATATTTACAGTGATCTGATTGGTGTTACCGCTTGTTTTATTTGTAACTGTCATTAGTCTCCAATTATTTGGTACAAATCCGTCTGTGATAACATTGAAATTTGGAGTATTTGTTGACCACCAGTTATGATCAATCTTATTGTCACAATTTTCATCAATTGTTATCCAATTTTTATTTCTTTTAGAAATGAATGCGTTGTTATCTATTGTTATGTTACAGTTTGTCCAAATAATATCTGCCCTAGTAGTTGCTTGATTATTGTAGAAGTAAGAATCTTTAACAATAGCATTATAATTATATACATTTGTTCCAATGTATAATGCTCCAGCAGTACTAGCTTTATTTTGTGTAAATCTAGATGATTCTATGTTTACATTAGAACTTATAGAATACACTGATCCACCATCATATTTGGCAGTGTTATTAGTGAATTTAGAAGATTTTATTGTTAATGTTCCACTTCCTAATTGGGTTACTACACCACCAACCTTTTCGGATGTGTTATTGTTGAAGACGGAGTTGTTCAACGTTAGATTACTTTCTCTGGAACAGATTACTCCGGATGCAGTTCCAACATTATTAGTTATGGTACAATTGTTTAATATGATATTAGAATTAATAGCATATATTGCACCGTAATCCGAATTTGTGTTAACTATGTTTATGTTTTTTAGTGTAACTGTTGAATCCGAGAAATAGAATAAATATGATTTGGATTGTCCATCTAATGTAACTGTTTTTCCACTTTCTCCAATAATACTGAATGTCTTACCATATACATAAATTTCATCGGAGAAGTTGTACGTATCAGCAGAATTATAAGTTGATAGGTAAATCACTTGATTTGTTTGAACATTTCTTATAGCTTTTTCCAGTGTCGTGGCCTGTTGTTTACTTTCTCCGGAATTATTTTCATTGGCTGTACTATTTACATATACATTATTAGTAGTATCTGTTTTTGTTATCGTCGTATTTGATTGCTTAATTATATTGTTTTGATTTTTTTCAATACTTGTTTGTTCAATATCATTGCTTGATATTGGCTGGCTGTTTTCTATTGAACTTTGAGTATCATTTCTTATTTCATTAGCAGAGATTGCCCCCGTTGATAAAATAAATATTACTAAAAGAATCAATAACAGAAAACAACTTTTCTTATTGATCTTCATTAAAAATCAATCCTCTATTTATTTTTAGCAACTACTTAAATTACTTGATTAAACATTGATAATTTAAGATATTATATATTATGAAGATAATACAATATAACTTTAAGGTTTTTCTTGTAAATTTTAATAGGATAACCCATATCCAAGATTTTTAATAAAAAAGCATATCCTCTTTTTTGTTATTATTTTGGTTCTGTAGAAAACCTATATTTTTAATATAAAGCAGTATAAATCAATATACCAAACTAACGGTGAATGATAAGGTAAGTATAAACTGCATGAAATCAAAAATATAGAAAATTTTAATCCCTTTGATCATATTGAACTAAATTTATAGGGTTCTGTAGAAAAACATCTTTTTTTCATTTTTCATAAAAAAATTTTCAGATTTTAACGGATTATATTTTAATAAATCAGGTATTGTTTGCATAAGATACTATTCATAGAATAAATACAAGTATAAAAGAATATTTAAAGAATAATAATAAATTTTAATGTAATACAAGAAATAGACATATTATATTAATAATAGAATAGACATTATTGTGGAAACCGTAAACATATTTTCTATAGATAATTGTTTGAATTCTAGAGATTTTTTTTAGATTTAACAGAAGATTCTAATTGGTAATTAATAAATATTAAATTATTATTGAAAAAACAGTCAACTAATTGTTCTAGTTTTGTTTATTCCAAAAATATATTTATATATTAAGACTATGATAATAATAAATACCCATAGGGGTATAGGTATAATTTTATTAAAATGATAACATTAAAGTAATAAGAAAAGAAATCAAAATTAATAGAATAAAAAATCAAATTACCTATAAAAAAATCATATCATAAAAAACTTACAGAAATATATTGAATATTAAAAGTGAACAATAATGATTGATAAAATAATAGAATTCAAAAGCGATATCATAAGAATACTGATAGCAACAATAGCATTAATATTGAGCTATTTTGGATTCACAATATATTCCATAGATCCCTGCTGGATTTCCATAATACTGTGTGCAGTACCTATAGTAGTAGGAGCATTCCAGGGATTAGTATTCGAGCATGATATAAAAGCAGATGTGTTAGTAGCAATAGCAATTATAGCATCAATTTTGATCGGGGAAACCTTTGCAGCAGCAGAAATTGCTATCATAATGGAAATAGGAGGTCTTTTAGAAGAAATTACCGTATCCACGACACAACTCAGAATAGAAAAACTCATAGAACTACAGCCACCAACGGCAAGAATAATCAGGGATAACCGGGAAAAAATCATCAACTCATTAGATGTAAAAACCGGAGACATAGTCAAAATACTTCCAGGAGAAACAATACCTGCAGACGGAATAGTAATTGAAGGACATTCCACAGTTAATCAGGCAATACTGACCGGAGAATCAGAACTCATTGACAAAATGGAAAATGATGAAGTATTCGCCGGTACAATAAACAACTATGGAGCACTGAAAGTTAAAGTCATTAGTGATGGTAAAGAAAACTCATTACAAAAACTTATTCAAATGATTGAAGAAGTCAACACTGAAGACACTCCAATCATAAGACAGGCAGATAAATGGGCGAATTGGATTGTAATCATATCATTTACAACTGCAATTCTAACGTTAATATTTACAAGAGACATTATTAGAGCCGTAACAGTTCTTGTAGTATTCTGCCCATGTGCATTGATACTGGCAACGCCTACAGCAATAATAGCGGCAATCGGTAATTTATCACAAAATGGTATACTGGTAAAGAATCCCGCAGTATTGGAATCAATGCATGCTGCCGATGAAATAATATTCGATAAAACAGGAACACTGACAACAGGAATTCCAAAGGTAGTATCAAAACAGGCAATAGATTGCAATGAGGAGGAATTCATGAAAATCACAGCATCACTAGAATCATACTCCGAACACCCATTGGCACAGGCAATACTCGAACACTACAATAAAAATGACTACTATAAAATAGATGATTCCGAAATAGAATTAGGAATGGGTATTAAAGGATACCTGAATGACAAACCAGTACTGGTGGGCAACAAAAAACTCTTCAGCAAATATAATCTGGAATTGCCGGCAATACCTGAAGAAAATATTGTCAATGCATCAACGGAAATATACACGTACTATGATGACAAATTCCTGGGCGTAACTTACATCAAGGATACACTAAGAGAAAAAATTAAAAATACCGTTGACATATTGTCTGAAAAATACAACACAGTACTATTGACTGGTGATAATGAAGAAGTAGCAAAAGACATTGCAGAACAATTGGATATAGACGAAGTGTATCCAAATTGTTTACCTGAAACAAAACTGAGCTTTATCAGAGAGGAACAATCAAAAAATAAGGAGGTAATAATGATTGGTGATGGAATAAACGATGCTTCTGCAATGAAAAAGGCAAATGTTGGTCTGGCGATGGGAGATGTAGGCAGCGACATTACTATTGACTCATCAGACATGGTATTCATGAACGGAAACATAGACTATCTGCCATTCGTATTGGATATGTCAAGAAAAACCATCAATACAATAAATGTCGGAATAACATTCTCACTGGTACTGAACACCATTGCAATGGTACTTGGTATAATGGGAATACTGACGCCAATCACTGGTGCACTGGTACATAACGTTGGATCAGTACTGGTAATCATATTCGCAGCATTACTCTTCAAACAAAAAAACAAATACGTAACGAAGTAAATAATACTACATTAACCACCCATACCCCTTTTTTACTCTTTTAAATACTTTCCCGTGACACTTTCATTGGAATTGACAATATCGTCTATTGTACCTTCTGCAACCACTCTTCCACCATCCAATCCACCGCCCGGACCCATATCAATGATATAGTCTGCATTCCTTATCAGGTCAATGTCATGTTCAATTATCACCACTGTAGCGCCATTATCTATCAGTGAATCAAACACCCTAATCAATGACTTAACATCAGCGGGATGCAATCCGATGGTCGGTTCGTCAAAAATAAACAGGGATTCCTTCTGTTTCTTACCTATATGTGCAGATAACTTAAGTCTTTGAGCTTCGCCACCAGACAATGCAGGAGTTGATTCGCCAAGTGTAAGATACCCCAATCCCATATCATCCAATGTTTTGAGTTTACGATACATCCTGGAATCAGCTTCATAATGAATCAGGGCTTCACTGATTGTTAATGCCATGGCATCCCTAATTGAAAAACCATGATATTTAATTTCATCAACTTCATCGGAGTATCTCAATTCATCACAATCAGGACAGGCAATTTCTACATCGGGCAAGAACTGTACATCCATACTAATCTGTCCAGTACCGTTACAAGTGGGACACCTCAATTTTCCCGTATTGTATGAAAAGTCCTTCAAATTAAGCTTTTTATCCCTGGCCTCTTCAAGACTTGAGTATAACTTTCTCATATCGGTTAGTATGCCACTGTATGTTGCAAGGGTACTTCGTACATTTTTTCCAATAGGACTTGCATCAATAAGGTTCACCTTAGTTATTCCTTCGGCCTCCACAAAATTGACATGTTCTGGTAACTTTTCATCATTAATTAAATTATTTATAGCAGGATATAGACTTTCAAGTATCAGTGTTGTTTTTCCACTGCCTGATACGCCAGTAATGACTGTTAACTTACCCTTAGGTATTTCCAAATCCAAGTTACCAACCGTATGTATAGGACTGGTTGAAATTTTAATGCTTCCATAATCAAATAACTCCTCTACGGATGATTTCCTGCGAACAATGACATCCTCTTTTTTTGCCAAATATTTTCCTATAATGGAATTGGAATGTGATTTAATATCATCAATGGAACCTGATGCTATTATGTTTCCACCATCAACACCGGAAGCCGGACCAATTTCAATCATATAATCAGCAGCGTCCAATATTCTGATATCATGATCCACCAGGATAACGCTATTGCCATTAGACACTAATTCCTTCATAACATGTATTAATCCGTCAATGTTGGATGGATGCAAACCTATGGACGGTTCATCCAAAACATATAATACTCCTGTTGTCTGATTTCTTATTGTTCTGGCAAGTTGCACCCTTTGAAGTTCACCTGTAGACAAAGTGGAGCTTGGTCTGTCCAAGGACAGGTATCCCAATCCCAACTCCCTAAGAGCATTAGCATTGTCCATAAACTCTTCGGCAATGGCTTCCGCCATAGCTTTCATCTCATCAGGCAATGAACTTATACACTCTGGCAACCATTCAATCATTTCATCCAATGTAAGTTTGGAAGCTTCAGTAATGTTAATGCTGTTGAGCAAAGTTTGGTTAGCTTTTCTATTGATACGTGATCCGTGACATTCATCACATTCCCTGGTTACCAAGTACTTGTTTATTCTAGTTAATCCCTTCTCATTCTTAGCCTTTTTTAATGCTACACGTACAGATTCAATTGCATTACGATATTTGAAATTAACATCAAAGGCCTTACCGTTGGCGGGAATCAATACCTTCCTGGATACTTCTTCACCATGATATACTATGTCCCTCTCCTCATCAGTTAAGTCCCTAAAGGGAACATCAATTCTAACTCCCAGTTCCTTGGCAACCAATGGCATGGAAGATAATCCAAACATAGACCAAGGCTTGACTGCACCCTCCTCAAGAGTCAATGTCTCATCAGGAACCAATGAATTTATGTTAACATCCCTCATGATACCCGTACCGGAACACTTAGAACATGCACCGTCACTATTAAATGCATACTCCTCTGCTCCCAAAGCATAGAACTCCACACCACACTCAGGACATTTCAAAGGCAATTCCCTTGCAACATTTAATGAAGCCTCAAGTAAATGACCGTTAGGACAAGTGTAATTGCCGCAACGTGAATACAATAATCTTAAAGAGTTCAACAGTTCAGTAGAAGTACCGAAAGTACTCCTTATTCCGGGAACATTAGGTCTTTGGTGTAATGCCAGAGCTGCAGGAACATGTTCTATACTATCTACTTTAGCCTTCGCACTTTGGGTGATTCTTCGACGGGTATAGGTGGATAAGGCTTCCAAATACCTTCTAGAACCTTCAGCATATAATACTCCCAATGCAAGGGATGATTTGCCGCTACCGGATACTCCTGCAATTGCAACAATCTTCCCCAATGGAATATCAACATCAACATTTTTCAGGTTATGTACTCTAGCACATCTAATTTTAATAGAATCGACCATAATTTTCCCCTCCTAATTATACTATGTCGATTAAATACAATAATACTAATCTTATTACAAAAATCAATGGAAAAAACAGATCAGAATATTAAAAAGATTTAAAATAAAAGTGGTAAAAATGGTGGTGAAAATGGTAATTAGATTTAAACATCTAACTGTTTTCTAATGAACCATCAAGGAAACTTTCGTATCCTTTGAAGTCAAGTAATCCATGACCTGAGAAGTTTAGTACAATAGTTTTTTCTTCTCCTGTCTGTTTACATTTTTGTGCTTCCTCTATTGCAATTCTTACTGCGTGACAGGTTTCTGGTGCAGGCACTACTCCTTCGCATTGTGCAAACATTTTTCCTGCTGCGAATACATCTTTTTGATGTGCTGTTCTTGGAGTAATGTAACCTTCATTTGCTAATAGAGATACTTGTGCGTTCATTCCATGGTATCTTAATCCACCGGCGTGAACTGATGGTGCAACAAATTCATGTCCCAAGGTGAACATTTTGAATAATGGTGTGAATCCCACTTCGTCTCCAAAGTCATATCTGTATTCACCTTCAGATAGTGATGGGCATGCTGATGGTTCTGCTGCAATGAATTCGGTATCGGTATTTCCTTTAATTTTATCCTTCATGAATGGGAACAATGCTCCTCCGAAGTTACTTCCTCCACCTACACATGCAATCATTGTATCGGGTGTTTCTTCAACCTTTTCCAGTTGTGTCTGAATTTCCTGTCCAATAACTGTTTGATGTAATATTACATGGTTAAGTACACTTCCTAATGTGTATTTTACTTTTTCATCACTTAATGCATCTTCCACTGCTTCGGAAATTGCTATTCCCAATGATCCAGGATGGTCCGGTGATTTTTCTAAAATCTGTCTTCCTACTTCTGTATGTGTACTCGGTGATGCATACACGTTTCCGTCATATAATTGCATGATTGTTTTTCTGAATGGTTTTTGGTTGAATGATACTTTTACCATGTATACTGTTGCTTCCAAGTCCATGAGTGATGCTGCTAATGATAATGCTGTTCCCCATTGGCCGGCACCTGTCTCTGTAGTTAATCTTTCCACACCCTCCTTCTTAGCATAGTATGCCTGTGCTATTGCACTGTTTAATTTGTGACTTCCTGTTGGTGAGGTGTCTTCCCTTTTATAGTAGATTTTTGCCGGTGTGTTAAGTTTTTCTTCCAATCCTTTGGCTCTACATAATGGTGTTGGTCTGCCCAATCTTTGATATAATTCCCTTACTTCATTTGGAATTTTTACGTATCTGTCAGTAGTCATTTCCTGTTTTAAACATTCCCCAACGAAAATATCAGGCAATGTGGACAACTGATCTTTTCCTTCACTGTTTTTTGGTGCTGGTAACTCTACTGGCAAATCAGCGTTAATGTTATACCAATTTTTTGCTACTTCATCTGATGATAATTCTATTTTATAATCCATAATAATCACTTAAAATAATGTATAAATTTATTCATTAATGTTAAAAATTTAACATTTTAACTCTAAATAATACTGTGTTGTCTATAGTATATAAATATTTTTAAAAAACGTATATCAAAAACGGAAATATTCGAAATAAAAAATTAATAATAATCCTTAAAATTAGAAAATAAGTAAAAATAGTTAATAAAATTAGTTAGAAAAGAAAAAAAGTAAAAGATAAAAAATTATATTGCTAATTTGATATCTTCTGCTTTTACAGTTTTTCTACCAGCGTGTTTAGCTAATTTGGTAGCATCTGCTGCGATTTCTTCTCCGTATGCTTCTAATACGTTAGCAAGTTCTTCAGCAGCACTGTCACTGATTCTTGCAGCACCTGCATTTTTGAGTAATCTTTTTACTGGTGCAATTGGTAATTCTGC